>CABYNZ010000009.1 GCA_902520485.1 uncultured Prochlorococcus sp. | reverse complement strand
TATATGAATACTCAAGATATGGCGAAAGTTGTTGTAGCAGCAGTAAATAATCCAAAAACTTACAGAACTTCATTGCCACTAGTAGGTCCCAAAGCATGGGATTCAAACGAAGTTATATCTTTATGTGAAAAATTTAGTGAAAAAAAAGCGAAAATTTTTAGAGTTTCCCCTTTCCTAATTAGTGTCACTCAAAAAGTAGTCTCCTTTTTTCAAGATTCTTTAAATGTTGCTGAAAGATTGGCCTTTGCTGAAGTAACTAGTAGTGGTGAATCGTTAGATGCTGACATGAGTAAAACCTACGAAATATTGGAACTTAAAAAAGAAGATATGACCTCACTAGAGAGTTATATAAAGGAGTACTACCAACAAATACTTAAAAGATTAAGGGAAATGGAAGCAGATCTAAATATTGAGGAAAAAAAGAGATTACCTTTTTAATATTGCAATTATAGTTATACATAGTATATTTGTACTATATTGATATTACTTATTATGTCTGTTTCTAAATCTAAAAATCTTGAAAGAAAATTAGATAATTTTGCAAAAGAAGCAAAAAATGAATTGAATAATGTTTGCGGATCTTCATTGTGGGAAAGCCTTGGGTTCGTTTTTTTTGATCAATTAGAAGATTCTGAAAAAATTGCGAAAGCAAATTTTTACTACGGTCAACTTCAAATAATTAATGAAATTAAATTTTCAATTTGAATTGAATTTCATATTTTTACAGATGTAATTTTTCTGAAATCAATTTTGGCCAATCTTTTTCTGATAATATGAACTTAGTAAAAAATTAATTAATGATTGAAACTTCAGGTGTAATTGAAAAAGAGCAGGGGAATGGATTTTATTTGGTTACCTTAGAACAACCTGAAGGACATCAATGTTTATGTAGAGCTGCAGGTAAATTGACTAAATTTAGAATTAAATTATTAGCTGGAGATAAAGTTTTAGTTGAGATAAGTCCTTATGATCTGTCTAGAGGGAGAATAACTTATAGAGAAAGAAATGCAGGCGGAGCCAGACCGACTACTAATAAAAATAATCCTAAGAGAAATAATAAATAAAACGTTATTTTAGATAATATTTTTTATAGCTTCTTTAAACTCACTTCTTTGTTTAACACCTTGCCATTGTTTTTTTAATAATTTTTCTTTAAAAAGTTGAACTGTTGGTGTGCCGTTAATACCAGCTTGTTTTGCAATATCTTGATCTTTATCAATATCTATTTCGACGCCAAGAACTGCACCATCAAGTTCTTTAATTACTCTTTTTAATTGAGGCTTCAAAACATGACATGGGCCGCAGCTTGGAGAACTAAAAATTACTAAGATAGGTTTTTTACTCTCGTGATAAAGTTTCCTTAATGCATAACTGCCTTTTTGCCATTCAGAATTTGAATCGAAAGTATCTTCATTAACTTCTTCTTCATTATAATCTGATGAATTAAGTTTTTTTTCTGGTTCAGGTTTCTCTCTGACTATAATTTTTGCTAGGTTTTTCTCGGCTAACCACCTTTCGGTAGCTAATGCTGCCATGCATCCAGTTCCTGCAGCGGTAACTCCTTGTCTCCACTCAGAATCAACGACATCACCTGCTGCGAAGATGCCTTCAATAGATGTTTCTGGTCTTCCTGATTTGCAGGCAATATATCCTTTATTATCTAAATCAATTTTGTTGCCTAAGAACTTCGTATTTGGTGTGTGCCCTATCGCGTAAAAAAGACCTTTTATATTGATTTCCCCTTTCCCTTTTTGAGAGTGAATAGTATCTATTCTCTCAAGCCATTCAGATCCATCCGCTTTATCAACTTTTGTGTTCCAATGAATTTCTATCTTTGGATTGGCTTTTACTCTATCTACCATTGCTGCGCTAGCTCTTAATTTTTCTGATCTAACGATCAAATGCACTTTGCTTCCATACTTAGTTAGATATGCTGCTTCTTCACATGCAGAGTCACCCCCTCCAATAACAGCTAATTCTTCATCTCTAAATTGTGGGGTCGCTCCGTCACATATTGCACAAGCACTTATTCCTTTACTCCAGAATTTATCTTCATTTATCACGCCTAATCTATTTGCACTTGCTCCAGTTGCAATGATAATTGAATTAGATTTTATAGTTCCTTCTAAAGTTTTTAATTCAAAGGGATGAGAATCAGTATTTATAGATACTACATCACTTTCGTATAAGTTAGTACCCCATCTTTCTGCTTGAGCCTTCATTAGATCCATCAATTCAGGACCTAGTACACCATCTGGGAAACCTGGATAATTTTCAACAAATGTTGTAGTCATTAATTGCCCACCAGGAATACCACCAGAACTAAATCCCGTAACGAGCAATGGTTGAAGATTCGCTCTTGCTGCATAAATTGCAGCGGTATAACCTGCTGGACCCGAACCAATAATTACAACATTTTCTACATTAGAATTTTTTTCTTTATTTTCCATTTATTTTCAAATTTCACTATTAATAATAATAAACAAACCCATATAGTGTAGGGCGGATTTCACTCGATATATTTTTTATTTAGTCGTTAACTTTTTGGTCAAATAACTTTTTTAATTCCTTTGGGAAGTTTAAAACAGAATCTTTTAAATTTTCGTTCTTTTCTCCAATATGTAATATCCACTCTCTAAATTCTTCTGCGATTGCATAACTGTCTTCATATCTTTCTAAAGTGTCCATTGCAGAAATTCTGTTGGTAGCCCAACAGGTAGCTATGTCGATCCTTTTTCTAATGAAATTGTCCATTGAAAGTGATAAGTTGTATATAGATAAACACATCAGAGAACAGATGTATTGTCTAATAAGTTACAACTTTGTACTTCCAAACAATAATTTAATGTTTAATTTATATTTGAGCCAATTATTGAAGAAAATATAAAGAAAATATAAAGAAATAGGGTTAAACTGCCTCGCTATGATTTGCGAGTAACCTTTCAACTTCCTCAAAACCCTCTTTAGCAGAATTTATTGCAAGTTCTTCGCTAACTTTTTCTTCTGATATTAATTTTGCGGATATTTTCTTTAAAAGAGTTTCTTTCTTTTCTCTTAGTGAACTAACAATTTCCTCTTCAATAATGGATTTTATTGCTTTAGAAATTATTTTTTTGTCATTTGCCTCCTCAAATGTGCCCTGAACTAATTCCTGAATAAATAACCGATGCACCTCGCTACTCCTTAGAAAGCTCTCTGTGGCATTAATAATTCCTTCAACAAGAGCTTCATCAGGTTCAGAATCATTTTCTGCCAGCTTAAATTCCCAATCTAAATGTCTTCTTTGCCAACCTGCCGAGTGGAGGCAGGGCATTACTGTTTGTGAATAAGTATCAACTGACATTTCATAAATTCTCTCTGCTAATTTCTCGCACCAGTCTTTACCATGCTTTTCTAGGTTTTTCTGCATAGCTTGCCTTGGAACAGCATGACCACCATGATGACTGTGGCACACTCCATCAGGACATTCGATTGCTTTTATACTCATTGGATTATTTAGTACTTATATATTCTAGATAGCTATTATTTATAAAAAAGAAAATATATTTTTAACAAAAATCCAAGACTTTTGACTTTCTTCAATTTATATTTAGTATGTTAAAAAAATAAATAAATTGACAAAGATACTTATTCCTTCCGAAACAAGCTCTGGTGAAAGGAGAGTTTCAGCTACTCCAGAAGCGGTAAAGAAATTAAAAAGCCTTGGATGTGATGTTTATATTGAAAGTTCAGCGGGAAAATTATCAGGATTTAGTGACTTTTCATATGAAGAATCGGGTGGAACAATAATAAGTAACTTAGATCAAAAAATTTGGGGTGAAGCTGACCTAATATTTTGTGTTCAAACTCCATCAGAGGATAATTTAACTAAATTAAAGAAAGGTGCAGTTCTTCTTGGTCTTCTAAACCCATATGGTAATAAAGAGCTTCTCAATATCATAAATACTAATAAGATTTCAGCTTTATCACTAGAATTGCTTCCGAGGATTAGTAGAGCGCAATCTTCTGATGTTCTTTCTTCACAGGCCAATATCGCTGGATATAAAGCAGTTCTTTTAGCTGCAAGTGAGTTAGATAGATATTTCCCAATGCTTATGACTGCAGCAGGAACAGTTCAACCTGCCAAAGTAGTTGTTCTTGGTGGTGGCGTTGCAGGATTGCAGGCAGTTGCGACAGCAAAAAGACTTGGTGCAATAGTATTTGTATCTGATATTAGACCTGTTGTTAAAGAACAAGTAGAGTCCCTCGGAGCAAGATTTATAGAACTTCCTGAAGTGGATGAAAAACCCGGGGAAGCTGGAGGTTATGCAAAAGCTGTAACACCCGAATTCCTCTCAAAACAGAAGGCTACTTTAACTAAATATTTATCTGAAGCTGATGTTGCTATATGTACCGCGCAAGTTCTAGGTAAAAAGGCCCCTGTTTTAATAGACGCCCCCATGATCGAAAAAATGAGACCTGGTGCAGTAATTATTGATTTAGCAGTTTCTCAGGGAGGGAACTGCGCAGGAACAAAATCAAATGAAACTATTATCAAAGATGGGGTAAAACTTATAGGAGCGGGCGAATTACCCTCTTCAGTTCCTTATGATGCAAGTTCACTTTATGCTAAGAACTTAACATCTTTGATTACACCATTTATAAAAGATGGTCTAATTAAATTAGATAAAGAGGATGAACTCATTTCTGGATGTTTATTAAGCGATGAAGGAGTTGTTCTTCAAAATAAAGTTTTTGAAAATTGAGGTTTTAAAATTATGTCTTTTATAAGTCTTCTTTGGGTTCTTTTACTTGGTAGTTTATTAGGCCTCGAATTAATTGGAAAAGTTCCTCCTACCCTTCACACACCTCTAATGAGTGGAGCAAATGCAATTTCCGGAATAACAATGCTTGCAGCCTTAACTTTAATTGTAAAAGCAGAAGGTAACGTACCACTTTTAATCATTGGTTCAGTTTCTCTTGGATTTGCTCTTTTCAACGTTGTAGGCGGTTTCTTTGTAACTGATCGAATGCTCGCGATGTTTAGTCGTAAACCATCAAATAAGAAGTAATTTTTAACATGAATCTACCTGTAATCATTAAATTCGTTATTGACCTTCTAGCAGTACTTTTACTGGCCTTGGGAATAAAAGGGTTGTCAAAAGTAAAGTCAGCAAGGGATGCCAATAGATTAGCTGCATTTGCAATGTCGCTATCAGTAGTAGGATTACTTTCTTATTATTTAGGCACTTCTGGAATTGCTATTCAGTCTTGGATTTGGATAATAATTGGATCAATCATAGGTAGTTTATTCGGAGCAATTCTTGCAAAAAAAGTACCTATGACCTCCATGCCTGAAACAGTGGCATTGTTCAATGGTTGCGGAGGAATGTCATCACTTTTAGTGGCCTTAGGAGTAGCTATTTTTCCTATATCTAGTGGCCAAGAAAATTTTGATTTTTTTAAGTCGCTTATTAACGAAGTTTCAATATCTGTTTCTATATTTGTTGGTGCCATAACTTTCACAGGTTCAATTGTGGCGATGGCAAAGTTACAGGGTTGGTTGTCAACTCCAGGATGGACTCAGAGCAAAGTTAGACATTTTGTAAATATTGTTTTTGCAGTTGCTTCCTTGATAGCCTTTTTTGATTTGATAAACGGCAATACAAGTTCTATTTGGCTTTTAGTTATAGTTTCTTCTTTATTAGGTATTGGAGTTACATTGCCAATTGGTGGAGCGGATATGCCAGTCGTTATATCTTTATTAAATAGCTATTCAGGGATTGCAGCAGCAGCAGCAGGTTTTGTTGTAGATAGTCAGCTTTTGATAGTGGCAGGCGCAATGGTTGGAGCGGCAGGTCTAATACTTACTCAAGTAATGTGCAAGGGTATGAATAGATCATTGGTCTCAGTTCTTTTTGGAGGATCTTTATCTGCACAAAGTACAGCCTCTTCTGGTTCAGGAGAATATACAAATATAACTTCTTGCAGTGTTGAAGAATGTGCATTGACTTTAGAGGCAGCCAACAAAGTAATTATTGTTCCTGGTTATGGTCTTGCAGTAGCTCAAGCTCAACATACTTTAAGGGAAGTGACAAAAAAACTAGAGCAAAATGGTATTGAAGTTGTTTACGCAATTCATCCTGTAGCAGGGAGGATGCCTGGACATATGAATGTACTTTTAGCAGAAGCCGATGTTCCTTACGAACAACTTAAAGAGATGGACGTTGTAAATCCTGATTTTCCAGCAACGGATGTAGTTTTAGTTTTAGGAGCAAATGATGTAGTTAATCCTCAAGCTAAAAATGATAGATCTTCTCCTTTATATGGCATGCCTGTTCTTGATGTGCAGGAAGCAAGAACGGTATTTGTAATTAAACGTGGTATGAGTGCAGGTTACTCCGGAATAAAAAATGATTTATTTGATCTGCCAAATACCTCAATGGTCTTTGGTGATGCAAAAAAAGTACTGAATGATTTGATTGGAGAATTAAAGGATCTCGGAGTTGGGGAGAAATAATAGTATATCTTTTAGTTTTTCAGATTACGTAAAAAATAAGCCATTTCGAGAAGTCTTACCTTGGATAGGTGGCGACTTACAAACTTTGAGAGATACTTTTGTTATTGATCTTGGTAAATCAAAAGAAAATAAAAAAATATTCTTTCCGATTAATAAAATTCTTTCTAAAAAATTTGAATGTGATTATCTTCTAGGGTTTTTAGAATTACCTGAAAACTTAGACTCACTTAGGGGGTTTGTAATCGTTACACATGGTTTAGGGGGCTCAACTAAACGGTTTGGTTTAAGAAGAATCTCTAGGAAATTAGCAAATAATGGTTTTGGAGTTCTTAAATTAAATCTGAGAGGATCTGGTTCTGCTAGATATTTAGCTAAAGGAAATTATTGTGCTAAATGCTCCAGTGATGTTATTGCAGCTATTAATTATTTTAAAAAATTCATTAATTTAGAGTTTAAAGATCTCATTAAGATGAATAATCTTCCAATTTACGGGGTTGGATTATCTTTAGGCGGAACGATTCTTTTAAATGCCTGCTTAGATTACGATGAAAACAAAGGAGAAAAACTTTTAGATGGCCTAGCCTGTGTGAGTAGCCCTTTAGATTTATCATCATGCAGTTTATGTATTGAAAAATCTAGAAATTATATCTACCAAAAATGGTTACTTCACCGCTTAAAAAAGCAATTATGGGACGGATTTAATAATGAAGGCAAAATTCTTAATAATGAAAAATTAAGAAAAAAAATTAGAAATTTAAAAAGTATAAGGGAATTTGATCAGAAATTTACAGCTCCAAGTTGGGGATTTAATTCTTTAGAAGATTATTATGTTAATGCTTCTCCAATATTTAGAATCCAAAACTCAATAAAAAAATTACCTCAAATGCTTTTTATTCATGCCAAGGATGATCCTTGGGTTCCATATAATGCAACTTTGAATTTAAGAGGGAAATTTATTGATAAATTTACTATTTTTATAACTGAGAAAGGAGGTCATAATGGTTTTCACTCTATTAATGGCTGCTGGTCAGACGAAGTAGTAAAGAACTGGTTTATTAGTATCTAGGACTATTTAAAAATGGTGTTTTTTTAAAAATCCATTTTTCTATTGGCTTACCGTTAATAATGTGTGAGGTAAAAATTTCTGAAATTTTTTCTGGAGAAACTTTCTCGTACCAAATACCATCAGGCCAAACAAGAAGAATTGGGCCGTTCTTACATATCCTTAAACAGTCAGCTTTTGATCTTAATATATGAACGTTTTTTGTACAGGGATCGTTCTCAAATTTTTTTAAAGTCTTTTTCAGACATTCCCATGTTTTTTGACCTTCATTGCTTTTAAAGCATTTCTGTTTTGTGGGTGTTGCGCATAGCAGAAGGTGACTTTTAATATTCACTTTTATCCAATACTTACGTATTTTTTCCCTTTTTTAATTTCTCGCTTAACAAAAAGTCTGGCCCATTTGTCTACTTCAAGAATATCCTCCAATTCGGGACTCAAATTCAAATTCTCCATATGTGATTCACAAGCTTTACTTATAAATGTTGGAATTTCTTGAAAAGAAATTTTTTCTTTAAGGAATTGTTCAACAGCCATTTCATTAGCAGCATTTAAAACTGCAGGCATAGTCCCAGAAGATTTTCCTGCGGCATAGGCAAGTCCCATGCACGGATATTTAAACTCGTCTGGCTCTTTAAAAGTTAATTTTCCAATTTCACTTAGGTTTAATCTTTTCCAATTTGTTTTAAATCTTTCAGGCCAACTCATCGCATATAAAATGGGTAGTTTCATATCTGGCCAACCTAATTGAGCTAATACTGAAGAATCATCCATCTCAATCATTGAATGAATAATACTTTGAGGGTGGATAACTATTTCGATATTTTCGTAAGAGGTCCCAAATAAATAATGAGCTTCTATAACTTCTAATCCTTTATTCATAAGAGTTGCAGAATCTACAGTTATTTTTTTTCCCATATCCCAATTAGGATGTGAAGTCGCATCTTCCACTGTGACATGCTTTAAATCCTCAACGGCCCAATCTCTGAAAGCACCACCAGAAGCTGTTAAGTGTATGGCTTTTAAACCTTTAGGCATCTCTCCTGTTGAAAAATCTGCATTTTCATAATTAGGTAATCCTTGTAAACATTGAAAGATAGCAGAGTGTTCTGAATCAGCAGGTAAAAGCCTACTATTATTTTTCTTTAATGCAGGAATAACAATTGGTCCTGCCGCAATTAAAGTTTCTTTGTTAGCAAGTGCAATATTTTTTCCCGCATTAATTGCTGACATTGTTGGAATTAAACCTGCACAGCCTACTATCCCTGTTACCACAGTATCTGCCTTATCCCATGCTGCAACTGCGTTAATCCCCTGCTTTCCACCTAAAACCAAGGGAGCATCTTCCAAATCTAAGTTATTAATATTATTTTTTAAATCTTCTATAAGACTTTCATCCTCAATAGCAATTACCTCTGGTTTATGTGTTTTAACTTGTTCAGTTAATAAATTAATATTTCTTCCTGCAGAAAGAGCTACGGCTTTAAACTTATCAGGCTGCTCACTAGCTATTTCGAGAGTTTGAGTCCCTATTGAACCAGTAGAACCGAGCACAGTAATGTATTTCAATTTTCTCTGATATTTCTAATATCTTCCCATTTAAAGGTGTATTTAAAAAACAAAAATTTCAAATTGGTTTTTTTCTTAAAATTTAAACCCTTATCCATTTTGTTATTTCCTGTGAATGATCAATAAGTTCAATGCCTTTTTCTTTTAACAAATTTCTTATTTCATCGGCCTTTGCATAATTCTTTTCTATTTTTGCTTTTAATCTTTCATTAATAAGAGATGATATTTCTTCTTCTGTTATTTTACTTTCTTTTACTAAAACTTCTTTTTTAAGACCAAGTACCTCAGTCAATTTTTCAAGAGTTTTAAAATTTTCAAGTAGAAAGAATTTTTGATTTAGGTCTATTTTAAAATCTTCAACCCTTTGAAATTGGTTTAAAAAGTTTTTTAATGGTTTCGCTAAATCGTAAATAATTGCAATAGCACCTGCTGTATTGAGGTCATTTCCCAGAGCCTCAGAAAATTTAAGCTTTTTTTGAGATAATTCAAAACTTATTTTCTCTTTATATTCTTCTTCGATAGATTCATTTTCATCAATAGATCTAAAACCACCTTTTGTAAGATCCATAAAAGAAAGGGCTACATTAATATTTTTCCAAGCTTCTGAAGCACTCCTTAAAGCTTCTTCAGTAAAATCAAGTGGTTTTCTATAATTCACAGTCATAACAAAATATCGCAAAGTCATAGGGCTTATACCTGACTTAATTAGCTCTCTGATAGTTTTAAAATTTTTAAGGGATTTACTCATCTTTTGTCCATTTACATTGACCATCCCATTGTGTAACCAATAGTTCGCTAGCTTTTTGCCATTGGCTGCTTCTGATTGGGCGATTTCATTCTCATGATGTGGAAAAATCAAATCAGAACCACCTAAATGGATATCGATAGTATCTCCTAATTCATCTTTAACCATCGCCGAACATTCAATATGCCATCCTGGCCTACCTTTACCCCATGGCGAATCAAAAAATGGTTCATCATCTTTAGCTTTTTTCCATAGCGCAAAATCTTGCGGATTAAGTTTTTTACTATTTTCCTCATTAACCATTCTTCCTTGCTGATTGATATTTTGTTCTTGTAAATTTTGATTACTTAGTTTTCCATAATTTTTATTTTTGAAAACAGAATAATAAACGTCTCCATCCCTAGAGTATGCATAACCTTTGTCCTCAAGGATTGTTATGAAGGAACAGATATTGCATATATGATTCGTTGCTCTTGGCATGCTATCCGGACGCATTATCCCTAAAGAATCCATATCTTTGTGAAATTCAATGATATTCTTTTCAGATACTTCCTTCATTGAACTGCTTTCTTCTTTCGCTCTTTTTAAGATCTTGTCATCAATATCTGTAAAATTTTGAACATACTTCACTTTGAAATCACTGTAAATTAAAAATCTTCTCAATACATCCCAAGCGATATAACTTCTGGCATGACCAAGATGACATAAATCATAAACAGTTACCCCACAACAATAAATTTTTACTACATCATCAATAGGCTTAAAAACCTCAACTTTTTTGCTTAAAGTATTAAAAAGTTTGATCATCTTAAAATAAGTATTTCATAAGGTTTATTTTGTCTCCATCCAATTGTCTCCAATTCCAATATCAACTAAAAGAGGCACATTTAATTTTACACAATCTTCCATAGTCTTTTTTACTAATTTCGTAGTAATTTCCAAAGAATCTGGTTCAACTTCAAACAATAATTCATCATGTACTTGTAAAAGCATTTTTGCTGGAACATTCATTTCTATGAATTTTTTATTTAGTTGAACCATTGCAATTTTAATAATATCTGCACTTGAACCCTGAATTGGGGCATTGGCTGCAGCTCTTAGTGACTGTGCTTCCATGCCAGCTCTTCTTGCGGATTGCAAGTCAATTTCGTAAGGATCTTTTCCAATTAGTCTTCCAAGTCCATTTTTATCAAACTTAAATTCTCTCTTTCTACCAAAAATTGTTTTTACATAACCTTTTGACAAGGCAAGCCTTTCTTGAAGTTCAAGAAATTTGAAAATTTTTGAATATCTTTCTTTGTATTTTATTAGGAATTCTTTTGCTTCTGGAGTACTTACTCCTGTAGAACGTGCAAACTTTTTAATTCCCATACCATAGATAACTCCGAAATTTATTGTTTTCCCAACTCTCCTCTCATCAGTAGAAATTTCTTCTTTCTCAAAAATTAATCTTGCAGTCAAAGAATGAATGTCATCATTTTTATGAAATGCATTTATTAGTATTTCTTCATCCGCTAAGTGAGCGAGTATTCTTAATTCGATCTGAGAATAATCAGCTGATAAAAGTTTCCAATTTTTTTCAGGCAAGAATGCTTTTCTGATTCTCCTACTAAATTCAGTCCTAACAGGGATATTTTGAAGATTAGGATTGCTACTACTTAGTCTCCCAGTCGCTGTAGCAGCTTGATTAAAGTTTGTATGAACTCTTCCTGTCTTTTCGTTAATAAGATTTGGAAGAGCATCAATATAGGTGCTAAGTAATTTGCTAAGAGTTCTATGTTTTATTAAATGTTGGATTATTTCATGTTCGTCGACTAATCTTTCCAGAACTACTGCATCTGTGCTCCATCCTGTTTTTGTTTTCCGTGATTTTTTCTTATCCAAATTTAATTTTTCAAACAAGATCTCACCAAGTTGTTTTGGTGAAGATAGATTGAAACTTTCCTCTGCTAACTCATAAACTTTACTTTCAATATCTTCTAAGGTACTTTTTAATTCTTTTGAGAGTTTATCCAAATAAGGGATGTCGATGGTAATGCCATTCATCTCCATTTGGGACAATACCGGCTCTAAAGGTAGCTCGATTTCTTCGAACAATTTGATTAATTCATCTTTTTCCTTTGAAAAACTTTCTTTAAAAATTTTGACAATCTTAAAAGTTAGAAAAACATCATAACCGCAGTAAATACTTGCTTCATCAATATCAACAAATGAAAAGTCTTTATTTTTTCCAACTGTCTCCTTAAATGAAGGAGGCTTAAATCCAAATAATCTAAAACTAATTTCACTTAACCCATGTTTCTCCTGATTATTAAGAAGGTAGTCTGCTAACAAGGTGTCAAAGGTTACGCCTTTAAGATCAAGTCCATGATTAAAAAATATTTGCCTATCAAATTTAGAATTTTGGAGTGCCTTTTCTTTTTTTGAATCTTCTATCCAATTTCTTAGCTTTGAGAAAACATCTTCAATTGATAATTGATTGGGGGTCTCCTTTTTTGTTTGATGACCAAGGGGTATATAAAACAAATCATCATTTTCTTCTCCAAGACATAACCCTATCCCAACAAGTTCCGCATCGATTGGATTCAAACTATTGGTCTCTGTATCTAAAGAAACTATTTGATTAGTCTTGTCTAATCTTTGAATTAATTTATCAAGTAATTCGAAATCATTTACAACAGTTACGTTGATTTTAGGGATTTTATTTTCACTATTTTCTAATTCATTATTGCCTGCGACTTTTGGTGCCTTCTCATCCTCTTTAGCTACATTATTTTTGTCAAAACCACCTTTGCTGAAAGTTGAATTGAAAATATCAATTTGTCTAAGTAGTGTTGATAGTTCTAATTTTTTCAGTGACTCTGAAAGTAGTTCTTGATTTATATTTTTTAATTCGTAACCGTTACTTAAAATTAAAGGCACCTCAGTATTTATTTTTGCTAAATCCCTGGAAAGAAAAGCATTATGTTTATCGTTTCTGAGCTTTTCTATAACTGAACCTTTGATGAATCCTTTATATTTCTTATCGTTGTTCTGCTGAATCTTGTCCAAAGCCTGATAGATTCCATCAAGCGTATCGTTCTCTTTTAGTAGATTAATTGCAGTTTTTGGCCCTACTCCTTTAATACCTGGAATATTATCAGAACTATCACCAGTTAGGGCTTTGAGATCAACTACTCTTTCTGGCGCAACACCTAATTTTTCTTTTACTCCATTTTCATTCATAAGAGTTGGATTTCCACTTTTCGCATATGGACCACCACCCATATAAAGTACATAAATATCTTTTTGATCATCTACTAATTGAAATAAGTCCCTATCTCCAGAAAGAATATT
Source organism: uncultured Prochlorococcus sp. (assembly GCA_902520485.1). GTDB lineage: Bacteria > Cyanobacteriota > Cyanobacteriia > PCC-6307 > Cyanobiaceae > Prochlorococcus_A. The sequence goes on along the minus strand of CABYNZ010000009.1, from coordinate 32,819 downwards.
CACGCACCATCCTTTAGAAGAAGCATCATTTGCAATTGTGCCTAGGAGATCATCTGCTTCGTATCCTGGAGATTTAAAAATTGGTAAATTAAGGCTTTCTTCTAAAATGATTTCTAGTTGTTCAATATCCTGAAAAAAAACATCTGGTGCTACATCTCTATTGGCCTTATAATTTGGATCTAATTCATGTCTGAAAGTAGGTTTTTCGGTATCAAACGTAATACAAACACCCTCAGGACTAATATTTTTACAATTATCCAGAAGGCTTTTTAGAAATCCATAAGTGACACTTGTTGGAAATCCCTCTTTGGTAGTTAAACCTCCATCAATCCCTTTGCTAAATGCATAGAAGCTTCTAAAAGCAAGTGAGTGGCCATCGACTAAAAGTAAAATTGGTTTTTTAGAGTTTTCAGATTTTAAACTCATTTTCTCTTCTTAGCCCAAGGTGGAATATCAATAAAGATTTGCTCTCCAGGTTCTAATCCATTAATTACTGAAGTTTTATTTCCACTACTAATACCAATTTCGATTTTTTCAAATTTGGGAGAATTGTTTTTATCAACTTTCAAAATTCCTTTTTCACCTTTTTCAGTCACAATAGAAACTGTTGGTACTAAGATTTTTTCTTCATTACCTTCGACTCTAAATTCAAGATCTGCAGTCATTCCAATTTTAATTTCTTCAGAAATATCTTTAAAATTTAAAGTTACTTCGAATGAGGTTACATTATTATCTTTTACAGCTCTTGTAGCTATTTTTTTTACTATGGCACTATATTTTTTTGAGGGATAAGCCTCAATTCTTACTGAGGCTTCTTGACCTATTTTTATTCTGCCAATGTCACTCTCAGGAACTTTAGCAACAATTTCTAGGCCCTCTGATAGTTCAAAAATAAAGTTTTTGGTTTTAGGGTCTGAACTTAAGTTTGTACTTGGTGTGACATAAGATCCTATCTCAGCATATTTTGCAGTTATCTTTCCTCCATAAGGAGCTTTAATTAGATAGAAACTTTTTTCAGCTTTTGCATCATTAAGTTTTGCGCTACTAATGTTGTAGTTATTTTTATAACTTTCATAGTCTTCTTTACTTACTGCGCCTTCTTGATATAAATATTCCCTTCTTAAAAATTCAGATTTTTGTTTTTCTACATTTAATTCAAGTTCTTCAATTTTATAGATAAAATCTTCATCATCAAGAGAAGCTAAAACCTGATCTTTTTTTACAAGATCGCCCTCATCTACTTTGATTTCTTTTATTACGCCTTGCTTCCGAGGCCCAATATTGCTTGTCCTTATTGCTTTTACTTCACCACTAGTATTAATTGAATCTGAGAGGATTCCTTTTTCAACTTGAACTACAAAATCAGAAATATCTTTTGACTTATTTTTCTTGAAGGAATTGGTTATAAAAACGAAAAATATAGCTAGAGAAAGCAATATAATTCCACTTCTTAGATTTATATTTTTTTTTATTAAATCAAACATTTCTTTTTAAAAGCAGAATTAGAGAATATTTAGGAACTAAATAAATAATCAAGACGATTATAATTAACTTATCCAAGATTGGTTAAGTAAATACTATATTACTAGAAGATGTTTTCTTGATAATTTTTCCATAAGTTTTTTCAAATGTTAAAAGCAGGTATTATTGGATTACCAAATGTTGGAAAATCAACTCTATTTAATGCACTTGTAGAAAATGCTAAGGCCCAAGCGGCTAATTTTCCCTTTTGTACTATAGAACCTAATAAAGGCATAGTTTCAGTCCCAGATCAAAGGTTGCAAGAGTTAGGTAATTTAAGTTCTAGCCAAAATATTATCCCAACAAAAATTGAATTTGTAGATATCGCAGGACTAGTAAAAGGAGCTAGTAAAGGCGAAGGTTTGGGAAATAAATTTTTATCAAATATTAGGGAGGTTGATGCAATAGTTCATGTTGTAAGGTGCTTTGAAGATAGTGATGTAATTCATGTTTCTGGAAAGGTAGATCCCCTGGATGACATTGAGATAATTAATCTGGAATTGAATTTAGCTGATTTATCTCAACTCCAAAAAAGAAGAGAAAGAATTAAAAAACAGGTTAGAACTAGTAAAGAGGCAGCTAAAGAAGATACCTTACTAGAAAAAATTGAAGAAGAGCTAGAGAAAGGCCTTTCAGTTAGATCAATATCTTTGAATGAAGAAGAAAATTTAATAATTAAGCAATTAGGCTTCCTTACTGCTAAACCAATTATTTACGCAACTAATTTGAATGAAAATGACTTAGCTGAAGGTAATGATTTTTCATCAACAGTTCAGAGTTTTGCAAGTAATGAAAATACAGAATGTATAAAAATATCAGCGCAAGTCGAATCTGAATTAATAGAGTTAGAACCAGAAGATAAAAAAGATTACCTTATTGACTTAGGAGTAGAAGAAGGGGGATTAAGTTCATTAATTAGATCAACATATAAATTATTGGGATTAAAAACTTATTTCACTACCGGAGAAAAGGAGACAAAAGCTTGGACAATAAAAGATGGGATGACTGCGCCACAGGCAGCAGGAGTAATTCATACTGATTTTGAAAAAGGATTTATAAGAGCTCAGACTATTTCGTATCAAAATTTAATTGATTCAGGTTCAATTGCCAATGCAAAAACTAAAGGTCTTTTAAGAAGTGAAGGTAAGGAATATATTGTTAACGAAGGTGATGTAATGGAGTTCTTATTTAACGTTTAGTAAGTCTCTTAAGGCTTACTATTTTGCTTTTTGAATTTAAATTCAAAAAATGAAATTAATAAAATTAAGATACATCCTAAGCAACTTCCTATTAACCCAAAAACAATGGTTGTAAAGCCATCATCGTAGCCATATTGTAGTTGTGGTAAGTGAGGAGGTATTGGCATTATTTTTCAACAGAATTTTCAATATCTTCCAGTAAATGTTTAGTTGATCTACTAAAACCATTAGTTTTTAAATAGTTTTGAGCCTCTCTAAATTTTTCAGCTACTCTTTTTGCATAAGGAGTGTTCATGGAATTTTGAGTCATGTTGAAAATGCGACTCATTTTATAATCAGATTTAGGTAACCCCTTGATAAGTATTCAAAAATACAAGAATATAAAAATAGGATTTTTTACTTACTAAGAAATTTATTGTGAAAAGTTCTTGATTCTCCAAATAAAGTTTTTTCAAATTAGAAAAATTGAAAATGACAAATATATTATTAATTCTTTTTTTTGTACTTTTATTTTTATTACTTTTTTATTCAAAACGAAATAGAGGGTTAGCCCAAAAAACAACAATTAGTCCAACTTATGTACCTTTCTTAAAAGAACAAGAATTTAATCCTGACATAAGTACTGATAATTGGGATTTACACAAACTTAGATTAGATAAATTTAAAAGATCACAATATAAGGGATTAACTTTCTTCGTAAGTTCAGAAAATAAAATTTACTATCTTTCTGAAGAAGGGGATAAGGTTTATTGCTAACAGGTGAAATTAATTTTATAAATAAGAAAAGCCGATAGAAATTAATAATATTAATGAAGTATTTATTTTTATTATCAGAAAAGTTCTACAGGCTTATTCAATGGGAGTGGAATACCTTAAAAAATCTAAGAAGAACAAAAAGAAAGAATTATTTTTTAAGAGGATCATTTGCTTTATTTAGTTTATTCTCTATTCTTTTTTTAATATTTTCTCCTCCTATTACTTTCGGAATATTATTTGGAGAGGGATTAAAATTTAGTATGTTTTTTATTTGGATATGGATTTTAAATTTAAAGTTTTTTTGAAAATGTATAATTTACTTCCCAAGGTTATTTAAAATTAAGAATATAAAATATTTATTTTATGCCAAAAATATTCAAACAAAATAAGTTCGCTTTGTTGGGAGCAAATATATTAATAATTTTACTTTGGGTAACTATATCTTCCTTTTTGATGAATTTATTTCAAAGTGAAAATGTCCCATTTTATATGTATAAAATTTCTTTTTTAATAAGATTCCTCCCTCCTATTTGGGTTACATGGTTCCTTTGGATAAAAAGAGGTGGTTTAAAAAGATAAATTACAAAAGCATTTTTACGGATTTACTATAAAAACAAATCAGTTAAGATCTGAAAGCTTACTTGAAATTTTCATGTAAGAATTAGGTAATTAAGAGATTGTTTTTAGCTAAGAAACAATCTCTTTTTTTTTACAAATATTTTTTCTCATAAAAAAGTGTTTGTCAGTATCCCTATTGACAAACACTCATGACGATCATTTTTTAAAAATTAAACAGGCAATCTATTATCAATTTCTACCACTCCAGAATCCATAAGACGGCCGATCTTTATAACTAAAGCCATATCTAACCTTGAAAATTCAGATTGATGGTTAGTTATCCAATCAAGTTCAGAAAGAGTTATAACTCCCAAAGTATTTACTTTAAGAAAAAGTAAGCCTAAATTCATTTTAAAAAATTCCTGGGATTATCCATCCGAATAAGCCATAATTTACAACTAATGCAAATAAGCCCATCATTGCCATTCTTCCATTAGTTCTCTCGGCGTTTTGCCAATAAGTTGTTTTTGAATTTTCCATTTTTCTGATTTGTAGAAATGTTAAATAGTAGGTTTTTAAACGAAACCAGGAATTATTTGACCTGTTGTTAGGTATGCTCCAACAGCAGCAATTAATCCAAGCATTGCGAATCTGCCGTTAAGAGTTTCAGCAACGACTTTTTCTTTTTCGATTGTTTTGACTTTTGTGTTTGTGTTTTTCATTTGATCAGAAGATGAATAGTTTAAATTTTCGTTTTGAAATTGCTTGGTTAAATAAGCAACGAGGATGGCTGTAAAGAATACAATTACGGCTAAGAAACCTGAAAGTGGACTCATTAAAAAATGCCAGGAATAATTTGTCCGGTTGAAACGTAAGCACCTACTAAGGCAACAAGGCCAATCATTGCCCAACGACCGTTAACTTTTTCTGCATTTTGTGGGTAGCTGTCGTAAGAAACAGACTCATCTATGTAAGGACGTGTCTCAGTAGGAAACATATTCTGTCTGCCACCTGATTCAGTAGTAACGTTTGAATTAGCCATTGAAGTGATGTAATTGTTAATTAATGTAACACTACTATTAACAAATGTAAAGGATTAACCCAAAATTAAGTTATTTTCAAGACATTTACTACATATCTGTAACATAAACGTGACATATACCTTTAAATGGTTGTTTTTGGGTTTCTACTCTTTGCAGATTGATTCGCAAACTATTAGGAGTTCAATCTGTTGTTTAAGTATTTATTTTTAAATCTTTAGAAAGATATCAGTTTGGTAGAAAAAACTACATCATTCTAAAATTTTAATAATTAGTTTTTAGATATAATCTATTTCACTTTATTATGGAATTCGCAAAAAAAATCATGACCGAAAAAGCTGAAAAGCTTAATGGTAAAGCTGCAATGCTTGGAATGTTTGCTCTTTTAGGAGCTTATTATTTTACTGGTCAAATTCTTCCAGGTATTTTCTAGTAAAATTCCTTTTTAAATTTTTTCAGGGCTTTATCAAGCCCTTTTTTGCTGGATTATTATTCCCTTTTTAATTATCTAATAATTCAAATAATTTACTTATTAGAAGCTTTCTTTTTAAAAAAGTTTTATCAATATATTTTTTATTCTCTTCTTTTAAAATTTCCTGACCATTTAAGCCTAATCCTTTAAGGACAAACTCTTTATCTTCTTTAATCCAGTTATTAATCATTCCCCCCGTCGTCTCTATATGGAATTGTAATCCGTAAGCAAAATTACCAATCCTAAAAAACTGTTCCTTACAACGAGCACTACTGGCAATTAGTACTGCTTTATTAGGTAATAAAATCCTATCTCCATGCCAATGCAGTACATGAAAAGGGTCTTTAAATAGTGCTTTAAAGTCTTTATTTGATTTATTAATAAAAATTTGAGACCATCCAATTTCCGGTAATGCTTTTGGAGGTGATCCATATTTAAGAATTTCTACATCTCCTCCAGCAGCACTCGCAAGCAACTGAGCACCTAAGCAAACACCGATTATAGGTCTTTCATTTTCTAATTCTTTTTTTATAAAATCTCTTTCTAACTTGAGCCAGGGATATCTGTCACTTCCAATATCTTTAACTCCCATTGGTCCACCCATAATTAGTATTAAGTCACCTTTTTTTGTTTGCGGCAGAGCATTTTTATTATCTAAACGAATAATTTCGATTTTCAAATCTCTTTCTTTAGCAAATTGTTCAAAAAGACCTGGCCCCTCTATTTCTAAATGCTGCAAAACTAATAGGCGCCTTATTCCCTTCATTCACTTTCCATTATTTCAGCTGATTCAGAACAGACATTAACACTAAACCACTTTATTGCCGACCAAGTATCTTCTTGGTATGTACCTGCTGCAATACTTACAAAACAATCATTTTCATACCAACTTCGATAACTGGGGGTTACTCCCGTTCCTTTTAATCTATTTTCTAGGCCTTTTCCATATTTTTTAATGACAAGATTTATGGCTTCATTCTCAATTTCTCTTTGCTTTTCATCAGCAAAACCTCCTAGTGGTATAAAAAAAAGAATTGATGCAATAAGTAAACGTATCATTGAGTTTTTTTTATATGTAGCTGATTTCATTTAGATTAATTAGTTTTTTAAAATCATCAACTCTATTTTGTCCATTTTTTAATGGTCTTGCGGAGTCAAGAACTGCTGCACAGCATAAATGCCAACAAGATTCCTCATCTAGTCCTAATTTCTTGCATATGTTTTTAGGGGCTTTGATTACTGTATTTATTTCTGCGATATGTTGTGTAGTTTCCCATAATTCTCCTTCAAGAAAGTCAAGTTCAAAACTTGATAATAATTCTGTAGCAACGTAATCCCTAATTAGCTCAGTTAATTCCACAATATTTCATTGAAGCAGAAGAAGTTAAATCATCTTTTATTATTTGTATAGCAAGATAAAAAAAAAGGAGCTAGTTTGCACCTTTCATCTATAAAGGCTTTTTCTTGGCCGGATCACTTATCCGTAATTATGAGATACTTCTGTCCACCCTTTTTGGTGAAGTTCGTGCCACTTTTCCCAGGCTGAATCTATGTTGAGTTTTTCAGAGGATTTGTAACCTCCAGGTTCTCCGAGGTGATTTGTGTAGAAAAGATGAGTATGAATTTTTAAATTAGGTTTAGGAGAGTTTTTGCATTCTTCGAAAAAGATAATTCTGCTTCCTTCGGGATTTAGTAGGCATCCGTTAGGTTTGCTAGTGCTACAACCAAATGAGTACTTAGGATCCATACTTTACCTTTAATCGGCCGGTTGATTATTGATACGTTTGTACTATAAATTATATCCTCCTTGTTTTGCTGTCAATCCTTTTAAGGTTAACTACTTATTTACTAATAATTATTTTGTTTTTTAATAAATAAGATAATTTCTTTAAGCTTATGAATTACAGAGAAGATCTAGAAATCAAACTTCAAAAAGTAACACTTGCAATGCAGGAAGTTGTAGATGATATCTATAAAACTGAACCTGAGAAGCAAAGAATAATTTCCAAACTTATTGAATTTAAAGAAGCAATCATTTCAAAGGGAATTGAACTTAACATTGAATTAGAGGCAGCCTAGAAATATTTAATATCTCATGAATGTTTAATAACTTTTAGAATAATGTTATTAACAAAGAAGGGTTATTTATCAAATGCAGCCTGGTACTTTTGAATTATTGATCCTAGTATTTATCTTTTTAGGTCTTCAAGCCTGGTGGATTATCCCAATAGTTATTAAGAATAATAAATTAAATAATAGAGGTAAGGATTTAAGAGAGGAAATTAAGCAATTAGAAAAGTTATATAAAAAATAAATTAGTTTATTATTTTTGCAAACTACCTATTATTAGTGAAACTCAAATATCTAATGAAATTAAAAAAATTTATTCCAGTTTGCTTCCTTTTTATTGGGACTTTAGCTTTACCACAACCTTCTCTTGCAGAAGAAAAGATTGAAGTTATACCTATTATTCAAAGTTCAAAAGGACTAAGTGGTAAAAATTTTAATTATCTCGAGGGTAAGCCTGAATTAAGACTCTTAAAAGTAAAAATTCCAGTTGGCATGAAAACTCCAATTCATACTCATCCTTCCCCAATGTTGATTTATGTTACCAGAGGAAGATTAAAGCATGTGAGGGGTGAAGAAATTAATTTCTTTAAAGCGGGTGATGCATTTATAGAGAGTAATAATGGGGCCCCACATTATGTGAAAAATGTTGGAAAGAAGCCGATCATACTTCATGTGGGAGTTGTATCAGTAGTTGGAATGCCTACGGCCATAAATAAATAAGATTTTTCTCAAAGTTGTTCATCAGTATGAGGATTGAACTTTTATGAAGAACAACTGTAATGAGATACTCCTCCATAGTTAAAATACTGGCTTGGCTTTAGTCGATTATATTTTTGATCTATTTCTGGGGGTTGTTCTACATATGGATTGCTAAAGACATCCTGTAACTCTTTTATTTTTTTGTAATTTCCCTTTTCAGCTTCTTCATATGCGGGAACCACCATCCATTCGCGCCAAGTATAGACTGGATTAAGGGATTTCATTGATGCCGATTTTGCTTTAATATTTCCCTCTTTCTTCAAGACTGATTGCCAGTTTTCAAGCCATACTTCCCACCTATTATTGAGCTCGTCATTAATTGGTAAATAGAAACAGTCTTTTAATAAATCTAAGTTATCAGGTATTTCGGACAGTTTACGGAACAAAATTGTATAGTCTGCTTTTGAAATGACCATGAGATTAAAAAATTCATTTATTAGAGTTTCGTTGTAATGTTCTAAACCAAGCTTGTTTGCCCACATTTTCATCAATTCCTTATTCATTAATTCAGAAAAGTCTTTTTCGATTTGATCTAACTTTTCTTGATCTTGTTTGCTTTGTGAAAGTAACGGACTAAGAGATGAACAGAATGTTTTAAAGTTGATTGCCGCTGCAGAAGGCTGGTTAAAAAATGAGAAATGTTCACCTCCACCTGTCCATGGCTGAAATCTTGGATCAAATAATTCACAGAATCCAAAAGGGCCATAATCCAAGGTATATCCTCCAGCAGCACAATTATCACTATTGAAATTACCCTGGCAATAACCAACTCTCATCCAGTTGGCTATAAGTGATACAAGTCTTGATTTGTATAAAGAAGCCAGTTTTATTACTTTACTTTCAATTGAAATCTCATATTCAATTTCATCTTTATAATTTCTATCAATTAGATGTTGAACTATCATCTTTAGTTCACTGAGGGCCTCATCATGCGCATTATTACGAACTCGTCTTGCAAAAAGTTCAATCTGGCCTACACGTAAAAAAGATGGAGCGACTCTCGTAGTAATTGCCGCTTGATTATCAATCATGGTATCAGGTTCAAAATATCTGGACCCTTTGGAATACCACGGTCTTCTAACTATTTCTGAACGTGAGACATAAAGTGTTAAAGATCTTGAGGTAGGGATTCCCAAGGCATTCATTAATTCCTGTGCGAGAAATTCTCGTACGCTAGACCTTAAGACAGCTCTACCATCTGCTCCACGACAATAGGGAGTTGGACCTCCTCCTTTAAGTTGCATTTCCATTCTTTTCCCATTGAATAAACCTTCAAAAACAGAAATTGCTCTGCCATCGCCATAACCATTGCCAGTGCCAAAGGGACATTGTTGGGTATATTCAGTTCCGTAAATTGATAATGCATAACCTGTTGCCCAACCAACAGGACTCATTGGATATTTAGCAACAGAAATATCACCTGAGAAAAAACGACAAAAATTTTGGTCTTTAGTAAGATCTGAGCTTAGCCTTAGTTCTTTAAAAAGTTTGTTGCTATGGGAAATATATTCTGGATCTGGAATAGCAGTTGGAACAACTGGTACGTAATGACCTGAATATACTGAACGCGGCTTATGATCATTTCCATCTTTTGTTGATTTAGGATCTGCTTTAAGAGAATTCATAAAAGAATAGTCAGATAGTAGAGAAAATTCAGAAAAATTTTCTGTAAGCTTTCCTTTTAATGAATCAGATTTGGTTGACATCAAATTTGCAATCTATTCTTGTAGGCGTTCTAATTTCTTTAAATAAAACATTTAAATGTATTTTATATAGATTCTATTAGGGATGTTTTTTATAGTTGATTTATAACTCATAAGTAAAAATTAGTTAACACCTTGCTTAATAAAAACTAATCTTTATTCAATTATTTTTTTGCAAAAAGATTTAAAATCTAAAAAACACCTTATAACTACCATGACCATTGAAACGACTATTCTAGATTTTCAACTAAGTAATACGTTTGAACAATATGAATCTCATATGAATGCTGAGGAACAGCAGTCGATGTTTAAAGAAATGGGTGTAAAAACATTTTATATTGGTAAATCAATGGATGATCCTAAAAGGGCAACTGTAATTTTTCAAGGACCAGAAAATGTTCTATACGATATTTTTATGAATCCTGAAACAAAACCTATTGTTGAAGCTTCTGGGCATATTTATGAGAGTACAAAAATAACTCGATGGATTTCTTGAAAAAATAAATCTTTTATGAATTATCAACTTTTAATTGAATCATATTCTTTTGGGACATCACTTTCTGAGCAAGAAATAGAACTTTTAAGTCTGGAACTTGAAACTCAAATCATGAATATTAATATATCAACAGATTTTGGCTGTTTTAAATCGGCCCCAACCCATATTTGTGAAGGTCTAAATTTAAAAAAAGATACTTATTGGATTATGTGTCTTGCTGAAATATTAGATTTACATAAACCCCCCCAATTTGGGAAAACGAAAAGTGTGGAGGTTTTTGATTTACTTCTTGAAAAAGGACTTGTTATTGGTTAATTATTTAAGTATTAAAAAAATAAGTTGTATTTTCTTTATTCTGATAGCATTAACCTAGGCTCAGATAAATAAATGAAAGATTCTAATGAATTTATATTGGGAAATATTATTAAGCTAACTAGATCAAGTGAGAAGAAATTTAAACAAGGAAATTTTAAAGGGGCAATAGATGACAAAATGAAGGCTAATGCAATTTTGAAATCCAAATCTTGTGATGAAAAAATTATTGAAAAATATAGAGAAGAATTATCTAGATTGTATTCCTCAAAATTTGATCTTATTTTCGATCATAAACTGAAAATTGATGAAATAAAGAGAAATCAAATAGTAAAAATGCTGGAACAAAAAAGTAAGGAAAAATTAAAAAGTCTTGATTATAAAGGAGCAGTAAAAGCCTTTAGGAGGGCTGAAAAATATTTTTCAAATTAAAATCAATCTAAATCTCAGAGATTTTATAAGATAAATTAAATTTATAAGTTTGAGAATAAAAAATGATGAAAGGGTTGATTTTTTTTCAGAATTCGTTTCTTTAAAGATATATCAATTTTGGTACTACTCATGGTTATGCCCCAATCTACCTTGGAAAGCTTATTATTTTTTTTGATACTTTCTCTTGTTGCAACTTACATTGTTAATTTAAAGTATTCTTCGAAATTAAAAATACAGAAGTAGTTTTTTATTTATCTTTTTTCTTTATTAGATTTATTTCTTTGAATCATTCCAACTCTCTTTGTATAACCAGCTCAAAAAGGTAAGAGTAAGTATATTCCCAAATGCATAAGTTATTCCTAATAATGGATCGTAAATATTGGCAATAATTGTCGAAATTATAAAGATTATTAACCCTGAAACAACCAAATCCTGGATAGGCAAATGGTTAAAATTCACCGAATTTATCATTTGATAATTTTTTTTTAATAGAGTTAGATTAATTATAAAACCAACAAGTACCTTATTTTTTTATAAGGCAATATCATTTAAGGTATGAATAATTTCAGGACTGCTAAAATAATTATAGTTTTTTCATTATTATCGTATTTGATTGTTTCTTTTTTAAGAAATTATAATTCTCCAGAAAATATAGAAAAAAGGTGTATTCTTAAATTTGAAAAAGATTTTAAAAATAATTTGGAAACATCTCATGAAGAATGGAATCAAATTTTAGATTTAGCTGATAACAATTATTTAAAATGTATTGGAATACCTCAGTATTAATTATGGGAGAGGCAAAGAGAAGAAAAAATTTAGGTATTCCGCCTAGAGAAAAAACTGAAGATATAAAGTTGCCTCAACTTGATAAAAAAGCCATACAACAAAAAGTAAGGTCTACATTGTATAAATATCCAATTATCCCTTTTCTTTTTTATGGAGCTGCAATATTGATCCTAATCGGAGGTTTATTTTATGTTTTCAAATCCTTCAATATAGCTTAATTAAAGGATTATTAATTTTGATATTTATGATTTTTGGCATCATCAATTAAAAAAACTTGAAGGATAATAAAAGAGAAATTTTTATTGTGCAAAAATAATTAAAGAAATAATATATGAGAATTATTTACAGTTGACACCATCATATGGTGTTGTAATTTTAGATTAAATTAAAACTATTTATGAAGAAAATAAATAAAAAATATTATGAAATAATGCGTCAAGCTGATAATGCAGTTGGAAGAAAAGAAGTAGTTAGTTTATTAAAAAAAGCTGCAGTAATTATGTCTAAATCTGAAGAAAATTTAGCTGCTTAAATTAAAAAACTATTTTATTAGGATAAATAAAACACCATAAAGAATTATTGATGAGGATGCAGCCATAATGATAAATGGTAATATCATGCCTGAGTTTAACCATCTTAAAAGTCTAATTTTTTTGTTAATTACTCTTGGCATCTTTTCTGATTCCCATAATTGCAACCTAACAAGTAAATAAATGGTGTAAATGATTAATTAATCTTTTTAAATATCATTCTTTAGCTATTTTGGAATTAAATTTCTCAAGGAAATTATTTTAATTGCATCTAGATTTTTTATCTTAAGAGAAATTTTTAGGTAATTAATACCTTGTATTCTTCAAATTTCTTATGCAAGATTTAGAAACATTAAATTTCTAAATAATGATTAAAAATTTAAAAGAGGGCCCTGAAGAATTTAAAGATTATGATTCAGAACTGTTACTTAAGATTCTAAATAAGACATCACTGGAGAATGAAAAAGGCGATGATAAAGAACTGTTTGTAGATGAAAATTGGAAAATTAATTCAAAAAATATGAGTAATATAATTCATTCAGATAATTCAAATTTGAAAAGAATACTATCAGATATTTTCCCTAATAAAACAATAGTGATTCAGGATAATAATGATGGGTCGCAAACAATTTTCTTATCCTAATTTAGGAAATATTAAAACCTTATTTAAAATATCTATTCAATATTTAATTTTTTGAGAAAAATTTAGTAAAAATTACTCTCGCAGAATTTTTTTTAAGATGTTATTGTTCACTTACGTTCATCCAAGTTTATATCTCTGGACGCATGAAATGGGAGTAGGGAACGGGATTCTCATTAACTGCAAAAGACCATGAATAACCTCTTACAAATAAGAGAAAAAATCAAAAGAGCCAATAGGCTTTATGAAGCCCAACTTTTGGCTACTAAAAGTGGAGAAGTTACTCCATATAGAAGAACCGTCTTTGAAGAAAGAATCAGGAAAACACAAAAAGAAATGAAATTGAAAGACTCAAAAAATTAAATTCTTTTTTTTAAACTGATCAATTTAAGAGGGGGTTTTATCCCTCTCTTTTTTTATTTTCATAAAAACAACGTAATTATTAATTTATTTTTTTGATTATCGATTATTAAAAAGAACATAATTTTGATGCTTTTACTATTGATCTAAATTATATAAATGGCAAATTTAATTCAATAATTAAGAGTTAAATAAATATGTTTAAAAAGAAAAATAAACAAATTAAAACCGCACCCAATAAATCAAATTTAGATTAAGTTTTATGGTTTATAGAAAATTATTTGCCCCAAAAGAAAGATCGAGGTGTTCAAAAAAATTGTATATGTACAATCTAGAAGCAGAGACTATTAAGATATTTTCTAAATTAGTCTCTAGATGTTCTAAAACATTATTTCCAACTACAAAAAATACGACAAACTCTTTTACCTTTGGTAATTGGGCCTTGCCTTACCTGAAATTGCTTAAGAAAATAGGAATAGCTAAGTAAGAAAATTGAGATCGGCTAGAACTAGATTTATCCCGCAAATAAAAATAAATAAAGATAAAAAAGTTTCTTAAAGTTCTTTTCGAAATTTCAGTAGGAATACTTACTTTACATAAAAAATACAATTGCTAAGTTTAAGATAAGAGATCTATGCATTAATGTTTCTAAATTATCTGCCTAGTGAAATGGTTGAAGTTGTTGGATTGACAATGATTTTTTCATTTCTAGTTGGAACTATCTTAATTTTATTATTTACATCAGATCAGGCAAATACAAAGAATCTATATTTAAAAAAGGCTAAATAAATTTTAAATAATTTGTTTATCTACAAAGGACCTCTTTTTTTAATAAAGTTAACTCGCAGGTATAGAACATAATTTTTAATATTGATACATTAACAAATTTAAGATTATGGGCGAAGCTAAAAGAAGAGAAGAATTAGGATTGCCACCTAGACAAAAAAAAGTTGAATTAAATAAATCTGATAGATACCTTTCATGGCTTCCAATTACTAAATCAAGAATTAAGAAATACCCTTATATGGGTGTAGCAACAATGGCACTAGGAGCGATAATTTTCTTAGTAAGTGGGGGCGCAAATAGTATTAATTAGTTAGATTTTGGCTTGGCTTAAAATATATTTAAGATTTTTTTTGTAATAGTTTAACGCCAGATATTATTGAGATTATTGAAGCCATACCAAGAAATATCGAGTAAAAAGGTTGCAAATTAATAATGCCAAAATTACCCGTATGCCATTTTATTAACCAAAAAGCATCTACTCCTAATGGTTGAACAATACTATAAATAGTCCCAGATACAATAGTAATTAGTAAGGGGATTGCTGAAATTGTGGTTATTTTTCTGTGAATTTTTCTTTGATTTGTTTTTAATTTTTCCATCTATTTCCTCAAATAGATATGTAATTCTTTTTCGTTTTTGCATGGCATCCATTTATCTTGATTCTTATGTATTCCTTCGCAACCAAGTTCTAAAGATCTATTTTCGGCGTCCTCTTCAGAAAGAAATTTACCCCGCATATGTGCATGCGAATAACTATTGAAATTTAGAGAAAAGGAAAATAAAATAATAAAAAATTTAAAATTTCTAAGAAAAATATGCATTATTTCAAATAATTATTTGTATTAAGGAGAGATTTTATCAAATATTTTTGTTTTGCCAGTTTTACTAAATGAAACTACTTTGTAGTTCTCATAATCATGTGTGTGCGAGTCGTGTGAAAGCATTTCCATCCCTGGAGAGCCAAGTGGCATGCCACGAACTGCTATCCCATTGATATTTGGTTTTTCTCTAAAAAGTTTGTTGATTGATTCAATCGGAACATGTCCTTCAATTGTATAGTTAGCTATTTGAGCAGAGTGACATGATCTAAGATTATTGGGAATTTGATATTGTTTTTTAATTACTGAAATATCCTCAACTATATTATCAATAACTTCTAATCCATTATCTCTTAAATGATTAATCCATTTTTTGCAACAACCACATGATGCAGATCTGTAAGAAAAAACTTTTGGAATATCTATATTTTCTTGAGTTAAAGCAATACTCTTATTTGGATTAAATATATTTGTAAAAAGAATTCCAGAAAAAATTAAGTAATTTAAAAATCTTCTTATCATAAATATTTTATTAAGTGCCATACTAATTACGAAGATTAAATTTAATTTTAAATTAACCATAAATGAAAATTTATTAAATCGCTATTTAATCAAAATTAAGACACTCATAATTGCCATTAAAAGATTTTCGATAAAACTAATAATTCCCAAAGGAGTTTTTGCATATCCACCAATACAGGCACAATTTAATTTTAATTTATCCAAATAAACAGCTTTAAATATTGAAATCATTCCAGAAATTCCTAAAACAAGGGCAATAAAAGAAATTAAAGAGGGTGGAGAAGAATTAAGAAAACTTATTCCAATTAATAATTCGCAAAAAGGATAAATATATATCCAGCCACCAAATTTAGAAGATATTAAATCATATTTCTTATAACTTGTTCCAAAAGCTTCAATATCCATAAGCTTGAGCATCGCTAAAAAACAAATTGATATCCCCATAAAGATTTGGAAACTTTTAAGCAATGAAATCGTTATAAGAAATGAAGTACCAAAGACTGCAATTAAGGGAGAAAATGACTTAATCTTCATTTTTAACTTTTAAGAATAGAGTCACAAATACTAGATGGATTTGCTTGTTTAACTATTTTTAGTCTTTTGATAAGTTTGTCTCGATCTATTTGATGTTTTAAATATTTAATACATAAATTTTTTTCCTGATATACCTGTGCTATTGGAGTAATCTTGAAAGCAATAGCAAAAGTACCAATAACTAAAAGGATGATTGTAGCTAGTCGAATATTTGGCCGAAAATTTGATCTCATTCGTATTCTTTATTTCTGTCAATAACTTCCCTTAAATATATATTTTTTAGCTCTTCATTGTAACCATTTTCTTTTGCAAATTTCTCAAATTCCTTCAACTCTTTTTCTGTCATAAAGGAGATTTAGATATATTGTTTTTCATATCTTCAATTAGGTTGATTAATTCATCTAACCATTCTGTATTATTTTCGGATCTTTTCTGAAAATATGTAATTTTAGGTTGATTTATTTCTAGGGTCTCATAATCTCCACTCATAAATTACCCCTAAATTTATACTCTGCATAATTTATCTAGATAGATTATGCACATCAATAGGTTCTTTTACTTATTAGACATTTACCATGAGTAATAAGTCGCTTTTTTAATAGTATAAATATCAAGTAATTTATCTCTAAAAAAATATGGCAACCAATGAAGAACTAGAAAAAAGAATTGAGACTTTAGAAAAAGAAGTACAACATCTAAAAGCTGTTCTGCAATATCAAATGAGAAATAAGAAAAAGTGATTCTTATTTTATGGCAATTACTTTTGGTCAGATAAGCATTTTCTTTTGGTTTTTTTTAGTTACCTAATGAAAAAGCTAAATATTAAAAATTAGTCCATAATTAATCACTTTTTGAAAAAATAGCTTTAGTCATTGATATTAAGAATATATTTGTTTTTATATATATAAAACTTCTTGATATGATTAATTCAATAGCTATTACATTGTTATTATTAGGCTCTTTAGTCGCTTATAAAAGACTCAAAAGAAAGAAACGGCAATTTCACGCACCACCTACAAATCAGCTTCCTAGTTGAAGATTAAATTCCGTCTTCGTCTTCTCCAAAAGGATTGTATCTAATATCCCATATGAGAACTACTGCTATAGATAAAAGCAATAGACCAAAAACAACTTGAGGTGATGGGAATAACATTTATGAAATATAACAATTATCAATAAGCTTTGCTTATGAAAATTTTAGAGGGTAATCGATATTGTTTGATTCTAAATGTTTTACATAACATGCTGTTGTGCAATCCACTCCCTCACTATTGATGCTACAACAAGTTATACATTCAAAAAAATCTTCCAAAGCATCTGAATCTTTAATATTTGAATAAATGTCATTTTTCATGTTCAATATTCCATTCTGAAGCTTATCTATCAATTAATTTTTAATAATGTCAAATTTTAGGTAAAGTACCCATTCAGAATTTTTTAAAAAAAACTATTGAATTTACAAGTTTTTTCCCACCCTTCCTCTAAAAGTTTTTTATATTCGTTTCTCGCTTTTTCGATAGATTCAACCCTAGAGCCTTTCATAACTGGCTTAATTGATCGCTTAAAAACGCAACCATAAGAGATTAAAATTGCATTAATCTTAGAAAAGTTCTTAGGACTATCTTCAAAAGGTTCAAATACTTTAATCCTCGATCTGGCTTTATTGATTAAAGTAAATTTTTCCATAAAAAAAGGGCGTTAGCTTCGCCCCAATCAAAAAGCGGGATAATCCCCATCACCCAGCCTTTTTAAAATATTAGCACTACATATGGTGTTTGTAAGTATTTAAAATTACCTATTGATGGGGTTGTTTGTTTCTGTTTAATTTGTCATTATAGGAGTCCCCATCACCTAGGCTCGTAAGAGTCTTTTTTTTTTGCTATTTTCCCTTTAAGCTTAATCCCATTTTAATTAGTGTTTAAAGACTTTTTATTTAATTTTTAAATTCGATAATTAATAATTAAAAAAATAATTTTATTCATGCAAACTTACATTGTTCACTGGCAATTTCCAGATCAAGAAAGTCATATGCAAGGGGCTGAAGCTTTTGCAGGTTTTGTTGAAGGAGGATGCGAAGGTGATGAATTTGACGGGTTTAAAGTTCTTAATCGAGTAGTAAATCCTGAGGGGGCTAATGGTTGGGCAATAGTTGAATCTTCAAACCATCAGAACATTTGGAAATGGAGTAGTATCTGGGTCGATAATTTTGGCGTAGAAATTGAAGTCACACCAGTTCTAACGGATAAAGAATTTCTTTCTGTCCATAAAGAAATTGCAGCAGCCTCTGACTAATAGTTAATCTTTTGACTTTTTTACTGTTGTTCTAAAATAAAAGGTTAGTACTTATTTTTTTATGGGAAAATTTTCTTCAGAAGAAATTGAAAGTCAATACAATTTAATAAAAATGCTTTTAGCTGAACCTGAAAAGTATAGAGATGCCCTTAATGCAATAAAAAAAGATATAGCATATATGCCTATAGAGATTAAAAAAAAACTTGAGGAAGAAAATATTATCTTATGAATAATCGCAAATGGCATTCATCATGATCATTAATTTTAAAAAATTGATAAATAGCCCTTCTTTTAAACTACCCTAGAGAGTCTAAATCTCTACGATGGTGAACTGTATTCCCTTCATCTTGAGGAACTTTCTGCTCTATCATTAAATCTTCAAGTGTTGGATAATCTATTGCATTATCAAGATCTCTGGCATTTTTATCTTGAATTGCGAATGGTGATCTTTTTAAATTCATAATTACCTCAAAATTTTTGTTGGATTCTGATTACAGATCCTGGATTGTCATGTACGTAAGAGTTGAATTCCCTTGCAAGCAATAAGCAATCGTATGCATCGCGTGCGTAGAAGCCAACTTCATGTGTATTGTTTGATGAATCTTTGTAACTCAACACATATTTATTACAAGATTTGATTGGTGTTGAAGGCATTTAATTTACATACGTTACCACTAAGTTCTAACTAGATATGCCCATCAACTGACTTTTAAAAAATGTACGGTTTAAGACACAAACATATACGGATAGAGGACCAGCAACAAAACTTAAAAATGAATATAATCAGCTAGTAATTTTATTTTAAGAGAAATAATATTTCAGCTACCCCTATAAATTTATCTTCATGAAAGTCTGTTTTCGTAAACAACTTTCCTTGAAAAAATACTACTTTACAAACACATCAATTATCTCGCTAAATTAGTCTGTTCAAGATTATAAATGTATTTTTCTCCATCATCATCACCATCATCATCATGGAAGGAAGAGATTAATACATAAACTCCTCAAAGTCCCAGTAACATAGATAAATAGAGAATTGGATCTGTCATGAATTAAGTTTGAAACATTAAAATTCAATTTGAGAGAGCTTTTCAATATCTATATTTTCTTTTAAGGATTTAGATGAAAAACTGTCTAGAATCAAAAAAATGTTCGTGTTTTTTTGAGAAAACTTAAAGTAGATTTAAGATAAGGAAAATTTGCTGTTTTTTTTAAGTGAGTTTTAAAAAGATTTTACAAAATCAATGTGCGGAAGATTTGAGCTGAAAACTAAATTTGAGAATTTACCAAAGGTTTTGAAACAAGACTATCCAATAGGACTTGATTCTAAATACGAGACTCAAAATCTAATAAGACCTAATGATCCTGTCCTTGTAATTAAAAACGAAGGAAGAATTAAAACTACTTTTATGACATGGGGTTTTATTTCCCCTTGGGCGAGAGATCCATTTGATAAAGAGAGGCCAAGACCATTTAATGCAAGATCAGAAACAGTAGAAGAAAAAAAATTATTTAGTGGAAGTTGGAAACATAAAAGGTGTCTAATACCTGCGAGTGGTTTTTTTGAAAAAAAATATCGTGTTCGAAAATTGAATTATGAGACTTTTTGGTTGGGAGGAATTTGGAGTAAGTGGACATCACCAGATGGAGCAGAACTGGAGAGTTGCTGCGTTTTAACAACTGAACCAAATGACTTAATTAAACCTTTACATATACGGATGCCTGTGATCGTACCTAATGGATATGAAGAACAATGGACAGAGCAAGTTAAGGATGAAGATGAATTAAAAGGATTATTTGCAATCATGATGAGTTGGTCACCTGATGGTTGGCTAGTAGAAGATGTAAAGAAAAAAGAAACTGATCAAATGAGTTTGTTTTAAATGAAAAGCTTACTAGTTCCAAGATTAGATTAATGGCTAAAACTTATTGGTTGATTAATTCAAATAGGTCAGAAGTTAAAAGATTTATGAAAAACGATAAGAGTATTGATGGATTTTTTGAGTATATGTTTATAGATACTGGGAAAATAGTGGGAGGATTAGGAAACAAACCACCAGTAATGACAAACACAGTTTCTGTTGAAATAGATTTAGCTAGAGAAATTTATGAAAGATTACTTTCTCAGGGATGGAGGAAAATTGAAAAAAATTGGAATTAAAAAGAGAGTTAGATCTGTGCGGTATAAATTACTGATGAAAATAATTTGAAATTCAATAATGAGAATACTAACTAAAATTGACAGCTGATCTAAAATATGAGGAGATTAGTAAATTACTTTATTTAGTGCATATAAAAATGAAACATCCATAATGGCTACCAGAATAAATAAATATTTAAGTGAAGTTGGTTATTGTTCTAGAAGAGAAGCAGATAGATTAATCCTGGAAGGAAAGGTGACCATTAATGGCAAAATTCCAGAAATTGGAACGAAAGTAGAAGATAGTGACCAAGTAGAAGTTAAAGGTCAAAGAATAGAAAAATCAAGGAGACAAAAAAACATATACTTAGCCTTTAATAAACCTGTAGGAATTGTTTGCACAACAGATAGAAAAGTGGAACCCAATAATCTCATAGATTTCATTCAATATCATAAAAGAATTTTCCCCATCGGAAGATTAGATAAGCTCAGTGAGGGATTGATTTTTTTAACTAATGATGGAGATATCGTAAATAAAATACTCAGAGCAAGAAATAATCATGAAAAAGAGTATATTGTAAAAGTTAATCGTCCGATTAATAGCGACTTTATTAAAAGCATGAGTAATGGAGTTGAAATATTAGGCACAAAAACTAAGGATTGTTTCGTAGAACAATTGGGGCCGAAGAAATTTAAAATAATACTGACTCAAGGACTTAACCGTCAGATTAGAAGGATGTGTGAGTCCCTGGGCTACGACGTAAGATCATTAAAGCGTGTAAGAATTATGAATATTAAGTTAGATTTGCCAACAGGAGAATATAGAGAATTTAGTAAAGAAGAACTCCTAGAATTAAATGGATTACTCGAAAACTCCTCGAAAATTTATGAGTAATTAAAAACGGACTACATTGGTTTTAGGAATCGTGGGTGATACATCGTAAAAAGATATACAAACCTAAAGAGTAAAGACTCTAAACAAACAAGAAATAAAAAAAAAGTTGAGAAACGCTTTTGTCTGAATTGTATTTAATAGAATCAAAACTATCGCATCTAAGCTGCGAAATAGTGCTTTAAAAGGTTTTAAATGATTCCAAAAACTAATAAAAAAAAAGAATCGGTTCAGGTTTAGAAGTTTTTTAAGGATAAAAATCTACTTTCCAACGCATTAAACAATAATTTAAAGGGTTATATCCATTGCAATTCCAGAACTTGAATATTTTTAAAGCAAAGTGATGAAAGTTGGCATCATTAAAAAAAGCCCAACCGAAATAAATTGCAAATGCATTTATAACAAATGCAGCATATTGAAGCCAGTGGATTCCAGAACTATCAACTCCATTTTTATCAGAATTTGAATTGCTCACTTATAGGAAAGGATATGCTATCCAACCAAATAAGGTGTAGTTAATAATTACAGCCATAAATCCAATCATTGCAAGACGACCATTAGTCCTTTCTGCAATAAACCAATAGCTATTTGGCCATTCAAAAAATTCTCGCTTATTGGATATTTGAACTTCTGGAACTTGTGATTCTTTAGCAGTATTTTCCTGATCAAGATAATAATTACTATCTGGGTAAAAGCTTTCGCTTGAAAAATTATCTCTAAATTTATTCATTTTATTAAAAATTTATATTTCTTATATCCTAAAAAGTTTTTTTTATTTATGTTGTTTTTTTATACGAAATTCTCATTGGCCAATGGGGATAGCAACTAACGCTAATTTTGTTTCGATAATAAAAGTAAGAAAAATTATAGAGGAGGAACTTCAAAATTTCAAGATATCTCTTTTTCTTTTTATATCAATTGCTTTCCACAATTACAGGGATATGAAAAAGATAGTGTAAGCCAAAGAAAAAATAAAATGCTTATTATTCGTACCGCTAACAGTTAATAATTGACAGCTAACTTATAGAGAATCGTATAACATTTAAAAAAAACAAATTTTAAATGAAGAAAACTATTTTAATTAGTTTAATTGCTTGTATCGCTGGGCTTGCGATTGGTTATAAAGTTCCAAAAGATAAGAACTTTGGTTACGTAATGATTTCTGGCAGGATCACAAATCCAGAACAAGCAGGTAAATACTTTTCAGCAGTAAATGATGTAGTTGTTAAAGGTTGTGGAGCAAAAACCTTAACAGTTGATTATGAAACAGATGTAAGAGAAGGATATGACGGCCCGTTTACTGTACTAGCACAATTTCCAAGCAAAAAAGCGGCTCAAGATTGTTATGAAGGTGATTATCAAAAAATAATTCCTTTAAGAAAGGGAGCAATAGATATGAACTTTAGAATAGTTGAAAGAAATAGATAAAAAAAAAAGCTAGTGCCTTACTCTTTAAAGGCTCGAGTCCTAAAACCTATTAAAACCATAGATTAAAAAACAATGAAAACTCAAAAATATATGATGAGTTCAATTTCTATAACAAGTATATTTTTTTTCTTTTTATTTTTAATTCTTGAAAATATCTCTTTATTTGCAGATGAATTTTTAGAGAAAAAACTTTCAACTGAAGATATAAAATGGGAAAAAATTGACGCAGTCAAATTAAGGTCAAAAGATAATACTATAAAATGGAAAAATATAAGTAAAGAATATGAAAACAAAATCCAACAACGAATAACTAATGCGGAAGTTAAGCAATCTTTAAGTCTCTATTCTCAAAATCGATCAATTGCTTTTTCTGATGGTTCTATAGGACCAGATATTGGATGGAAGCTTCCAAATGGATTTAAGTGGAATGATGCATATTCATTCGATTTATCCGCAAGGGGGTTTAGTGGACAAGTAAGAAATGGGAAGCCTTTTTTGCATTGGAATGGTGGTGATGCCACCGCCCAAGCTCATTGGAAAACTTTCGCAAATAAGGATAGTAGTTTTGGACTTAATGGCTCAATTAGAAGCTTATACAAAGGGAGTAAATACTCTGGAGGCGAAACAGGTCAATTTGAAGAAGGTCTTTCTCTTGGCTTTAGATATGATAGAAAATTAAGTAAGCAATCAGGATTTGCTATTGGTGGAGAGCAATTAATACAACTAGATCATAAAACTGATACAGGAAGAAATATATATCTAATGAAATCAAAAGGAATATGGTTGAATAACAAAAAAAATGACTTTCCTTTATTGGTAATTAATGGAGGTATCGCAAGTGGTAGATTTGCAAGTAACGAAAATATTCGTTTATTTTGCTTCGAAGATTTTGACAAAGAAAGAAGTTATTCATCCAGGATTGATAAAGACCTATGCTTTGGTCCAGTAGGTTCTATAAGCTTATTACCTAATAAATCATTAAGTTTTTTTACTGAGTATAATAGTGATCAACTTGTGCTCGCAGCTTCAAAAGAAGTTAGCATAATTAGACCATTTAGATTAACTTTAGGAGTTAATATCCTTGAACCGGGCGGATCTGCAAAAATTAAAGATAAAGAAGAATTTAATTGGGTTTTTAGGCTAAGTACAGCGTTTTGATAAGAGTTATTTATTAGACATTGTGTAATCTATAACTTCTGCATGATCAGAGTTGTTCAAATCAGAAAGTGTATATTTATTTTCTATATACCAAATGTTATTTTTTAACTTCTCTAAATTATTTTCCTCACTAATAACTCGGTAATGATAACAAAGTAAATGACCATTCTTGATATCTTTTTCTCTTAATCTTTGATAGAAAGGTGTTGAATCTGAGGGTTCGATATTAATACTATCTACATAAAGTGGAGACTTAATGTTTGATTCTAATGGCAAATGATCATCTATATCGTTGAAAACGTTAGGTTTAAAAATTGATTTACATTCAATCTCATTATATCTACATCTAAATTTATGAATTTGGTTAACATGTTTCAGATTATGATTCCATCTATAAATATTCTCTTCAAGTAAGTTTGTAGGATTTTTTTTTCTTTTATTACTACTCATCATTACCCATGGTATTTTAACGCAATCAAAACTATTGAAATTTAAAAATAATTCTTCTCTTATTGTCCTTGTTATGTTTTTCTTTGTTGCTATATATTCATCTACATCTACATGTATGATCCAAGTAAAAGATTCTTTGATTGTTTGATATACATTTTTTATAGAATTTTTTTTAATTATTTCATTGTCATATGTGATATGAATATTCTTAAAATAATAATCTAATTCTTTTAAAAATTTCTTATCTTTGCTATTGTCATCAATTATATAAATATCGTCAATTCCTTGAGTGATATAGTACGTGCAGAATTGCCTTAAAAATGGTTCATCTTTATGGCGAGTAATCAGAGCTAGAAACTTTCTGCTCATAGGTTTCTAAAACTTTCTAAATAAGGAATTTAATATCATTTTAAAATACCTTAGTGGATAAGTTAATTTCCAACTAAAGGTACTTTTTAGCATTCGTAAAACTTCTTTGTTTCTTTCTAGTTCTACTTGTAAATCTTTATAGATTTCTTTATTTCTTTCTTTATCTCTTTCTAGTTCTATTTGTAAATCTTTATAGCTTTGTTTGTTTGTTTCTAGTTCTACTTGTAAATCTTTATAGCTTTGTTTGTTTATTTCTAGTTCTACTTGTAAATCTTTATAGCTTTCTTTATTTCTTCCTAGTTCTACTTGTAAATCTTTAAAACTATTTCGCAAATCATTTAATTCGACTCTGTTTTTAATTTCAGAATTACTGTATGGAATGGTAAGCTTTTTTTCTTTGTAAAAAATTTTCAAAACAGATGATGGTATGGAAATAAATGATTCCTTATAAATATTTAAATTTTTTTGAGATGAATGTAATTTCTGATAAGCATCATTGCAAATATTAAGTAATTCTAAATCACAAATATTTTCATTTAGTGCAGATGTTAATGAAGAACAACGATTAAGGTTTACTTTTACTCTTTTTTTTAGAGTCTCTTTAAATTTATCAAACGATGCTATTTGTGTTGTTATTGGTTCTATTGTTTTGCAACATTGTTCATATAAATCAATTTCAGAATCAGTATCCAAAGCATTTAAAAATTCCTCGTAAAAATAAAAACTATCATTTTCAGTCAAGAACTTACTTATATGATGGTTATAGATAAACCACATACTAAGACCTAGATTTATTGAATAACCATTCCTAGCAAATAATGAAACTGCTACGTTAATAGGTTCTCTCATGCATACTATTAAAGGTACTCTCTTAAGTAAGATATGAAAATAGACTGGATATAGTAAGCATAATCTTGGATCTTTATCAATCCAATTGCTCGAAATAGCTAAATCCTTAAAATCTTTTCTTGCATCGACTAATATATCGATTAAAGGACGTTCAGTCCATATTGGTGGAGTTATAAAAGGACTACTGCAGGTTGCCCCAATTTCTGCTAGTAATTTTTCGTTAAAATCAACTAATTTTTTAGATTCAAAGAAGCCTAGTAGATTATCAAGTTG
The DNA here is from genome assembly GCA_902520485.1 of uncultured Prochlorococcus sp. Classification (GTDB taxonomy): domain Bacteria; phylum Cyanobacteriota; class Cyanobacteriia; order PCC-6307; family Cyanobiaceae; genus Prochlorococcus_A. The sequence continues at coordinate 6,674 of CABYNZ010000009.1, read as the reverse complement.
AGGAGTAACTAATTTTGATTCATCGTTCGCCTCATTAATTAAGTCTTTAAATATAGATGTTATTAGTGATGTCCCAGAGCGATGACAGCCTGTAATAAACATTTACTTAATTTTGATTTCATGTAAAACACTATCACATTAATAATCTTTATAAAGTTTGACTTCCGCAGATCAAGAAAAATATTAATTCTTGAGAAGTGTAATAGGATAAAAGTATTATCTAGAAATTTAATCTTTGAATTTGATGGTAAATATCTTTTGCAAAACAAAAATCTCTACCACTACATAAGTCTATAAATGGTTCCATTTCAAGGCCGCTAAATTTTTAAAATTTTAGTGATAACAATTACTCTTACAAATAGGTTTTGCTTTAGATTTGCTTGCCATTTGCGTTCTTTTTTATAAATCCCAAAGAAATAAAGTAGAAGAATCTAATAACTTTAAGATTCCTTTCTGGGTGTGGATCGTTGTGGGTGTCGTTATTGTGTTTGTTATTGCGAGTTTATAAGAAGTTACTACAGGAGGGTTGGAAGAAAACTTCTATATTTAATAGCTATTTTTAAATAAATAATTAGGACTAGGTACTTTACCTAAAATTTGACACTATATAGAAGAAATTGCTAGATAAGCCTCAGATTTGAGGAATAACAATGAAAAAAGACATTTATACGAATATGAAAGAATCAGATGCTTTGGACAGTTTCTTTGAATGTATAACCTCTTGCAGTATCAATAGTGAAGGAGTCGACTGCACAACAGCCTGCTATACAAAACATTTAGAACCAAAAAATATTGATTACCCCTTGAATTTTTCATAATCAAAAATAGCTACTTCTAAGGCACTAGAAAAGTAAGTGACGATCGCAACAACTGTTTACTAGCGCCCCCTCTAGCGCCCCTTTCGCAATATGAGACAAGCTATATTATTTCTAATCCGTTGGTATAACTGATCGGGGCGACAGGATTCGAACCTGCGACCTAGTGCTCCCAAAGCACCGCACACCCCATTAGCATCACTAGGTTTTTAAGTTATTGCTTATTTATTACATTATTTTGCTTGGTTTATCAAGAGAAATCAAGGATTATTTGTCCATAATTTGTCCATTTTGTTTTAACTATTTAATTAAAACAATTTGCAAAATGTCTTTGTCAAGCATTAAACAAATTTTGGCGTAACTTTTATTAGGGAAATTACTTAATAAATCATGCAAAAAATTATTCACATTAATATTTTCTAATTTATAAAAAGGAATAGAATAATTAGATGGTTCTTCTTTAGGATTTTTAAAAGAAATATTGTTTGATGAAGTATTTCTATTACGGTTAAATTTTGAAAATAAATTATTTCCTAGATGTGAAATTTTACTATTTATATCGCTTACTCTTTTTTCTGAAAGAATTTCTTCAAATGTGTCAGGAACTTTTAATTTTTGTTTGATAAATTGCTCAAATAAATCAAAATTTTTTCTTTTTATTTTAGGGTTTGAATTGTTATATATTTTTTCTTTATCCTCCTGAAGAGAATAGTTTTTTAAGAGTTCTCGAACACTCTCAAAAAATCTAAATTCATATTGATTTTTTGATAATTTCTTTTCTTCAATAAAGGAAGACCATATAAACTCAAGATTTACAAACGAAAATTGATCACTATTAAATTTCTCTATTGAACTAAATTTATCAAAATTAAAGTTTTTATCGAAAAAATGTTCGAATAGATTTATTGATATATTGATTATTTCTTCCTTGTAAATAGAAAGTTCATTTTTGTTTATTTGTGTGAAATTAATTCCATCTCTAATAACACGATTAGTAAAGTCGACTCTTTCATTAGATTTTAAACCAGTCAAAGTTGCTGAAAAGATCTGATTTTGGATATTTATATTGTTCTCTAAGAAAATTATTAGTTTTTTCTCTCTATTACGTAGGTTTAATAAATTAGATTTATTTTTATCAAATTTATGACTTGAGAATTTCCCAAGAATATTTTCAAGACTTAGATCTGTTTTAATCCAATTATTCTCTTCAAATTTAAAGTTGCTTTCAAAATAATCATCCTCAAACTTATTAGCAGTATTAATACACAATCGTCTCATGATTTAAATAATTTCCTTTAAGTCTGAAAACTCAACGAGCGAGGAAGAATCATTATTTACCTTTGTCACTTCTGAAATATGATTAAGTGCTTGAGCTAAATCATAATCTCTTCCTACTAAATCCCTAAGCCAATTTAAACCATCCCAAGAAGCTCGCCTCTCATTAATGCTAGATATAATTGCGTTTTGAAGAAGTATTTGAAATGGAAGGGTTACATCCTTAGGATTGAATTTGGAGTTTTCCGAAACTTTAGAAAAAGTATAAATAGGATATTCTCTGCCAGCGGAATCTTTATTTACTAACAACTCATTTAGGACTATTTGACCCAAAGTTTGGACAATACAAATAGAACAATTAGAACCAGGTCTTAACTCTTCGATTAATTCATAATAAGATGCTTTTACTTTTTGAAAAAGATTCTTTTTCATATTTTTTCTTACATATTTCTCAGATTTAGTGACTATAAAAACTACATTTAAAGGCTCGTTCAGTCTGTTGTTTAGTAGGTTCCTGAAGTAATCTGGATTGTTTCTTATATTGTTGAACTTACCATTAAGTTCCATCAAAGCAGGCGCATCAACAATGATAAAGAAAATATGGGCGTCATTAATTTTTTGATTTAATTCCTCAGTAGCATTTTTTGCACTAAGTAATCCTCCTGAATAATCCCAGAAATTTAATTGAAGATGTGGTTCAGTATGATTAGGTGTGCAAAGCTCAATTGAAAGATCTTGTGGTTCATCAGTACCTTCAATTCCCTCTCCAATCGATAATCCGGGACTATTGAACATTTCTTTAAGTTGACTCAAAGCCTCTCCAAAAATATTTGAGGTTTGCCAATCTTGTCTAAAATATACTATTTCCCTGCTAGTAAATTTTTTTAATTCATTCCATAAAACTGCAAGCATTGATGTTTTTCCCGTTCCCCTCTTCCCAAGCATTAAAATATTAAAATTTGTCCTTGATGAAGGCATTTTAAAAGCACTTAATTAATGCTTATTATTATTAATAATATTTAGGTCGATTTCAATAAATATTGCTTTTTAGAAAGATAACTTTTTAAAAGCTCTATGATTTTCAATTCTTGATCACTGGGATTATTAATGGCTGAATCTATCAATTTAAGTCCCAAGCCAGCGGCGCCATATATGCCAAGCGGCATCAAGATAAGATTTGCGCCGGGTATGATCATTACGACTAATCCTAGGAAAATTGAAACAGGGAACGCACCAGCAGCAATTAAGCCACTTTTTTTTAAAATTTCATTAATTATTCTCTTCTTTTGAATTAATGATCCATTAATAATTTCATTTCTGTTTTTTAACAATAGATCTATTGCAGTAATAGCAGCAGCATAGACACTTGCTTCAAAAGCATTACCAAGTGATCTTCTCCAAAAATCTTCTGTTTGTATAGTCGCAATTAATCCGTCTTTGTGATTATCAAAACTGCTATTGATTCTCTCAATAGTTGTCATATCTTTACTTCCTCTAACAATGTTTATTGATCCGTCTTCCCAAATAGCATTTTGTGCAGATGATGCTATTTCAGGGTTATTTAATTGACTTTCAATGTGAGACCAATGTTTGCCTAACTTATCTCCTGAATTCAAAAAATGTTCAACTGCATTTGATCCGAATTTTTCCAAATCTCCAGGTAAAGCTTTTATTACAGCATCCTGAGAAACTCCATGATTCTTTATGACATTATTAATCTTTGATACCAAGCTAGGATCCCAGGCTAAGTCGTTTAGAGGACTTAGTGCAGCTAATAAAGATGATTCTCCAGTAATTGAGAAATTTCTTGCAGTTTTATTAACTTTTTGGGCAGCAGCAAAAGCAGCATTTTTACTGAGCTTAAATGCCTTTTTGAAAAAATTAGATTTACTAACCATAGTTTCGAGAAATCTATTTATGTAAAAGATACCAGTAAAATGCTAGCTTTACAGATTTGTCCATAATTTGTCCATATTATAGATGAACAAAACTTATCTATACTTGAGAATCCCTGCTATGACTGATCGGGGCGACAGGATTCGAACCTGCGACCTAGTGCTCCCAAAGCACCCGCGCTACCAAGCTGCGCCACGCCCCGCTCATAAGATCTTAGTTCATAACAGACATCTATAAAAGACCAAATTCCTAAATATTTTATAAAAAATCACTTTTTAGTCGAGAAAATCAACTTTGTCGCTAGATATTACTCTTTTGAATTAGCTGGCTCCATTATTTTTCGAAATTATTTATTTAAATTTATGAGACTAAAAAGTGTCAAAAGTAACGCTAAATGGACCAGAATCCATTATTACTTCAGTTGGGAAACTACCTGGATTATTTTTAGTAATTACACTCATTCCGTTATTAGTTACAAGGAAAGTCATCTTTAAACCACGAGTAGTATCAGAAATTATTAAATCACTAGCCATATTCATGACACCTAATAAATATACTTGTCCTGTACATGGAGTACCTGTTTCAGTTGTATCACTAACTAGCATTGTCTCTGTTTTATCTAGCAAATAGGCACTTATTGTCCCTCCTACAACTGCCTCTCCTTCTGTGGTAGCTTTGCAAAATTCTGGGCCAACAAATGAAGTCAAAGGAGCGGTTACTGTTTTCCATTGAGTGACATCTGTAGTTGATTCTTCAAAAGTTTCTGTTGTATAGAATGTTTGCCCGCCAATTGGCCCATATTTTCCTTTAATTCTAAAATCCTTAGAAATTAACATTACTGCATGAGGGTAAACTCCTGCAGCGGGTTCTGATGATGCAACCTCAGATAAATCAACGGCACCTCCAGCTCCAAAATCAGCTTCCTCACCTGCGGCATTCTCAAATGCCCAAGTACAACTACTGTAATCAGGTTTTGATCCTTCTAGAATTGCAGAACCTGTAGGATTACCTGGATTTTTCTTACAAAAACCCATTTTAAAAACTGTTACGCCATATTCAGTAGGTGTTCCACGACAAAATCCTCCACCGTCTTCACCATATCCTCCAGTAAGTCCAGTAAAACTTCCACTGGGATCTGATGGATCAAAAACACTGTTTATTGTGGTAGTGGAGGGATCTGGACAAACAGGACCTGCGTCACCTGCCTTAAGTGGTTTTTCGATAGCAAATAAAGAGCCTATGAAAGCAAATGTGAAGAGGAGAGAATTAAATAAAGTTTTGTTTTTCATTTTGTAGTAGTTAAAAGTTGGGTTAAATGTTTTGAGAAAATTTTTCATAATTTAGTTAAGACCCTCCCACTCTATTAACAAAGGAATTTTTGTTTCTTTCTAAGAGCACATCATATTTACGTTTTACAGGTTGAGTCATTTGAGTGATCATATTTTTCTTATAATCTTTTTCGCCAAAGATCACTGGGGTGCCGGTAAGATTCATTCTTAAACCAAAGAATGTTTCATCTGTTCCTGGTAGGTCAGAATTTGCTGTAGTTGATGCAGCAGATATTTCATTAGAAACATAAGCTTCTAATCCGACATGAGGTGTTGCTTGCCAACTTACAGATCCCTCTACTCCTGAATTATCCTGCGTATTTTTGTAGTCCCAATTGAAACCTCTTACAAAGAAAGCAAGTTGTGGATTATTTGGTAATCTATAGCCCAACTCAACATCCCAACCATCAACTACTCTTTCTTTATAAGAAACACCTCCAATAGTTACATCTTTTTCATCAGTTATGGCCATATACCAGTTATTTCTAAGTTCAAAATCTTTCCAGAGATATTCCCCGCCAAGTCCAAGTCTGCTATGAGCATCACTATAGTCGGTCATTCTATAGTCCCAAAAAGCATTGGCCCCCAACATTGAAACATCATTGGGGCGATGTCTAATTCCTAAACCTAAGTTAGTAGTGGAACCTTCTGCATTAGTAGCTGTTGCTAATCTTGCTTGAGAGAATGCAAGAGTTTTTAAATCACCTTCATCATCTTTTGCTAGTTCCCCAAGCTTCATCAAACTATTAAGAGAAAAACTTGTATCAGATTCTGTTCCGCCTGAAATATTTACGGTTGTTTGAGCAAAAAATGGGATTTTTTGTATCTCACTATTTGCGGCTGAATTTACAAAATCATAACCAGCATTAACTAATTTTCTTTTACCATCATTAGCGATGATGTTTGTATATTCACTCCCTTCTGCACCATCGTTCATTAATGGAACAAATTTTGTGGCATAAATAGATGCATCAATAATGTATTCATCTAATTTATCTTTTGGCTTATATATATTCTGCTTGTTTTCAACTTGATCAAATTTGATTTCTTCAAATTTGTATTCGTTAGCTGAGAGAGGCAAAATAGAACCTATAGCTATTGGTAGTAATGGGGAAATCCTAAGAAGGTTCATTAATTAAAAATATTTATAGTATTATTGACGATTTTTCAAAAAAGTCTAGTTCTCAGCAAATAAAGTACACATTTCTAAGAGAATCCCTGTAATTTTAAATGTCTTAATATGAAATTAATCATTATGAAGATAATTTAAGTAAGCTCATAAACTAATCTAAAAATGATAATTAATTTAAAAGTATTTCAAGTATTTTATTTAAAGAACAAAGAATTGAACAGAAAATTT
>CABYNZ010000008.1 GCA_902520485.1 uncultured Prochlorococcus sp. | reverse complement strand
CTCCAGAGCATGATTGTAAGAAAATTAAAAAAATTAATAAAAAAAATTCTTTTTTTTTTAAAATCATAATTTTCTAACTTTTCTTTTTCCTTATAGTTTTTTTATTACTAATCTTTGTTTTTTTTAAAATCTCGCCTTTTTTATCTTTAAGTTTTTCTTCTAAAAGAGATACTGCGTCATCTATGGTAATTTTTTCTATATCAGTATCTTTGGCAATCGAAACATTAGTTTTGCCACATTTTAAATAGACGCCATATCTTCCATTTAATATTTGAATTTTTTCTTTAAATTCTTTCGGTTTTCCAAAGTCTTTAAGTACCTCTTGACCACCTCTACCCATTTTTGGCATCGCAAGAATTTCTAATGCTCGTTCTATATCAACTGTAAAAACATCATCCTCTTTCTTTAAGGATCTGTTTTCAGATTCATTTTCATTTTTAATCCATTTAATATAAGGGCCAAATCTTCCTCTATCAGCCTCAACAACTCCTCCTTCAGGATGAACTCCTAACAATCTAGGCAAACTTAAAAGTACAAGAGCCTCATCTAGAGTTAGATCATCAGTTTTCAACTCTTTGGGTAATGAAGCTCTTCTTGGTTTAGCTTTATTTTGATCATTATTTCCCAATTGAACGTAAGGTCCATAAGGGCCAAATCTCAAAAAGACTTTTTCCCCAGTTTTTGGATCAGTTCCAAGATCCGATGGGCCACTTAAGATTTGATCAACTTGTTTTATGTCTAAATCTCCAGGGGTAATATCCATTGGAAGATTACCTTTAGCCTGAATTTCATTACCAGATTCATCAATTTTTGTACCCTCTAGCCAAGGTCCGTTAGAGCCTATTCTTACTACGCAAGGAAGATCTTCAAAATCAACTTGTCTATAAGCTTTACCATCAATATCACCCTCTGTTTTCTGAACCTTTACCTCCAAACCATTTTTACCTTTATAGAAAGTTTCGAGGTATGGTAGCCACTCAAGATTGCCTGAAGATATTTCATCCAATGAAGATTCCATTTTTGCAGTAAAAGTAGTATCAACCAAATCAGGAAAATGTTCTTCTAATAGAGCAGTAACAGCAAAAGCTGTAAAAGTTGGAGCCAAAGTATTAGAAGATATATTCGCATAACCTCTATCAACTATGGTCCCAATAATGCTGGCATAGGTAGAAGGTCTTCCAATCCCTTCTTTTTCAAGAACTTTAACTAATGCGGCCTCTGTATATCTTGCAGGAGGTTTAGTTTCATGAAAAGTAGATTCCTTATTAGTAACTTCAAGACATGCCCCTTTTGTTAAGTTTGGGAGAATAATTTCTTGTTGTTCAAGGGATGAACTTGGGTCATCACTTCCCTCGACATAAGCTCTGAAGAATCCTGCGAAATCAATACTTTTCCCGCTTGATTTAAATAATCCATCCCCTACGCTAATTTCAGCATTAATCATTGTTAACCTAGCTTCCGCCATTTGACTAGCTACAGTTCTTTTCCAAATTAAATCGTAAAGTGATAAGTCTCTACCAGTTAGATTAGTTTCCTTTGGAGTTTTAAATATCTCACCTGCCGGCCTAATAGCTTCGTGTGCTTCTTGAGCATTTCTTGCAGTTGAATTAAATTGTCTTGGTGAGTTAGATAAATATTCTTCTCCATACATAGAACTGACACATTCTCTAGCAGCTCTTGTGGCTTGTTGGGAGAGATGAACTGAATCAGTTCTCATATATGTTATGAAACCTCTCTCATATAGCCCTTGTGCACATCTCATAGTTTCTCTTGCAGACAATCGAAGCTTCCTATTTGCTTCTTGTTGTAATGTACTTGTTGTAAATGGAGGAACTGGCTTACGAGTGGATGGTTTTTTTTCGATTTTTGAGACTAACCAATCCTCTGAGGAAAAAGTCATCAATAAATCATTTACTTGTTCTTCTCCAATTATTAAAGATTTGTTTCCTTCTTTTAATTTACCGGTTTGTTCATCGAAATCGGAGCCGTTAGAAATTCTTTGACCGTTTAAACTGAATAATTTAGTTTCGAAAGTAATATTATCTTTTACTAGGGAAGCTTTAATCCCCCAGTAACTAGCTTTTTTAAAGGATCTTCTTTCTCTCTCTCTCCTAACAAGAAGTCTTACAGAAACTGATTGAACACGACCAGCAGATAGTCGGGGGGCTACCTTCTTCCAAAGTAAAGGAGATAATTCATATCCAAAAAGCCTATCCAAGATTCTTCTTGTTTCTTGAGCCTGAACAAGTTCCATATCAATTTCTCTTGTTTGGTCTAAAGCTTTATTAATTGCCTTCTTCGTAATTTCATGAAAAACCATTCTCTTAGTTGGTATTTTAGGCTTAAGTATTTGCAGGAGATGCCAGCTAATACTCTCTCCCTCTCTATCTTCATCAGTTGCAAGTAATAGCTGGGTCGCGCCTTTCAATGCATCTTTCAACTCTTTGACAACCTTTTTCTTATCTTTTGGAACTATATAAAGTGGTTCAAAATCCTCTGTTGTATTAACTCCTATCCTTGACCATTTTTCCTTTTTAACCGCAGCAGGTATTTCAGCAGCTCCTTTTGGAAGATCTCTAACGTGTCCCATTGAAGCGAGAACTTCATAATTAGAGGGCAAAAACTTTCTTATAGTTTTTGCTTTGGTGGGACTTTCAACAATAACAAGTGTGTGATCCAAGGTTTATTTCAAAAATTGGTGTTTTTGTTCAGTTAAGGCATATTATGATTATTTGAAGCTTTTTCAAGTAATTTTTTCTGAAAATTTCAAAAATCATACCCACAAATTATAATCAAGTTAAGATTAACTCTTAGACCCTTACAATCAAACATCTAATTTAATCCAATTTAATAAAGTGCCTAACGAAATCTTTACAATTAATTTAAATGCCCAAGCCATTATTCCAGAGGCTTTTATTTTACTAGGTATTATTGGAACACTTCTTGTAGATTTAGCTGGAGAAAAAACTGCCTCAAAATGGGCACCAATAATTTGCTATTTATCAATTGGAAGCTCTGTTGTTAGTTTGGCATTGCAATGGAGTAATCCGGTAGAAAGCGCATTCCTTGGGTCCTTTAATTCAGATAATTTAGCAATCGCATTTAGAGCAATAATATCTTTATCAACCTTAGTTTCTTTACTTATAAGTTGGCGGTATACAGAACAAAGCGGTAGCCCTATTGGCGAGTTTGCTGCAATAGTTCTTTCAGCCACCCTTGGGGCAATGCTTTTGTGTGGATCTACTGACCTTATTAGTGTATTTATATCTCTGGAAACTTTATCTGTAGCAAGTTACTTACTTTCAGGTTACCTCAAGAGAGATCCAAGAAGTTCAGAAGCGGCCTTAAAATACCTTCTTGTTGGATCAGCTGCTGCTGCTGTTTATTTGTATGGATCCTCTTTTCTTTATGGATTAAGTGGTTCAACAAACTTAGCGACAATAGGCTTAGAGATTATCAATAAGCCATCCTTCATTACTTCACTAGCTCTTGTATTTGTCTTATCAACAGTTGCATTTAAAATTGCTGCTGTTCCCTTTCATCAATGGACTCCTGATGTATATGAGGGTTCACCTACGCCTGTAGTAGCTTTTTTATCTGTTGGTTCAAAAACAGCCGGCTTTGCATTTGCAATAAGAATATTGAGCACAACTTTCTCTTCTTTTGACGAAGAATGGAAACTTTTATTTACCATTTTGGCCATATTAAGCATGGCTCTAGGAAATGTTGTAGCTCTAGCTCAAACCTCAATGAAAAGGATGCTAGCTTACAGCTCTATTGGACAAGCCGGGTTTGTAATGATTGGAATAGTATCTGGCACACAAGATGGTTTATCAGCAGCTGTTCTATATTTGGCTGCATATTTGTTTATGAATTTGGGTGCATTTTCTTGTGTAATACTTTTCTCACTAAGAACTGGTTCTGACAGAATTCTTGATTACTCTGGACTTTACCAAAAAGATCCTCTCATTACATTAGGCTTAAGCCTTTGTCTTCTATCTCTTGGAGGTTTACCTCCAATGTTAGGATTTTTTGGAAAGATATACTTGTTCTTTGCAGGTTGGGCAAATCATCAATATCTATTAGTAATAGTTGGATTAGTAACTTCTGTTATATCTATTTATTACTACATTTCAGTGATAAAAATGATGGTAGTTAAAGAACCACAGGAAGCTTCTGAAATAGTCAAATCATATCCTGAAATTAATTGGGGAATTGTAGGATTACCTCCCTTGAGAATTGCACTTTATACCTGTGTCGCAGTAACTGCTCTTGGAGGAATCCTATCTAATCCTCTTTTTAAATTAGCTAATACAGCGGTTTCAGAAACTCCTTTCTTACAAGATATTATTGCTACAGCAAATAATATTTCATAGAAGAATTCTTCAATAAATGTCTAAGAAAGTCGCGATTTTAGAAAATATATCTAAAACATATGGGAAAGAAGATCTAACTGTTAAAGCCTTAGACAGCATAAACTTAGAAATCTATAAAGGTGATTATTTAGCTGTAATGGGAGCAAGTGGCTCAGGCAAAAGTACCGCTATGAATATTATTGGATGTCTAGATAGACCATCTGAAGGTATTTATAAATTAAATGGTATTCCTGTTGAGAATTTATCTGATGATGAGCTCGCGGAAATACGCAACCAAAAATTAGGCTTCGTTTTTCAACAATTTCATCTTCTTTCGGACGCAACTGCACTGGAAAATGTAACTTTGCCAATGATTTATGCTGGTATTGAGCCTGAGCAAAGATTAGAGCGAGGTAAGAATGCCTTAAAAAAAGTTGGCCTTTCAGAAAGAATGAATAATCGCCCAAACCAACTATCCGGAGGTCAACAACAACGAGTTGCTATAGCGAGGGCTATTATCAATAATCCAGCAATTTTGTTAGCAGACGAACCTACTGGAGCACTAGATTCAAAAACTACTGGAGATGTATTAGATCTTTTTGACAAACTGCATGAATCTGGAATAACTATAGTTTTAGTTACTCATGAAGATGAAGTTGCAAATCGCGCAAAAAAAATTGCCAGATTTAAGGATGGAAGAATAGTTGAATTAAAAGTTAATTAAATTCAAAATCTTCTAATTACCTTCAGTTGAGTTTCATTTTCAATTCTTAAATTCCCATTCGAATCAATATCTTTAATTTTCCATGAATGAGGACAATAACCACTAGGTAAAAAACTTTTAGAAAGAAACTTATTTGCAGATTTAATCACATATTCTTTTTTCTTATTACATTCAATTGCATCATTAAAAGCTTTAAGAACTTTGGCTGTCCAATAATGATGATTAATATTTTTAGTTTGAAGTACTTTTGATAGTGAAATACCTTCTAATGGAGTGTAATTTAAAACATTCATGCCAAGTCCTATTCTTACATAGATAATTTCTTTGCCTCTTGTTATTACCCTTGGTAAAAATCCAATCAACTTTTTTGAACCAAAAAAAATATCATTTGGCCATTTCAAACAAACATTTATATTCTCTTGCCTAAGCATTTCACATAACTTAATACCTAAAGATAAATTAAATCTTTGAAATGCAAATTCTTTTGAAAATATTGGGTAAGCTGCACTTAACCAAATCCCACCTTTTGGAGAAACCCAAGTTTTTGAGTTTTGGCCGACCCCTGAGAACTGCTCTCTTGCGATTATCGCTACTGGCTGGTTTTTCTTTATTTCAGAATATTCAAGCAAGTTTGTTAGCTCATTTTCAGTACTTTTACATTTTATTTTGAAATGAAGTGTCCAGGTTGGATATTGACCCTGAATTTTTTTTAAATAAAAAACTGTCTTAGCTGCAGGTCCAATAACTTTCACAAATTCTTTATTAAAACAACGAGCATCTTTTAAAAGATTAGATTAACTTTAGTCTTAATAAGTGAAAATTACAAATTGAACAAAAAGTATTTGCCAATAGTGAATAGAAGGAATCCACATCCATTAAAAAATTGTCTTGATAATTTCAAAAAATCCTGCGGAGACTTGGATAAACTCACTAAAATAAACGAAAACTGGAAGAACTTAATCGGCTTAGAACTTTTTCAAGAATGTAAACCATTAAATATTGAAAAAAAAATACTTACTATTGCAGTAAATCATCCACAGTGGCGCCAAGCCTTAATTTATAACAAGCATAAATTAAAAGAGAGAATCGAGAAAATTGGAATAACTTTGAATGAAATAAAAATAATACAAAATTATGAAATTAAAAATAAAAATATCAAAGCTACTAATGCAAAGATAGTCTGGACAAAGCATCCAAGCAGGATCAATCAAAATAATATGCTTAATTGTACTCTTTGTAATTCCCCTACTCCTGAGGGCGAAATCAAAAGATGGGGAAAGTGTTCTTTTTGTTGGAGAAAAAAAATTAAAAACTAAATTCTTTATTTAGTTAAAATTAGTATTCCCATTTGCCCCCCTAAAATAGTCCTATATTCAGCTTTTTTAAATCCAACTTCCTTGGCAATATTTATAAGCACATTTTTCTTAGGAAAATTACTAATACTTTTTTCGATATATGCGTACTCTGGACCTAAATTAAAAAGCCGGGAAATGGTTACTACAATTAATCTCAAATAAATTTTCTGAAAAATATTGGATAAAGAATTTCTTGTTGAGTGATTAAAATCCAAAAATCCTGCCCTTCCCTTATCCTTCAAAAGATCAAAAACTTTTTTTATTCCTCCTTCAACATTATTCAAGTTTCTAAGTCCATATGACATGCAAATCCCATCAAAATTTTTTGAATAATCATTAATTTCTAATACATCTTTAATTTCCCACTTAATAAATTTATTTTTTTTAAGCTTTGATTTTTTTTTTGCAATATTTAAGATTTCCTCTGCACTATCAATCCCAGTAATTGAACCCCTTGGACTAACTCTCTCAGAAATTAAGAATGCTAAATCTCCGGTTCCACAGCATAAATCTGCCCAGTCTTCACCATTTAAAGGTTCCAATAAATTAACTAATTTCCTTTTCCATAATCTGTGCAGCCCAAAACTTAATAGATTATTTAAAAAGTCATATTTATAAGAAATTTTATTAAATATATTTTTGACTTCGATAGTTTTTGTGAATTTCATTTTTAAATTTTTAACTTATTTCTTTTTGGTATTAAATTAAATTTTTTATTCATATGGTCTAATTGGAAGTTTTTTTTCGAGGAGGAAAGTCTTTATTTCTCTTAAAGAAAGTTTCTTATCATGAAGTAATGATGCTAAAAGTGCGGCAGATGCCCTGCCTTCATTGAAAACATCATAGATATCTTCTAAACAACCTGCTCCTCCAGAAGCAATAACTGGAATATTAACAATATTGGTAACAGATTCAGTCAGATGTAAATCATATCCAGTCTGCGTACCATCACCATCCATTGAAGTAAGCAAAATTTCCCCTGCGCCTAACTCCTCAACTTTCTTTGCCCAACTTAATACATCTATTCCAGTATTTTCTCTACCTCCTTTTACATATACCTCCCATTCATTAGTCTTGTTTACTTTTCTTTTAGCATCAATTGCTATCACGATACATTGATTACCAAATTCTCTAGAACTTTTAGAAATTAAATCTGGATTCCTAACAGCAGAAGAATTCAAACTCACTTTGTCCGCTCCAGCTCTTAAAAGATCATTAATTGAAGAAACAGAATCTATTCCTCCACCTACTGTAAATGGGATTTTTACTGATTTTGCGGTCCTAGACACAAGGTCAACTAATGTATTTCTATTTTCTACACTGGCTCTAATATCTAAAAATACTAATTCATCTGCGCCCTCTTCAGAATACCTACAAGCCAATTCAACAGGATCGCCTGAGTCTCTCAAGTTAACAAAATTTACACCTTTAACTACTCTGCCGTGGGCGACATCTAAACAAGGAATTAAACGAAGAGCTACCATTTTAGTAAAAATTGTCCAAATGCTGTTAATCTTGCATAATAGCTTCCATTTTACCTCTTATGGCTGAAACAAAATTATTACCCAAAATCGGTAGTAAAATCAAAATTAACATTAACAAAGTAAAAGATAGACTACCAGCTAAATTAATCGATCAAATATCCGCGAATCCTAAAGCCGTAATAACAGGCTATAAAATGACAGACGGCAGAAGTATTGGAATCACCGCAAAATTTCAGAATGGTGAGCAAAATTGGTTTTTCCCAGAAGAAATTGAGAAAGGTTAAAGATTAAAGTGAATGATCCAAAACAACTATTAGGAATTAAGGGTGCCTCTGAGACATCAAGTATATGGAAACTCCGTATACAGTTAATGAAACCCATAACGTGGATCCCTTTGATATGGGGAGTTATTTGTGGAGCAGCTGCAAGTGGGAATTTTGAATGGACATTTAGTAATGTTCTAGCTTCATTAGCATGTATGTTGATGAGTGGACCGCTTCTGGCTGGTTATACTCAAACTATAAATGATTTTTTTGATAAAGAAATTGATGCAATTAATGAACCAAATAGACCAATTCCTTCTGGGAAAATTTCAATTAAAGACGTAAAAATACAAATCTGGGTATTACTTATAGCGGGTTTAATAGTTGCTTTTCTATTAGATTTATATGCTAATCACAGCTTCCCCTCCGTCTTACTTTTGGCATTAGGAGGTTCCTTTGTTAGTTATATATATTCTGCACCACCACTCAAATTAAAACAGAATGGTTGGCTTGGAAATTATGCCTTAGGAGCATCTTATATAGCTTTACCTTGGTGGGCAGGGCAAGCCTTGTTTGGGAAATTAACAATCGTGACGGCGATACTAACACTTGCTTATAGCCTCTCAGGACTTGGAATTGCTGTTATTAATGATTTCAAAAGTGTTGAAGGAGACTCAAAGCTAGGCTTGAATTCTCTACCAGTAGTATTTGGAATTAAAAATGCAAGTAGAATAAGTGCCGGACTGATTGATATTTTTCAATTAGCAATGGTTGTAGTATTAGTCATTATTGGTCAACATTTAGCCTCTGTAATTTTGGTTTTATTGGTAATTCCACAAATTACATTTCAAGATATGTGGTTACTAAGAGATCCTCTAAAGTTTGATGTCAAATATCAAGCGAGTGCCCAACCGTTCCTTATAACTGGAATGTTAGTTACAGCTTTAGCGATAGGACATAGTTTTTTAGTTGCTTAAGGTGCAAAAGATTAAATTCAAATCTTTTGTTTTAATAATTCCAATATTAATTTTTTCTGGAATATCTTTTTATTTTTTTAGTCTAATATTTAGTACCTTAAAATTTGATGTTTCTAAAAATAAAAAATCTCGGGAAAACAAATATTCTTATGTAATATCATCTTCTGATAATAAAATACTAAGCAAATTAAGCCGCAAATTTGAAATAGATAATAGTTATCATAAAATTCCATTTTTTCTTAAACATTCTTTTATATCTTCTGAGGATAAAAGATTTTTTAAACATAATGGAATAGATTTAAAAAGTATTTCACGTGCCCTTATTCAAAATATTAGAAGTGGTTATGTTAAAGAGGGAGGAAGTACGATTACACAACAAGTTGCTAGATTACTTTTTCTAAATAATGATTTAAGTTTTCAAAGAAAAATCAAAGAAATATTTATATCACTCATACTTGAATTTAGATATGACAAAAATCAAATTTTAAAATTATATTTAAATAATATTTATCTAGGATCAGGAGCATACGGGGTAGACGAGGCTGCCCAAATTTATTTTGGAAAATTTATTGAAGAATTGACATTATCAGAGATAGCATTAATTGCAGGATTAGCTCCAGCTCCATCAATTTATTCACCTTATCAAAATTTAGAACTAGCTATTAAAAATAGAAATAAAGTTCTTGAATCAATGTATGTTGATGGATATATTTCTCTTGCAAATAAGCATAAGGCTATTAAAGAAAAAATAAAGTTAAATTATCAAACAGCTGATAATTTTTTAGATGATAAATTACTAATAAACTTTATTCTTCAGGAAACAGATAAAAAAATTGAAAGTAAAAATGATTATAAGTTTTTAAGAATTAAATCTTCTATCAACAAAGATTGGCAAGAAAAAGGTCAAAAAATATCAAGATACGCTGGGCCTAAAGAACTTGAATTTGGTCTGTTATCTATCGAATCAAACACAGGACTAATCAGGACAATGATAACCAGCAAAAACCCATCAATTAATGAATACAATAGAGTGATTTCATCTGTAAGACCTTTAGGTTCCACTTTTAAAATAATCCCTTATGCTGCTGCATTAATAGAAGGAATAAAATTAAGCGATAAATTTGAAGACTTACCAATATGCTGGGAAAATTATTGCCCAAAAAATTTTTCAGAAGACTATAGAGGTTCAATATCTTTGATTGAATCATTTAAAAGTTCATCAAATATTGTGCCAATATCAATAACAAAAAAAATCGGCTTAAAAAATATTATTAATTTAGCGAATTCATTTGGACTAGGTTACGAGCAAGAGTTTAAAGAATTCCCATCATTAGCTATTGGCGCCTACGGAGATAATCTTTTAAACATCACAAATGCATATTCTGCAATAAACAATAATGGGAAGATTCAAAGCCCTGAAATCATAGAAAAAATAGAATCATTTAAAAAACAAACTATTTGGGAAAATAAATCTATTTCCAAGAAAATATTAGATTTAAAAATAAACAAGCAAATAAATAAACTTCTTGAAAAATCTGTGAAAGAAGGCACTTCAAAAGCAGCCTCTATAAAAGGAAAGAAAATTTATGGGAAAACAGGAACATCTGATGGAAATAAAGATCTCTGGTTTATTGGTTCCATTGATAACCTTACAACAGGGATCTGGATAGGTTATGACAATAATAAGGAATCTGAATTATCTAGTGGGAATGCAGCTTATTTATGGAAGAAGTTCATATCTGAAATTTATAAAATTCCAATAAAAAAATAAATTTTATTTTTAAGATTTATAAGAAATTATTGCAGAATAAAATCCATCACCAGGATAATCCAAGCTAGGTAAAATTTGCTTTTGGCTAACCAATTTTAAAGTTTTGTTTTTTTCAATAAATCGTTCAATTAATAGATTATTTTCATCAGGACAAATAGTGCAAGTTGAATAAACTAAAGTGCCATCTTTTTTCAAAAGAGGGAAAATACTCTCCAAAAGTTTTTCCTGTAATAAAGTTAAAGATTTTATTTTTTCTTTACTTAAAGACCATCTAGAATCTGGATTCCTGGAAAGAGTTCCAATGCCCGAACATGGAGCATCTAATAAAATTTTATCAAAATAAGATATAAACTTAGGATTTAATTCAATCAAACTCGTAGCATCAGCCTTAAGGGTATTAACAGATTTCAAATTTAACCTTTCTAAATTTGATTGCAGTATTTTCAATCTTTTTGCTGATCTATCTACGGCAATGATTTCAGCACTATCATTTGTTAATTCTGCAAGGTGGGTAGACTTACTTCCTGGAGCTGCACAAGCATCTAAAATTTTTTCGCCTTCTTTTGGATTTAAGAGAGGTGCTATCCACTGAGAAGATCTATCTTGAATTGTCCAAAGTCCATCACTATATCCTGGTAAATTTTTTATGGATCTTGGATTAGATTTTAAAGTAATTCCATTATGTAAATCATTAATAATTTCAGCATCAATTTTATTATCATGAAGTACTTTCAAAAAGTTATCTAAATTAGTTTTTAATTGGTTAATTCTCAAATCAATTGATGGTTTTTTATTAAATGCCTTAATGATATTTTCACCCTCGCTATTACCGACCCATTTATAAAGATCCTTCACAAGCCATAATGGAAATGATTCAAGATATGAAATTCTTTCTTTTCTATCAGAAGATAATTCTGGAAAGATTTTTTGTTCTAATTTTCTTGATGCATTTCTCAATATCGCATTTACAGTTCCAGCTAAACCATTTAAATCTGTTTTTTTAGCTACTTCTACAGTGGTAGAAATAGCAGCAGGAAATGGGATTTTATCCATTTTCAATAGTTGATACAAACCTATATGTAGAAGCCATCTTAACTTTGGAGGCTGCTTTTTATGAGTAATTTTTGATGTATGATCCGTCCAAAGATCAAGAAATTTTCTATACCTTATGCATCCAAAAGATAATTCTGTAATAAAAGCTATATCAAGAGGATTAAATTGATAATTTTTTAAAACCTTTTCAAGAGCATGATCAGAAAAATCACCAGAACTAACTTTTAATAAAATTTCCCAAGCTGCCTTTCTTTGTAAATATCCTATACTCAAAATATAAATAATTTTTTAAAGATAACTTTAATATACAAAAAATTCAAAAATTTAAACTACTATTTCAATTGCAGAATTAAACCAAATAAAACCTAAGATAGAAAAAAGTGAAAGATTAAATCCTAAAAAAAGAAAGATATTTAAAGAATGGATTCTTTCCCGAAAAAATGTTTTTTTCTCTTTTTGATACTTCATTATTCAAATAAAACTTATTCAGGATTTCAAACGGCAACCAATATTGATAGATCCTGCATCAAGCATTCTGCCTAATTTAATTGCTATGGATTCCTCCAACCTAGTGAAATTAGATTGATGGGCGGTTATCCAATCTAATTCAGGAAAAGTGATGATTCCCGTCGAATTACTTTTTAAAAAAAGTGTTCCAATTTCCATTAGATAAATCCAATTTTTCCTAAATTAACATCCCTACTTAATATTTCTTCATAACATAATATTCTTTTAATTTTTCAAAGACAGCTGTAGGTTATTACTCTTAATTTATTGAATATCTCTTAAAAATTTATCAGCAGTTTTAAGGTGATTATTTAATTTTTCTTCTGACATTTTATCGAGATTTCTCGTTAACATTGCCAGACGATATTGCTTTCTAAAAAAGATTTCATTATCTTTAATAAATTTCCAAAATAAGCCATCCCATATTTCACACCATGGGCCACTTTTAAAATTAGACATTTTTTTTACATAATTAGAGCTTGATATATATGGCTTTGTTGAAAAGATACCACCATCACTAAACTGACTCATTCCGTAAACATTTGGGACCATGACCCAATCATAGGAATCAATAAACATTTCCATAAACCATTTATAAACTTGGTTGGGGTGAATTCTACATAGAAGCATAAAGTTGCCAACAATCATTAGCCGCTCAATATGATGACAATAACCAAATTTAATAATATTTTTTATAACAACGTCTACTGGTTCAATTCCTGTATTTCCCTGATAAAAAGATTTTGGAATTGGCTTATCTTCAAAATTCCAAAAATTACTATTTCTCATCTTTGTTCCGTACTTTTTATACACGAGGCAAATAAATTCTCTCCATCCAATAATTTGACGAATAAAACCCTCTAAAGAGTTAATAGGAACATTATTATTTTTTGCAAAAAGTAATGCTTTATTTACTACTACATCTGGGGTTAATAAGCCGCTATTTAATAGGGGAGAAAGTAAACTGTGCCATAAAAAAGAATTTTCTTTAGAAATAGCATCCTCATAATCTCCAAATAAGAAAAATCTATGTTTAAAAAAATGATTTAACCATTCATCAGCCTCTTCAAAATTAGTTGGATATAAAAAGTTATTACTTTCTCCAATAAACTCAATATCAAAATTGGCTAATGACCTTTCTGCATTAACTACAAATTTATTTTTTTGTAATTTAGGTGTATCGGGTATATTTATTTTTTTTGGTAATTTTTTTCTGTTCATTTCATCGAAACTCCATTTACCACCTTCAGGTGTATCGTCAGGATTAACTAATATCTTTTGGCTCTTTCTTTGATTCTCATAAAATCTCCCCATAAGAGGTTTTTTTGCATTTGATTCAAATAAATTTTTTAAATCTTCACTACTCATAAACATAGGAGAAGGCAAAATATTTAAAGCTAAATTATTACTTTCAACAAAATTATTAATCCTCTTCATTATTATAAAATCATGAGGGTCAATGAGATTTATTTTCTGATATTTATTTTTAATAAATTCCGATAAGTAATCAACTGTAGAAACATTATTCTTGTTTTCGATATATAAAACTTTAAAGCCAGATATTTCTAAATAATTTTTATAAGCGAGCATAGATGCTCTATGAAAAACTAACTTATTTTTATGGTTTATTAATTTATGAAATTTATCATTTCCAAAAAATAATGAGTCTTCCAAAATCAAAACTTCACAATTTATTTTTAAGATTGGGCTTTCTCTAAAAAGTTGATTTGGGAAAATAATTGATACTTGTTTCATCTTTGCGACTTCCTGTTACTGCATCTTTTTGAACAGTAGATAACATCATCCCAACAGTTTTTCCATTTTTTACGCCACTCAAACGGCCTATTGCAAACAGGACAAGTTTTAGTAGAAAGATTTTTCAAAATTTATAATTTTCTTTTATGAGTAGATTTAAATCTAGTTGAATCTTTAAGAGCCATATGTTTTGTATTTCTTCCCGAAACTCTCTTTCTCCAGACTTTAAAAGATTTGGGTTTAAGATTTTGACGCATAATTTTTATCGCATCTTCCTCTTTTAAACCAAATTGATATTCGATAGCTTCAAAGGGTGTTCTATCTTCCCAACACATTTCTATTATTCTGTCTATATCGATACTTTCCATATTTATTGTTCACATTGTGAGGTACAAAGTTTTTCAATATCGGATCTACCTGTAATTTGAAGTCTATATTTTGCCCAATATCTGTAAACCAATCTCAATAATGGAGATAAGAGCTTAATCTTCAAAGGATAATAAACCCAACCTAAACCAATTAATTCATAAGAATATGCAAGTACATCTAGTCCCCTAATAATTTCTCCATTTTCAATAATCCCATGCAGGTTTGACATAGCTTCTAAATATGAGATGTCATTAAAAAAACTTTGATCATAATCCTTACTATTAATATCTATAAATACAATTTGATTTAAGGTATCTCTTTTTTTAAGAAAATTTGTTTCTCTCAAACAAAGTGGACAACCACCATCGTATAAAAAGGTTAATTTATTTTTCATATTTTTATTCAAATATAGAAATTAAATAACTTTTTTGTGGAATAAAAAATTTTTTTTAGAGTACAAGCTTTATAAAGCCTTAATAATTGCCAGTTCTAATTTAGTGAAATTATATTATCTTATTAATTAATAAACCATTGATTAAGGGATACATCAATGGTTTAAAACTATTTATGATCAGTCATCTAGAAAATGAACCCCTTCTCCTATGTCAGGAGTAAATTTACAATATTTTTCAAAAATAAGTCCAACACCTCTCATTTTTTCTCCTAATTCATCTTTAAATTTATTCCATTCTTCCGATTCACGATCAGGTAAATCCCAACCTTGTTTTTCTACCATACTTGTTATTACTGTATAGTCCCATTCTATGTATGCCATTGAGTTAATTTAAACTACCAAAATATTATAAACCAAGAGATTTAATAGGTAATCAATATTTTTTGAATATAATTTAAAAGTGTGAAAAAATTATAAATGCCAATTTTGCCAAGAAGATTTGAACGAATCAAAAGTGTTTTAGATTGCAGAATGAAAAACTTGACTGTTTTAGTTGAAGATGTCAATAAACCACATAATTTATCTGCGATATTAAGGACATGTGATGCGGCAGGAGTTTTCGAAGCAAATTTTATTAGTAAAACGAATGCCGTTAAGACTTTTAATAGTACTGCTCAAGGAAGTCAAAAATGGGTAAAACTGAATAATCATGAAAACACTATCACAGCAATATCTGATTTAAAGAATAAGGGTTTTAAATTATATGGAACGACTCTTAATAGTGAATCAGTAGATTATAGAAATTTTGATTATTCTCAAAATACATGTTTTGTTTTAGGAGCAGAAAAATGGGGACTAAGTAATGAACTTATATCAATGGTTGATCAATCAATTTTTATACCTATGAGAGGTATGGTTCAATCTCTGAATGTTTCAGTTGCTGCTTCTGTATTATTATTTGAAGCTGTTCGCCAAAGAAAAAATAAAGGTATATTGCCCGCTAATGGAGAAGGGTTAAATATGGATGAATATCAAAAAACACTTTTTGAATGGTGTTACCCAGAATTAGCTGCGGTATATAAAAAATCAGCTAAAGAATATCCAAAGTTGAATGATCAAGGAGAACTTGATCCTAATTACAGATAACTAATTTTATTCAGAATTTTGACTATCAAAAATTTCTTCAAGGTCCTCTCCTATAAAAGAAAGACCTAAAACTAAAAAAAACATTGCCAAACCTGGGAACAAAGCCGTCCACCAGATACCTGTAGGTAAAGCGGCAAGAGCCAGATTTAAATCACTTCCCCACTCTGGGACATCTGCAGGAACGCCAAGGCCTAAAAATCCTAAACTTCCTAATACCAAAACAGCATCTGCAGCATTTAAGGTAAGCAGAATAGGCAATGGTGTTATTACATTTGGGAGAATATATTTAAAAATAATTTTTTTAACATCAGCTCCTGCAATTTGAGCTGCCTCCACATAAGTTTCGGATTTAACCAATATTGTCTGATTTCTGATTAATCTAAAATATTGAGGAGAGTAAACAATACATAATGCCAAAGCTGCGTTAAGGATACCCTTACCCAATACAAAAGCCACAACAACTGAAAGCAAAATTACAGGTATTGAAAAAATAGTATCCATTATTAGTGATAAGCATTTATCAAAAAAACCACCAAAATATCCACTTAATAATCCCAATGGCAAACCCAAACTTAATGAAAAAAGAATAGCTAAGAATACAACTTCTATAGCTAATGTTGATCCTTGCAAAGTTCTTAAGCAAACATCTCTTCCTAATCTATCTGTGCCACAAAAATGATTAAGAGAAGGAGGGGCAAAAATATCATTGCTTAACATTGAAAATGAATAGCCAAAAAAATTATTGGCCTCTAAAAATTTCATTATTAAAACAACAAGAAGATAAAAAAGTACAATTAAAGATCCAGATTTTCTGATATTTGCGCCGACACGATTAAATGAGTTAATATCCAAAATCTTTTTTTAAAGATATAAATGAAATATACCCAATTCTTTTAAAAATAAATAGCTTTAAATTTTAAATTAAAAGAAATTACTGGTTTAATTTCAAGACTGCCATAAAAGCTTCTTGAGGTACTTCAACTTTACCCATTGCCTTCATCCTCTTTTTACCTTTGGCTTGTTTCTTTAAAAGTTTCTTTTTCCTAGAAATATCCCCTCCATAACATTTAGACAAAACATCTTTTCGCAAAGCACTTATGCTTTCACTTGCAATAATCCTGCTACCGATTGATGCTTGAATAGGTATTTTAAATTGTTGTTTTGGAATAAGTTCTTTTAATTTTTCAACTAAACTTCTGCCAATTCCATAAGCCTTATCTTTATGAACAATAGAAGTTAATGGATCTGCTCTTTCTGAATTTATTAGAACATCTAATCTAACAAGGTCATTTTTTCTATAGCCAATCAAATGATATTCCATTGATGCATAACCTTGGGTTCTACTTTTCATTTGATCAAAGAAGTCTGTAACAACTTCTGCTAATGGAATTTCATAAATCAAGGTAACTCGATCTGTTGTTATGTATTTCATATCTATAAATACTCCCCTTCTTTCCTGACATAAACCCATTAATGTTCCATTAAATTCATTGGGAGCATAAATTTCCATTTTCACATAAGGCTCTTCTATTGATTCTCTAAGTTGTGGATCAGGAATTGTAGAAGGATTATCAATAAAGATATGTTCCTGCTGATTTAAATTAACTTTATAAATAACTGATGGTGCCGTTACGATTAGATCCAAGTCATATTCCCTTTCTAATCTTTCTTGAACAATCTCCATATGAAGAAGTCCTAGGAATCCGCACCTAAATCCGAAGCCCATTGCGCTACTGGTTTCGGGCTCATATTTTAAAGCTGCATCAGATAATTGTAATTTTTCTAGTGATACTCTTAAATCTGGGAATTGATCAGCATCAGTCGGGAATAAGCCACAAAAAACCATAGGATTTGCTGTCTTATATCCAGGCAAAGGATCATTGGCAGGTGAATTTAAAAGAGTAATCGTATCTCCCACTCTCGCATCAGCAACTGATTTTATAGAAGCAGCTAAATAACCAACTTCTCCTGCATGTAATTCATCAACTTGCTGCTGATCAGGCGCCATAATTCCTATCTCATCTAGTTCATAATTTTTCTTACTTGCCATTAATAATATTTTTTCTCTCTTATTTAAAGACCCAGATATCACCCTGAAATAAACAATAACTCCTCTGTATGGATCATAATAAGAATCAAAAATCAGAGCCTTTGTAGGTAGTTTAATTTCATCTTGAGGAGGAGGTACTCTTCTTACGATTGCTTCCAATATATTTTTAATACCAACTCCAGTTTTTGCTGAACAATTTATTGCATTAGATGTATCAAGGCCAATAATTTCCTCTATTTCTTGTTTTATTTTTTCAGCATCAGCCCCTGGTAAATCAACTTTATTTAAAACAGGAATTATTTCAAGATTATTTTCTAAGGCAAGATAAACATTAGCTAAGGTTTGAGCTTCTACTCCTTGACTTGCATCAACAACGAGTAAAGCGCCTTCACAAGCTTGAAGAGATCTACTAACCTCATAAGAGAAATCAACATGCCCTGGAGTGTCTATTAAGTTCAAAACATATTCTTGGGAATCGTCAGCTTTATATTTCATCCTTGCGGCCTGTAACTTGATAGTAATTCCTCTCTCTCTTTCAAGATCCATACTGTCCAAAAATTGTTCTTGCATATCCCTTTGCTGCACAGTACCAGTATCTTGAAGCAACCTATCTGCAAGGGTAGATTTACCATGGTCAATATGAGCGATTATGCAGAAATTTCTAATTTTTGAAACCGATATATCAGTCATATAGAAATAAAAATTCTCCTCTTATTACATCTTGATTAATACTAGCTAATTAGAATTATGGATGGAAACCAAAAATGGAATTATTTCTTTTTTTAATTTCTTTTATGAAGGTACTGTAATTTTCAGAGACTGATAGTTCTGGATGAATTAAGTCATTTATTTTTTTCTGAAGATTATGCTTATCGTTTAAAAATAAAACAGATTTTTCTAGAACCTCAACCATAATTGAAACCGCAGTACTTGCTCCAGGAGAGGCTCCCAACAAAGCAGATAATGATCCATCAGATGAATTTACAATCTCCGTTCCAAATTTCAAAGAACCACCACCTTCAGTTTTTTTAATTATTTGGACTCTTTGACCAGCATTCTTTAAATACCAATCAGAAGGATTAGCTGATGGCATCATATTCTTTAAATTCTCAACTCTTGAGTTATGGTTCTTTAATGATTGTGATATTAGGTAATTAATTAAATCGTTGTTCTTGAAACCAACGTCTAACATAGAAAAAATATTATTCTTTTTAATTGAACTAAATAAGTCAAAGTATGAACTTTGTTTTAGAAATTTCGTTGTAAATCCAGCAAAAGGTCCATATAAAAGAAGTTTTTTATTATCAATCCATCTGGTGTCTAAATGAGGCACAGACATTGGTGGCGATCCAATATCAGCTTTACCATAAACTTTTGAGTTATGTTTTTCTGTTAGATCTTTTTTCTCGCAAATAAGCCATTTCCCACTAACAGGAAATCCACCATAACTTTTTGCTTCTGGAATTTTTGATTTTTGTAAATAATTAATTGTTTTTCCACCAGCACCAAGAAAAACGTAGCCAGTTCTAATTGAAGTTTTTCTACCTTCAGAACTGATTTCTAGTTCCCATTGTTTTTTATCAATTTTCTTTAAATCTACTAATTCTGTTTTGTATCTAATTTCAACATTTTTGTTTAAAGAAACTAATGACAAATACTCTTTAGTTAAAGCCTCAAAATTAATATCAGTTCCTCTACCTATTCTGGTAGCAGCAATTTGAGTAGATGGATTTCTATCTTTTGTTATTAGAGGAGCCCATGATGAAATTTCATCAAAAGATGTAGAAAATTCCATATCGATAAATTCAGGATTTTCAGTCATTTTCTGAAATCTTTTTTTTAAAAAAGAAATATTATCCTGTCCAGACACAAAGCTAATATGAGGAATAAATTTTAGAAACTTCTTAATATCAATTTTCCCTGCTTCATATAATGAGGCCCATAAAGACATTGATGTTTCAAAAGAACGATTTATTGATAGAGCTTTATCTATTTTTAGATTTCCTTTTTCATCTAAAGGGGTATAGTTTAATTCGCAATTAGCCGCATGTCCTGTACCTGCATTATTAAAAGCGCCAGTACTTTCACTTCCTGGCGCATTTAATTTTTCTATAATAAGAAATTTTATATCTGGTAAAACTTCTGAAATTAGGAGGGCTAAAGTACTACTCATTATCCCTGCTCCTACTAAGACTGCATCAAAGTAGCTATTGTCATTAGTGGGATTTTTAGAAGAAGTCACAACAGGAAATTATCTTTTTTGCAATTAATCAGATTTCTTTCTAGGCTTATTATAAAGTTAATCAAAAATTATGAGTACTGAAACACTCTCGCTGACAAACGAAAATGTAGAAAAAGTCCTTGACGAGCTAAGGCCTTTTTTAATTTCTGATGGAGGTAATGTAGAGATTGCAGAAATAGATGGTCCAATTGTCAAAGTCAGACTTCAAGGAGCATGTGGTAGTTGCCCAAGTAGCACTATGACTCTCAAAATGGGTATTGAAAGAAAGTTAAAAGAAATGATTCCTGAAATAAGCGAAGTTGTCCAGGTTTTATAAAAATTTTTAACTGAAATATATATTATTTAGTTTTTAATTCCTTCAACAAAGATGATTCCATATCAAGGCAATCAATTGGAAGTCCTTGACCAATAGCGATTAAAAGAGGTGCAAGAATTCCTAAAGTAAAAACTAAATTTGATTGGCTTACATCATATTTACTCAAAGTAAAAGTTATCAAATAAATAATTGAAAAATAAGCATGTAGTGAAAAAAATTCTTTTGGCTTTAACACTGGCCACCTTAAAGTATTTCCCAAGAAATATAAAAAACCTGTCATAAATAAATAGTTACATGAAGATTAAACCAAATATAAACATAAACCCTTTTAGAGGCTATTTATAAAAAAATTTACCTAAGATAATAATTAAAAAAACATTAAATCTTCGTTTCTATTTGTAAAAGCTAGACATCCAGTTAAAAATACGCTTATAATTATTTGGTAGCAATTGCTACTTTTTCGTTCACCCTCATTTGAGGGCGCAGTTCGAGTCATACCATGGAACGGGGGATGGCCGTGTTGTCACATCGAAACATGACTACTTTAACTTACAGAGGTAAAAACTACGTTCAAAACAAAGAAGCTGCTGAAAAGCAACTTGTTGAACTTACCTACAGAAGAAACGTATACACCAATAGAATGGATGACGCTTCTTCAAGTAATGAAAAAGCAGAATTAAATTACAGAGGTGTTAATTACACTAAATAATTTAATTAAACAAATTAAAAGCCCCTTTTCAGGGGCTTTTTTTTTGGGCTATATTTATCGAGAGTTCTCTAAAAAATATGTCTGAAAGTTGCTGTAATACAAACACATCGAATAAAGCACCTAATCAATTCGATCATAAAGATGCTATTCAAGAAAGATATGGTTCAGCCGCACTAGAAAAAGAAAGTTGTCTTTGTACACCAGTTGGGTTTAATCCCGTTTTACTGGAAGCAATTCCTCAAGAGGTTATAGAAAGAGACTATGGATGTGGGGATCCAACAAAATATGTTCAGAAAAATGATATAGTCTTAGATCTTGGAAGTGGTAGCGGCAAAAATGCTTTTATTTGTGCCCAAATTGTTGGGAAAGAAGGGAAAGTTATTGGAGTTGATCAGAATCCTGACATGCTTTCTTTATCTAGATCAGCCTCTAAAGAAGTTACAAAAAATATAGGTTTCAACAATACAGAATTTCTAGAAGGTTCAATCGAAAAACTTGATGAATTAGATAAAGATTTAAGTCCATTAATCGCCGACAAATCAGTTGATATTATTTTAAGTAATTGCGTTTTAAACTTGGTAAGTCCAGAATCTAGAAATAACCTTCTAAGAAATATAAAAAGAGTTTTAAACGATAATGGAAGAATTGCAATTAGCGATATTGTCTCTAACAAAAAAGTTCCTTTAAGATTGCAAAATGATCATGATCTATGGACAGGATGTATTAGTGGAGCATGGTATGAACCAGACTTTATAAGTGACTTTAAAGAACTAGGATTTAAAAATTTAGAATTTGCAGAAAGGAGTGCTGAACCTTGGAAAGTAATTGAGGATATAGAATTTAGAACAGTAACTTTAGTAGGCAATATTTAAAAAATTCAAGAGTTTAAAAATATAACTTAAATTTCCATGAGAAATAATCTAAGAGATCAAATACCAGCATTAAAAAATAAGTATTATTTCAACTATGGAGGCCAAGGACCATTACCAAAATCTTCTTTAGAAGCAATAATTAAAACGTGGGAAATTATCCAAGATTTAGGACCATTTACTAATAATATATGGCCTTTTATTTACAAAGAAATATTGAACACAAAAAGGATCATTTCACAAAAATTAGGTGTAAATTCAAAGAATATAGCTTTAACCGAGAATATCTCTTCCGGTATGATTTTGCCCTTTTGGGGAATAAAAGTAGAAGAGGGAGAAGAGCTGTTAATAAGTGACTGTGAACATCCTGGAGTAGTGGCTGCAAGTCGAGAATTTTGTAGAAGAAATAAATTAATATTCAAAATTTTGCCGATCCAAAAACTTAAAAATCTAAACGACGAAAATATAATTTTAGAGATTTTGAAAAATCTAAATAGTAAGACTAAGATGCTAATTATTTCTCATATCTTATGGAACTTTGGATATAAAATTCCTTTAAAACAAATTTCTATCGAATTAAAAAATAATCGAGCAGATTCTTATTTACTTGTTGATGGTGCTCAAACCTTTGGACACATAAACATTGAAAAAGAAGTTTTTTATTCTGATTTATATTCAATAACTTCTCATAAATGGGCATGTGGACCAGAAGGACTTGGAGCCATTTATGTCTCAGATAGATTTATTCATGAAACAGATCCAACAATAATTGGTTGGAAATCATTAAAAAAAGAACAAGGCATTTATGAGCCTTCAGATAATCTTTTTCATGATGATGCAAGGAAGTTTGAAGTAGCTACATCTTGCATTCCTTTACTTGCAGGGCTTCGTAATTCTATAGATCTTTTGGATAAAGACTGCCATGAAAAAGAAAAAAGCAAACATATCAAAAGATTAAGTGAGAAACTTTGGGATGAATTAAATCAATTAAAGGGTGTTGAATTAGTTTTAGAAAAAAAGTACTTAAATGGGATAGTTAGTTTTAATATCGAAAATATTGAAGATAAGGATAAATTTGTAAATAAACTTGGAGAAAAGAAAATTTGGATTAGAGTTTTAGAAGATCCAAAATGGTTTAGAGCATGTATACATCAAATGACTACAGAAGCTGAGATTAATTTACTTTCTGAAGAAATTAAAAAATTACCAGGGTATTTCTGAGCCATCCCAAGCAATAAATTTTCCAGTAGATTCTGGGGATTGATTTTTAATAATATTGATCAAAAATTGGGAGGATTTTTCTTTACTAAATAATTTATGTTCTGGAACAAATTTATGAAAAGGTCTAGATAAATCAGTATCTACTGTTCCAGGATGAAGCAATGTGATAGTCGCTTTTGGGAAACGTCTAGCCCATTCAATACTTAAAGATTTAAAAAACTGATTTTGCGCAGATTTTGCAGCTCTATATGAATACCACCCTCCAGTTTGATTATCTCCAATGCTTCCAACTCTTGCACTTATACTTGCAAAATTAAAATCCAAATCTTTTGGTATAAATTCTTCAATCGCTTTAGCTAATAAAATAGGAGAAAAGGCGTTTATTGAAAAACTTTCTATCATATTTTTTTTATCAAGATGTTGTAATCTTTTTTCTGGTTGAAGAGAATCACTATGAAGTCTACCTGTAGCATTAACAACTAGCCTTAATTTTGAAGGCTGATTTGATATTTTATTTTTCAAATGCAAAAGGGATTGAGAATCCTCTATATCTAATTCCCAAAAAGAATTAAATTCACTTTTTCTTCCACACAAAACAACTTCTAAATCTTTTTCACTTTCACTCAGATCTTTAGCTATTTGGGTTCCAATTCCACCTGCGCCTACAACTAAGGCTAAGCCTTTCATTTTATTAAAAATAACTTAATCAATTCTAAGAAACTTTTCTTGTGATTTGCGTAAAGATCTTTCTTATTTGATTAGGAAATTTTATTGAGATTTTCTTTTTCTTTTAATAATTTATAAGCTATTTTTCTATCATCAAAATTAATAACTTTATCATTGAGAATTTGGTAGTCTTCATGTCCTTTTCCTGCAATTAAAACAATATCTTCATTATTGGCAAATTTAATAGATTTATTTATTGCTTTAAATCTATCAATCTCAATTGTTATTTTTTCTCTTTTTTTTATACCCATCAAAATATCATTTACTATCTTTTGGGGTTCTTCTGATCTTGGATTATCTGAAGTTATAAAAAGTTGATCAGAAAACTCTTCAGCTATTGATCCCATTAAAGGCCTTTTACCAAGATCTCGATCTCCTCCACAGCCAAAAACAGTAATGAGTTTTCCCTTACAAAGTTTTTTAATTGATTGCAAAACTTTTTTCAATCCATCAGGCGTGTGGGCATAATCAACAATAACTGTTGGAAGTGATCTTGAAACGTCATCATTATCAATTTCTATTTTCTCCATTCGCCCAGGAGCGCCAGGGAAAGATCGTATTAACTTTGATAGATCTTTTAAAGAAAAATTAAGTTTATACAAAATTGTTATTGCTTGAATCGCATTCATTAAATTAAATTCTCCAACAAGTGGAACAAAAAGTTGAATTTTTTCCTTGGGTGTATGAAAAATGCAGGTTGAGCCATTTTCAGTAAATTTTTTATCTGTTACGAAAAAAAAATCATCATTTTTAAATTCACTTTCAGTAATCTTTGTAGACACTAATGAAGATCTTTTTTCAAGATCAGACGATAATTTAGATATCCAAGGGTCATCGTGATTTAATACAGAAATTCCATCCTTTTCTATTAAATAAGGTGGGAAAAACAATTTTCTTTTTGTTTGAAAATAAGATTCCATATCTGAGTGATAATCAAGATGATCTTGAGTTAAATTAGTAAAAATAGCCGCTTCAAATTCGCATCCTGATATCCTCTTTTGAGCAATAGAATGAGAACTTACCTCTAATATCGCGAATTCAGATTCTGCCTCAACAGCAGCATTTAATTTCTTTTGAAGTTTATCAGCGAAATCAGTTGTATGAGAAGCCACTTCTGAGAAGCCAGGCCATCTATTGAACAAGGTCCCAAATAATGCAGTCTTTTTCCCTAATTTTTTTAAAAGATATTCCAATAAAAAAGTAATTGTCGTTTTCCCATTTGTACCCGTAACACCAATTAGTTTAAGTTTTCTTGAAGGCCTATTCCAAAACTCAGCGACTATTTGACCAAAAATATAATCTAAATTATCCTCTATAACCAAAATCCTTTCTCGATCAATAGATCCAATTTCCTCTTTTGCAGCAGACCCAATAATGGCAGCCTCCGCGCCGTTTTCAATTGCCTCAATACAATATTTTCCTCCATCAACATTTAAACCAGGCATCCCTAAAAATAAAGTTCCTTTTTGTACTTCTTTAGAGTTAAAAGAAATATTATTGATTTCATGATCGATTAAATCTAATGAAGGAATAATTCCTACCAAATCTAAAAGTTTATGTAATTTTATAGATCTCATATGAAAAAATTATTTCTCCAGAATGGTACTAATATTTTTTTGAAACCAATTCTTAAATTGATCATCTTTTAATCTTGGAGAAATGCGAGGCAATTCTATAATCTCCTCGGAACTAATTCCTTCAACAGCAATAACAGGTACTTCATAATCATATTTTTTATATTTATCTTTATATAAATCGACCCTATCAATATCAATTTCTTTAAGCTCTTCTAGATTAGGGAATAACTCATTAAGATTTATTTTTGCCAGTTTGTTTTTTAATGAATCACAAAGACAACATCCCTGCCTAACAAAAATAAATATTTTCATTCATTTAGTCAGGCACAGGGTCACATCCACACGGAGTTAAAGGATGACATCTGCTTAATCTTTTTAAAGTTAACCACCCTCCCTTCCAAGGACCATGTCTAGTAATTGCCTCATATCCATAAGAGCTGCAACTTGGAATAAATCTGCATCTTGGGCCAAAAAAAGGAGAAAACCACTTTTGATAAAACGAAATCATAAAAAGAAGTATAGAAGTAATTGATTTATTAATAGTTTTGAACACTTTAATGATGTAAAATAATATTTCCAGTAGTAATTAGTTTAATTGAATTTAATCAATTATCCAATTTATTGCAATTTTCTATTTAATTTAAAATTATGTCAAGATACCGCGGCCCCAGATTAAGGGTTACGCGTCGCTTGGGAGAACTACCAGGTCTCACCAGGAAAGCTTCAAAGAAGTCTAATCCTCCAGGTCAGCACGGCCAAGCCCGTCGCAAGCGATCAGAATATGCAATTCGTCTAGAAGAAAAGCAGAAACTTAGGTTTAATTATGGAGTTTCTGAAAAACAACTAGTACGTTATGTAAAAAAAGCTAGAGCTCAAGAAGGATCTACAGGTACTAACCTACTAAGACTTTTAGAAAACAGACTAGATAATGTTTGCTTTAGATTAGGTTTTGGAGGTACCATTCCAGGCTCAAGACAATTAGTAAATCATGGCCATGTAACCGTTAATGGAAAGGTTCTTGATATTGCTGGTTATCAATGCAAATCAGGCGATGTAATCGGAATTAAAGAAAACAAAGCGAGCAAAAAACTTGTAGAAGGTAATATAGAATTCCCTGGCTTAGCAAATGTCCCACCTCATCTTGATTTAGACAAGCCTAAATTAACGGGAAAAATAAATGGGAAATGCGATAGAGAGTGGGTGGCTCTTGAAATAAACGAACTGCTAGTTGTTGAATATTATTCAAGAAAAGTTTAATACTACTTTTCTTTGGATTATTAAATCTCTCATTTTTAAAAGAGAGATTTAATTTAATTCTTATTTTTAAAAATAATGGGAAATAAGGAAAATAATATAGAAAAGCCAGGTTTTAAGACCTTATCTATTCACCATGGGGAAACATTTGCAGAAGAAACTGGATGCATTATGCCTCCTATTTTTTCTACATCTACTTTCAAACATGGAAATAAAGATAATTTCGATTACACCAGATCAGGCAATCCAAACTTTAGAATTCTAGAAAACATCCTTAAATCAATAGAAGATTGTAAATACTGTACAGTTTTTGGATCTGGAATTAGCGCGGTAACTGCAATTTCATCAACACTAAAATCAGGTGACAAGATACTCTGCGAGTCAAATCTCTATGGTTGTACAGTGAGGATATTCGAAAAAATTTTCAAAAAATTTGGACTAGAAGTTTTATACACAGATTTTACAAACGAAAATAATATCAAAAAGATTTCAAACTTCGAGCCAACCTTGATTTGGCTAGAAAGTCCAACTAATCCACTATTGAAGGTACTTGATATTAAGGCGATTTGTGATGAAGCGAATAAACTCGAAATTCCAGTAGTTGTAGACAACACATTTTCTACAGCGCTTATTCAAAAACCATTGGACCTTGGTGCAACACTATCGGTTGTAAGCACCACAAAATTCATTAATGGACATAGTGACGCACTTGGCGGAGCAGTACTGACAAATAATGAGGACTGGAATAGTAAGATGCTTTTCTCTCAAAAAGCTCTCGGGCTTCAACCATCTCCTTTTGATTGTTGGCTCATTACGAGGGGAGTAAAAACTCTTCCTTTAAGAATGGAACAACAAACTAAAAGTGCAGAATTTATTTCTGAAGAATTAGGTAAACATAAAATAATAAGTAAAGTAATTTATCCTTTTAATCAAGAACATCCGCAATTTAATTTAGCAAAATCGCAAATGAAATCTGGAGGTTCAATGATCACCCTAAAATTAAATTTAAATAAAGAGGATACTTTTAAATTTTGCAAATCTCTCAAATATTTCTCTCTAGCAGAAAGCCTTGGAGGAGTTGAAAGTTTAATTTGTCACCCTGCAACGATGACTCATGCTTCTGTTGATGACAAAACAAAAAATCTACTAGGGATAGATGATGCTCTTGTCAGATTATCAATTGGATGTGAAGATACAAACGATTTAATCTCGGATATTTTATTTGCTTTAAATAAATTCTGAAAATTGAGAGATTTACTTAAAAAACCTATATGGAAAAATTTAGAGTTGGGATATGCAATTCCTGATAGTATTCATGCCGTTTCTGTAGCATTACCAACTTGGAATGATGTAATAAATTACGAGGAAAAAGATCAAGAATGCATGAATTTATTGAAGTCTATTTACCCACGATTCGGGCTAAATCCCATAGTGAAAAGATTATGCGAAAAAGTAAAAAAGCAAAATTACTACAACAATAAAAGTATCTGGCCATATCCGAATGAAAGCATAGCTTTTAAAGCTAAAAAATACATTGATAGAAATACTTCTGAACAATTCTCATTAATAGAAAAAAGAGGTAATTTAGCTTTCTTAATAACTGAAAAAGAAGGAAGTATTTATGCAAAATATTTTTGGCAACATACTGGTCTTGGTCTATCTTCAAGAGCTGCCGCTATAGAACTAGGTCTTGAAGATTGCCCTCCCAAATCTTATGTAAATGAATGTTCTCAAAGAATAAAAAATAGAATTTCTAAATCTACAAAAATTAACTCTAATGATATTCACATAACTTCATCTGGAATGTCTGCATTGCATACATCATTAGAAATCATTTATAAATTATTTCCAGCTAAACCAACACTCCAAGTTGGTTTTCCATATGTAGATGTACTTAAATTACCAATGAAGATCTTTCACGGAGCAAAGTTAATTACAGAAGAAAATTGCGTGGACATTGAATTAGAAATCAAAAGAATAAATCCATCAGCATTAATTATTGAACTTCCAAGTAATCCAATGCTCAAATGTGTAAACATTAAAAAAATTTCAAAAATAGCAAAAAAGTTAAATATTCCCCTAATTGTTGACGATACAATTGGTTCAAATTTAAACATAAATTCCCTAGAACATGCAGATATAGTTTTTACTTCACTTACAAAAATTTTTTCAGGTAGTGGTGATATTCTTGCCGGATCATTAATACTAAATCCAAAAAGCAAATGGATTGATCAATTTAGAAATGCATTAAACGAGATTAATCTTCCAATACTTTCCGATGGAGATACAGTTTATCTAGAGAAAGCTAGTAGAGATGTAAATCAAAGAGTTTTTGAACAAAATAAAGCATGTTTAGAATTAAAAAAAAGATTAGAGACCCATAGCGAGATTAAAAATATTTTCCATCCTGAAAATTGTCCAAATTTTAATTCTTTACTTACTTCTGATGGAGGATACGGCTGCTTATTATCATTTGAATTAAAGGGAGGATTGAACAAAGCTAAGAAATTTTATGATTCTCTACAAGTATCTAAAGGACCTAGTTTAGGTACAAAATTTACTCTGGTTTGTCCTTATGTTTTACTAGCTCATTATGACGAGCTGGATTGGGCTGAAAGTTTTGGTATACCCTCGCACCTTATTAGAGTATCAGTTGGATTAGAAGACCAAGATCAATTATGGAAAATCTTTTCTGAAGCACTAAATAATTTCTAAATTCCTAGTATTTACCGTATAGAAACTTATATACTCTTTTTCTGAATAATAGTTAGTATTAATATATATTTTCTCAATATATAAATGGCAAAAATTTATGAGGACAACAGTTTTGCTATTGGAAACACTCCATTAGTAAAATTAAAATCAGTTACTAAAAACGCGAAAGCTACAGTACTTGCAAAAATTGAAGGTAGAAACCCCGCTTATAGTGTCAAATGTAGGATCGGCGCAAACATGATCTGGGATGCCGAGAAAAGCGGGAAACTTACAAAAGACAAAACTATTGTTGAGCCAACTTCTGGAAATACAGGAATTGCTCTAGCTTTTACTGCTTCAGCAAGAGGTTATAAACTGATCCTTACAATGCCAGAATCCATGTCAATTGAAAGAAGAAGGGTTATGGCAGTATTGGGTGCTGAAATTGTTTTAACAGAAGCATCTAAAGGTATGCCTGGAGCAATAGCTAAAGCTAAAGAAATTGCAGAAAGTAATCCATCTCAATACTTCATGCCAGGTCAATTTGATAACCCAGCAAACCCTGAAATTCATTTCAAAACTACTGGACCAGAAATCTGGGATGATTGCGATGGTGAAATTGATGTCCTAGTTGCAGGGGTAGGAACTGGCGGCACAATTACAGGAGTTTCAAGATACATTAAGCAAGAGAAGGGCAAGAATATCACTTCTGTAGCTGTTGAACCATCACATAGTCCTGTTATTACACAGACAATGAATGGAGAAGAGGTTAAATCCGGACCACATAAAATCCAAGGAATTGGAGCAGGATTTATTCCTAAGAACCTTGACTTATCAGTTGTTGACAAGGTTGAACAAGTAACAAATGACGAATCAATAGAGATGGCTCTTAGATTAGCCAAAGAGGAAGGTCTATTAGTAGGAATATCTTGTGGAGCTGCTGCTGCTGCTGCGGTTAGATTAGCTGAACAAGATGAATATGCTGGAAAGACAATTGTAGTTGTTCTACCTGATTTAGCAGAGAGGTATTTATCATCAATTATGTTTACTGAAGTTCCAAGCGGAATCATTCAAGAACCTGTCAAAGCCTAATTCAATTTTTTCTCCAGTAATGAATCTGGTGAAATATACATCGCATCGCCATAAGAGAAGAATCTAAATTTTTCTTTTATGGCTTTTTTATATAGATCTAATAATCTTTCTCTACCAATCATTGCACTTACTAAAAGTAATAATGAACTTTTAGGGAGATGAAAATTAGTTAATAATCCATCAACTACCTTAAATTTATAACCTGGCTTAATTACTAAATCTACGTATTTAGCTATGGGAATAAAGTCATTAATTTCGTGAGAATAACAACTTTCAAGAGCTCTTACGCTAGTTGTACCAATAGCAATTATTTTTCTATCTGTTTTCTTTATTCTTTTTATTTCCTCCACTACTTCCTTATTAACACTTACCCATTCTTTGTGAAGTTTTAAGTTACTTAAATCTTCTTGATCAATTGGTTTGAATGTTCCATAACCCACGTGCAAAGTTATCGGTAAGATTATTACGCCTTTTTTTTTTAGATTGGAAATAAGACTTTTGCTTAAGTGTAAACCAGCTGTTGGTGCAGCAACTGCCCCCGGATTTGTTGCATACTCAGTTTGATAACTTTTCTCATGAAAAGATTCTTCTTCGGAATTTTTTATATAAGGAGGAAGAGGGATTTCCCCGTATTTATCAAGAAGTTCATTCATTGAATTGAGACAAGTTATATTTTCCGGAAATTTAATAAATCTCCCTCCAGTTTCTTCATCAACTCCATCAACAATCAAATTAATATCTTGTGCTAATGGAGATTTTAATTTTAATTTTCTATTTATTTTTAACTTTTTTGCTGGCTTTGCCAAACATAACCAAACACATTCATGGGATCTTTCTAAAACTAATAATTCTACTAATGTCTTATTTTCTAATTCAACCTTTAACCTAGCTTTCATAACTTTAGTATTATTTACAATTACAAGATCCCCTTCTCTAAATTCATCTAAAAGATTCTTGGTAAATTTATTAGTTAAACAGTCTTCTTCTAAAAAACTATTTCTAACTATCATCAATCTTGATTCATGCCTAATTGCAGAAGGTTTACTAGCAATTAATGAAGGATCAAGTAAATAATCATAAGCTTCAAGCTTATAATCTCTTTCTTCATTATTAATTTGAGAAATCAATTAAATTTAGGAGACAAGAGTCTCTGGCTCATCTTCAATTAGGGAAGCCAAGTCTTTTAAGAATGAAGCTCCATCAGCTCCGTAGATCACTCTATGATCAGCTGTTAGATTTACTTGCATTATTTTTTTAACAGATATTGAACCATCACTATTAGCAACAACGGTTGGTTTCGATGATGCTATGGCTAAAATAGCACCGGTACCTGGAGGAAGAATTGCGTCAAATCTATCAACGCCAAACATCCCAAGGTTAGATAAAGTGAAGGTTCCTGTTGAGTATTCATCAGGTTCTAATTGTTTTGATCTTGATCTTTTTACGAGATCTTTCCATTCCCTAGACAATTCAAATAAATCAGTATTGCATGGTTCTTTTAAAACTGGAGTTATTAGTCCACCATCTTCCATCGCAACAGCAACAGCAATATTTATATTTTCTGGATAAGAAATTCCATTTTCTGAAAAACTTGAGTTAACTTGAGGATGTTTCTTTAGTGTCTTTGCAACTGCCTTTACTAGTAAAGCAGTCATAGTAACTCCGTTCTGTTTTACTTTTTTGTAGAAATTATCTAATTTATCTGTGTTAATGGAATAACCCACCCTAAAACATGGCACATCTAAACTAGATTCCATATTTTTATTTACCGCTTTTTGAAGAGTATTAAATTGAACTGTTTCTCCGGGATTACCAAAACTATTTCCTGAAGTTTCTGGTTTACTTTCAACTCCCAAATTTGCACCAGGTACACTTGCAGGAGAACCACCTTCACCTATCCATGGTATAGAGACTGGTTGGCCATTAGCTTTTAAAATATCATCGGCTTGAATCCTTCCGTGAGGTCCGGATCCATGAACCTTTGCTAAATCAACACCCATTTGAGAGGCAAGTTTTTTAGCTCTTGGAGATGCAATCACCCTCGAAGAAACATTACTCGTAGCAGCATTTATTTGATCGCTACTGAAAGATGGGGCTGCCTTTTCACTCATTAATACAACTTCTTTTTCTTTTTTTTCAACAATTTCACTTTGAACTTCAGGTTTTTCTTCCGTTTTATTGCTTACCAATTCAAGTTGATCCGAACTAGAAACTTCGGGTTGTTTTCCTTTATTTTGTTCTTGAACAGAAGCTATCTCATCCTCATTTTCTACAATAAGACCGATAGTCTCTCCCACTGGTGCAGTGCTGCCAGCGGGCATTAAAACAGCTGCAAGATATCCATCTTGAAAAGATTCAACATCCATATCTGCCTTATCAGATTCAACAACCAAGACAGATTCACCTCTTTCAACTTTATCTCCTGGATTTTTCAACCATTCCACAATCTTGCCCTCTGTCATAGTAGAACTCAAGGCAGGCATGAATATTTCGTGAGACATAAGAAAATTGTTATTGCATAAGTTTCAAGGGATTTCTACCAAACTTCCTAAAGTTTTTATGGTTAAGAACCCTTTAAACTCTTGTTTTAATTATACGAAATCATGTTCACAGTGGGAACTCTTAAAACTTAAGAAAGTAATAATTTAGATCGATTAGAATTTAAAACTTTTCGAAATTAAGATTTACTTATATTTATCAAAAATACTAAATCTTCTCTTTAATTATTATCTATAGATTGAATAACTCCATCTTTAACCGTAATCGATACTTGCATTTTTTCAATTAGATTGTCTCCCACAGTGACATCACAGAAACTATCCACTTGCCCTTGATCAACAATTTCGTCCATTTTTAATTCGCGAACTTGACTCTGTTGTTGAAGAAGATTTCTTTTTTGTTCTTCAATTTCATTTCGTTTTGCTGCGACTTGTTGTTGCACCTGACTAACCTGTTCTTGAACTCTTGGATCTAGGGGATTAACCGATTGGGATCTAATATTATTTACTATTTGCTGCCCCTCTTGCTCCAGTTGCGATAATTGCTGATCAATGTTTGAAATTGCTTTACTTAATTCTTTTTCAGCATCTTCCTTCCAAGTTGGTGTAACTACAGCTTTAATAGCTATTGAGCGCTTTATAGATATTGAGTTTTTTGTTTCCATAAAAAATTAAATTGCCTTTTCAATATAGATAGAACAAATCAAATTTTCTTACTAAATTTGTTTTCATACATATTTTCTATTTGTAATGAATACTTTTTTTCTATTTCTTTTCTTTTTTGTTTAAGAGTTTGTGTTAATAACCCATTTTCTAGAGTAAAGGCATCAACAAAATAACAATCTAATATTTGTTCTTCTGATCTTGCTCCTAATCGACTTTTAAGCAAATTATTAATTTGCGATTTGAAAAATGTACCAATTTTCTTATTCAGGTTTAATTTTGAAAGGTCTTCTTCCAAAAACTTGCTTTTAACCAATTCGACATTAGGAACTACGAGAGCTGTTAAACATTTCTTATCTTGTCCTACTAATTGAATCTGATTAATAAATTCTGAACTAAGAATTTCAGTCTCCAGGGGATTCGGTTCTATATTTTCACCACTTGATAGCACTATTGTATCCTTGGCTCTTCCGGTTATAAAGAGAGAACCATTTGGTATTAGAAAACCTAAATCACCAGTATCAAACCAACCATCCTTGGATAAAACATCATTTGTAGCTATTTCATTATTAAGATAACCTTTCATTACTTGCGGCCCCCTAACAAGAATTTTCCCGATTTCTCTGAACTTAAGAATCTTTTTTTTATCATCATTCACTATTTTGATTTCAGTAAATGAAAGAGGCTGCCCAGATGATCCTCTAACATTTAATTCTCTTCTCCTACAAGTTAATACTGGACTAGTTTCTGTGAGTCCATATCCCACCAAAACATCTACACCTAAAGATTCAAAAAAAAGATCTACATGTTCTGGCAATGCTCCTCCACCATTAATAGGAAATTTCAGTTTTTCTCCGCATAGTTGTCTAAGAATATTCGGCCATAAAAAAATAGTAGACAATTTATGTAAAGGGTATCGGCTAATAACAGAACCCAGTAAGGGGATTTTTGATTTAAAAGTTATTTGATTTATATCTATATTTCTTATCTTTCTAAGACTTCTTTTAAAAACCGAACTATTACTTATCAAAAATTTAATAAGTTTTTGCTTTTTGGAAGGCATTTTTTTCAAAGCCTGAAAAAAACCATCATGTATTGCTTCCCATAGTCTCGGTACAGTGGCCATGACAACAGGTTTTATTTGTGTAATATCATCTTTAAGAAATTTTGGAATTGTGTAGTATTGAGAACAACCGCATGAAAAAAAGAAGTATTCAGCACTTCTCTCATAAGAATGCCAGATAGGCAAAACGCTTAATACAGAGGTTCCTGGCTCTGGATCAGCGATATAGGCTAAATTGATTATTTGATGTAAAAAATTTGCATGAGTCAAAGGCACACCTTTAGGTTTTCCGGTCGTCCCAGAAGTGTAAAGAATGGTAGCGACGTCATCAATTTCTGGATTAAATTTTTCAAGATTATTATTTTGTGAATTTTCTTTTTCTACTGAACTTATGAATGTACTCCAACTTATTAAACTTTCAAATTGTTCATCTTCTAAATTGATTATAAATTTCAGTCTTTTTTTTAATTCTTCTTTGTTGTTTAACTTTAACCAAATTTCCTTAGATTGAACTATTAGTCCTACTGAATTAGAGTGCCCAATAATATAGTCTAATTCTACTGAAGGAGAATTAATACCTCTCACTGCATTTATAGCTCCTAAACGCATTAAGCCTTGATCCACTGCTAGCCATCTTGGAGAATTTTCAGATATTACAGTAACTACATCCCCCTTTGCTAAACCATAATTTTTAAAAGAAAAAGAGACTTTTGTTATTAAATCAGCCAGCTCAGAATAAGAAAATTTTTCTTTGTATTTCCCTCTTAAATCGCAAACAGCTAAAGTATCACCACATTTAAATTTTAAT
Source organism: uncultured Prochlorococcus sp. (assembly GCA_902520485.1). Taxonomy (GTDB): domain Bacteria; phylum Cyanobacteriota; class Cyanobacteriia; order PCC-6307; family Cyanobiaceae; genus Prochlorococcus_A. The sequence continues at coordinate 12,573 of CABYNZ010000008.1, read as the reverse complement.
TTTTCCCAAATTTGATCTATGTGATCAAGCTTCTTAATAAAATCTCTATTTTTGGCAAATGTATTTTTTTTAGAAAGAGGTTTGGCTGCAGGCCAATACGCTAAATCACCCATATTAAATTGATTTTGAAATTTTAATTTCTATTTTGATATAAAATCAAAATTAAATTCTTCCTCGATGGTTTTTTTAACAATTCTCTTGACTTCTTGAATATTTAAATTTTTGTTGTAATCAATCATATTTGCCATAAGACAATTTTCTATTCCGCAAGGAACAATCTTATTAAAGTTTTCTAATTCGCAGTCAATATTGATTGAAAATCCATTTATCGTAATCCATCTTTTACACCCAATTCCAATTGATGCGATTTTTTTATTGCCTATCCAAACACCAGTAAACCCTTTTCTAGAGTGACAATCTATATTAAAAGCACCGAGGATTTTTATAATAATTTCTTCAATTTTTCTTAAATACCAATTTAAATCTTTATTAAAATTTTTCAAATCTAAAACCAAATACGTTACTAATTGTCCTGGCATATGACAAGTTACCTCACCACCTCTATTAATCTTAAAAACATCATATTTAGCATCATTTAGAGAAAATAGTAAATTATCGTAATTAGACCCTCTCCCCAATGTATAACAAAGTTGATGCTCCCCTATCCAAATAAAATCAGGGTTAGAATTATCTAAAATCAATGCTTCCTGATATTCTTTTTGTAATTTATAAACATCATTAAAAGAAGAAATATTATCAGGTTGTTTAATTATTGCTGTTCTATTATCCATATTTAAGTAGATTTAGAAAGTAAGTAAATATTTTTAGATTTGTTATGAAAATTTTAATCCATGGAAAGAATCTTGAGCTCACTGGAGCATTAAAAGAATATACTGAGGCAAAGATAGAAAAAGCAACACATCATTATAAGGATATCGTTAAAGAAGCTGACATACACCTTTCAATTGAAAAGAATCCAAGAGTCTCGTTCCAAACTGCAGAAGTTACTATTTTTGCAAATGGTACCGTAATTAGAGCTGAAGAAAAAACTGAAAATCTATACTCAAGCATTGATTTAGTTTCAAATAAACTTTGTAGAAAATTACGCAAATACAAAGAAAGAAACAATAAAACAATTCATAATAAACAATTTAAAAATAAAGATTCTTTACCAATTGAAAGTATTGAATCAAATTTTCTAGATAAAGCTTTTTTTAAAGAAGGAACTGAAGCAAGTCTGCCTGAGCCATCTATAAAAAATAAATACTTCGAAATGACTCCAATTTCATCAGACGAAGCAAGAAAACAATTAGATCTAATTGATCATGATTTTTATGTTTTTCGAAACAAGAAAAATAATGAACTTCAAGTTATATATAAAAGGAATCATGGAGGTTATGGATTGATTCAATCTAAATAAGTTTTAAATGCCCAATATTGAATATGAATTAAATGAGAAAATTCATGCGATTATTATTAACCCCTATTTATCATGGGAAGATTTCTGTGTGAATTGCGATTTAATAAGAAAATACAATATCAAAAATATTTCTACTTCACTAAATTATTTAACTGATCTTAAAAACTGTTTGGGAAATTACAGTGCGAATATAAACGCACTTATTTCTTACCCTTTAGCAGATTTACCAGTTTCATTTATTGAAGAATTAGTTTGTTATGCAAAAGATAAGGGTGCAAAAGGAATTGAATATATCCCAAACTTTATCAATTTATCCAAAAGAAATTTAGAAACTTTCGCCGCTGAAATTGAGCAAGTTAAATTATCTGGATTACCAGTTTCAATAATCATAAATAAATCAAAACTACAAGAAGGAGTTTTTATTAATGCGATAGAAATATGTTTGGAATTAGGAATAAAAAATTTTCAATTCGGGGACGGGTTTGGATCTCCTCTTACATCTAATGATGTCCCCGAAATACTAAAAATAACAGGCTCTCAAAATCAAATAAAAGTTGTAGGTGGTATAAAAAAACTGACACAAGTTATTGATTTGTTTGATAATGGAATTAGTTGCGTTGGAACTTCTAATTTTTGTGAGATTTTCCAAGAAGCAAATTTTTAAATGTCTGGTTCTGGTGAGTGCAGACTAGAGGGTCTCTGTATTAAAGCTTCTCCATTAGGCGAGAATGATAGATTAATAACTATTCTTACTGATGAGCAGGGGATTGTTCGATTAGCGGTACCTGGTGCTAGACGTCCTAAAAGTAGTCTTGCCGCAGCTACTCCATTAACATATTTAAGTCTGCAAATTTTTGGGAAAAGAAATCTTAAATCTGTACGTCAAATTAAAATATTAAAAAGCTATTCTGGTCTAGGGAAAAATATTGAATGTCTTGCAGCCGCGCAAGCAATAACTGAATTAACTTTTTTATTAGTAGGTAATAATGATAAGCAACAACACTATTTATCTTGTGTTCTTGCACATCTAGATAGGATTTATTTGTATGAAGAATCTAAAGAAGAAGATATTAAAATGCTCTCAATGAGTATTCAATCTTTAATCCATCTATTAGCCATTGGAGGTATAAATTTACCAATTCATCATTGCTGTAAAACTGGAGCACCTATTATTCCGCCTTTAGGAAATTGGGAATGGCGTTGTTATTATTTGCCAAATGAAGGGTTTTCGTCAATTGAAGATCCTCAAAGTAATCTAAAAATAAATGCATCTGAAGTTGCTCTATTACAAAGACTTCTTTTTCCCGAATTACCAATAAAATCTAATGGAGAGTTATTGGGACCTAAAAAAGTCTGGCTTAAAATATTATTTATTATTGAGACTTGGATCTCTTCTCAACTAGAGAAAGAATTATCTTCACTAAAAATGTTGAGAGAAATATATAGTTAAGATTTTCATAAATCATAAAAAAATTTAAAAATTATGATCATAGCGGCTCTTACTGTTAACTTTATAAATAGCTAAATCAATTAATGTGGTTCATATTGCCTGGTTGGGTAAAAAATCCCCTTTTTGCGGAAATGTATCTTATGGCAATTCAACTACTAAGGAATTGAAGGCCAGAGGGCATAAAATTAGTTTTATTCATTTCGACAATCCCTCTAGTTCAAATTCAGCAGAACCATTATTTCTTGCAAATAATCCTGATGTAAGTCTCCCATATTTAATTAAATCTCAAGTTTATACAATACCCTCACCAAGAGCAGAAAAAGAGCTAAGACTATCATTGGAAAGATTAAAACCTGATATAGTACATGCAAGCCTAACTTTATCTCCTTTAGACTTTAGACTTCCAGAGCTGTGTAATGAAATTAATGTTCCTCTTATAGGAACATTTCATCCACCATTTGATGCAAAAAATAGAAATCTAACTGCGAGCACTCAACAATTAACCTATCAACTTTATGCTCCATCTTTAGCAAAGTTCGATAAAATAATTATTTTTTCTGAACCTCAAAAAAATGTTCTTGATAAACTAGGAGTACCCACAGAAAAACAAGTAGTTATTCCAAACGGCGTTGATGAAAATATTTGGAAACCTTTTTGCGAAAAAAGTGAAAAATATGATCAGGTAAAAAACAAACTTGGAAATGAAAGAATCTTTTTATATATGGGAAGGATTGCAAATGAGAAAAATATCGAGGCACTTTTACGTTCTTGGCGCCAAACAAAAACTCAAAATTGTAAATTAGTTATTGTTGGGGATGGACCAATGAAGCCAACACTTGAAAATAGTTTTTCTAACCTTGGTAATGAGAAATTAATTTGGTGGGGTGCCGAATTAGATTTAGAAACTAGGATAGCAATAATGCAAATAGCAGAAGTTTTTTTCTTACCAAGCTTAGTAGAAGGTTTATCATTATCACTTTTAGAGGCAATGTCTGCTGGTACTGCTTGTGTAGCTACAGATGCCGGAGCTGACGGTGAAGTTTTAGATAATGGAGCAGGAATAGTAATTTCAACTGATAATGTGGCTGCACAGTTAAAAACTATAATCCCAATTCTTATTGAACACCCTTCATTTACAAAAGATCTTGGAGAGAAAGCTAGAGAACGCATACTTCAAAGATACACAATTACTAAAAATATAAATTCGCTTGAGAAAGTTTATATGAACTTAAAAAGCAGTTTCAAAAACTAACGAAACTCTTTACTTTTATTACTAGCTGAAACTATTGATTCAATTAATGCTGACCTTACACTCTTTTTTTCTAAAACTCTTAAAGCAGAAATAGTAGTTCCACCTGGAGAGGTTACTAAATTTTTAAGCTCAGAAGTAGTAAGTTTATTTTCCTTTATTAGACAAATAGTCCCTATTATCATTTCCATAACAAGTTCCTCTGAGATAATTTTTGGTAATCCCCCGCTTAATCCTCCATCACTTAATGCTTCTATAATTAGAGCAATAATTGCAGGACCTGATGAAGTTAAAGCTAAAAATATATCAAGGTAATCTTCAGTAAATTCATAAATTTTACTAGTATTTTCAAATAATTCTTTTGTAAATTGTTTCTGATCTTCTTTAATTTCTTCCCCCCAAGAAATCCCGGTTAAACCTTTTCCAATAGTTATTGGAATATTTGTAACCACCCTTACACATTTATGATTAGGAAACTTTTGAGAAAGTCTATTTATTGAAACCCCAGCAAGAATTGAAACTATTAAATTGTCCTTATTTTTTATATGATGAGCCTCGCTTATATCATTTAATTGTTGAGGTTTTATCGAAAGAAGTTTATATTTACAATCCCAAATTATTTTTGACTCTTCAGAACCTGATTTGTAAACATTTATATTATGTTTATAATTTTTTTTTATGTTTTCTAAGCTTTTTTCTGTTTTTACAACACAAAAAACATTCTCAGGCTGAATTAATTTGTTGTCTAATAGAGGGGTTACTATAGCACTTGCAATATTTCCAAAGCCAATAATCGCAATTTTATCTATCACAGATTAATCATGAATAAGCACTTAATTTAGAATTACCCCATGCTGGTTCAGGAGTGGTATTTTTACCCAAACCATATTGTGGTTTATTTTCTGTAGACACAGAAGAAGGAGAAGCTTCTTCTGGGGAAGAACTAGTTACATTTACGCAACTTGGAGCAAAAAGGAAAATACTTTCACCGACTCTCTCTTGATGTCCATCAATTGCGTATGTGCCCCCAGCAATAAAATCAACTGCTCTTTGAGCTTGATCAGGATCCATCATAGTTAAATTGAGAATTACAGTTTTTCTCTCTCTTAATGCTTGTATAGCTTGAGGCATCTCATCAAAACTTCTTGGTTCCATTAAGCTTACTTCTGAGGATGAATTTGAGATACCAGGCATACCAACAACTTTTGATGATCTGTTGTTATTCATGAAATCGAATGGATTTGAATTTGCAAGGGCATTTGCATTCTGTGGATTTTGTTTGAAATTATTAATATCATTTAATTCATCTTCTGAAGCATAATCCAACTCATCAAAATCATCATCGAGATACTCATCCCCTGCAACAACTGCCTTTAATCTAGAAAGAAGTGACACCTTTTAAATCCTCTTGAAATTGATTAATAAGGTTTAAGAACCTTGAGTAATAGATCCATTTTTTAAATGAATAAACTACTTATACTTAAATAACGTTAGTTGAACTTTACTGCAAGTTTATAGATAAGATTTTTATAAAAAAATAACTAATTAAGATCTGCCTCCAAAAATCAATGATCCTAATCTTAACCAAGTTGATCCAGCGTCAATAGCTTCCTCCCAATCACCTGACATCCCCATGGAACAATCTGGTAGTTTTAGAGAATCAGCCAGAGCACGACATTTTTTGAACAACCCTGAATTTTCTTTAGAGCTAAGTCCTTTAGGATTGATAGTCATCAAACCGGTTAATGAGATATTTTTCAACTCTTTAATTTCTCTCCATTTCAAAATTAAAACTTCAGGATTAAAGCCTCCTTTAGTAGGGTCATCACTCAACTTAACCTGCAACATTATTAACGGATTTTTCTTCTCTTCACATGCAATATTAGAAATCTTTTGCAACTTTTCCAATGAATCTACTGAATGAATATATTTAAAATTTTGAACTATTTTTCTTATTTTATTACTTTGTATTCTTCCAATAAAGTGCCAATTTATTTGTTTAAGATCTTTTAAGGTTAATTGTTTTTCAAAAGCCTCTTGAACCTTACTTTCACCAAAATCGTTCTGACCTATATTTTGAATAGTCATGATTTCTTGACTTTTAAATCCTTTACTTACCGCAAGAATATTTACATTTGATGGTATTTTATTTTTTATTTTTAAATAATTTGCAGGGTTCACCTTTTATAAGAAAGTTTGCGTAAATAAATTCTCCCATTTAGATAGTTCTTCAGATCCTTTTCTTCTAGTTTTTTGAAGGTTTAATTCGGCCTGATTACGGGCATCTAAATAAGGTATAACTTCAAAAAAAACTTCTCTCTGTCGAACTTCTACCAAAAAAAACATTTTTTGAGCATATAAAGTCGCATAAATATCTCTCCCATCATTTCCAGGAGAAACTTGGTATAGCATACCAAATGTTGGATGGTTTAAATAACGCTCAGAACTCAAACCTAAAATATTATGTTATTTATAATGCACCATACAGTTTTCTAAGAAAAATTGCTATGCAAATAAAACAAATCGATAATGTATTAACAATTACATTGAGAGATTTTGAAGGATAAAGAGTTCTAAATCTATTGGTTTTTATAATAATTTTTTTCTTTGAGAGTAATGATTCTGCTCCATGATCAATTCTCAGAAATATATTTTGAAATAACCTTTCTACTAAGATTAATAAAACATTAAAGGATTTCTTTAATCCTAAATTTCGAAAATTTATTGATCTAACTGACACTGATTTAATAATATTTTGAAATTCTTCCTGCACTAGAGGAATAAAACGTAATGCAATTAACAACTGAAAAAGCCACTTACTAATTGGCAATCCAATCTTTCTTAATGGATACATAAACCAACTTAATCCCCATACAATGTCTTCCTGCAATGTGGTTAAAAGCATCAAATTCACACTATGAATAACGGTAAATATCAAAGTGGAGGTTTTTATTCCTAGTTCAAATGCTTTTCTTGATAAGTTGTAGGGACCAAAATTAATAAACCATATCTTCTGCGGAGGAATTTGCAAAATATTCCATTCTTTTTGGCTTTCCAGTACTACTTGCAACTCGTTGGGATTTCTTAAGTAGCCATCAAGAGATTGAATATCAGACGAGGCAAGTATTGATATAGATCCAATTAATAGTGATAAAAATGAGAGAAAAAATAATGATCGCCACCATACCCTAGATGGTAATAAACTTAAAAAAGTAATTAATAGTAAAAAACCAACTAAACTCAATCTCCATATTGGACCTGCCCAAATTGGAGTGATTAAAAATATCATTACGATAATTATTTTTAATCTACTATCTATAATTCTTAGCCAACTTCTATTACCATGAACATATTGACCAACAGAAAATTTAGTTAGCAAATTCATTAATCTTTTTGAATTAACTCAATATTTTCTCTTTCGACTTCTTTGTTTAAAGCTCTTTGCTGTTTTCCTCTCCAAAGTAAAATGAGGGGTGTGCCTTCAAAGCCTAAATTTACCCTAATTTGTTTTTCAATATATCTTCTATAAGTTATTCCGAATAATTTAGGGTCATTTACAAAAAGAGTAAAAGTGGGAGGTTTGTTCTTTACTTGAGTACCGTAATAAAGCCTACCTTGCTTGCCGCTTCTCTTCGTTGGAGGACTTTTCCAACTGATTGATTCTTTAAGTACTTCATTAACTACAGATGTTGTAACTCTTCTTCTATGTTGATTTACAGCATTAAGAGCATGCTCAAAAATATTATCAACTCTTTGACCAGTTAGAGCAGATATAAAAATCATTTTTGACCAGTGTAAAAAATAAAGTTTAGATCTAAGTTCTTTTTCTACTTTATAAATCGTTGAACTATTTTTTTCTACAAGATCCCATTTATTAACAACAATTATGCAAGCTCTGCCTTGTTCTTCTATGCGCCCAGCCAGCTTCTGATCTTGATCAGTTACTCCATCTATAGCGTCTATAACTAAAACACAAACATCACTTCTATCTATAGATTTAAAAGCCCTATTAATACCAAAAAATTCAGTACCATATTTAACATTTTTCTTTCTCCTAATTCCTGCAGTATCAATAATTTTCCAATGATTATCACCTTTTTTAATATGCGTATCAATTGAATCAGTTGTCGTGCCACTAATATCACTAACTATTGCTCTTTTTTCTCCACAGATTGAATTTAACAAACTAGATTTACCAACATTAGGCCTACCTATAATTGACATCATTATCTTTTCTTCATCATCCTGGATATTATTTTCAGGAAGTTCGCCAATAACGAGATCTAAAAGATCTCCAGTTCCTGAACCATGAATAGCCGAAACAGGGTTAGGTTCGCCCAGTCCTAATTTCCAGAACTCCGAAGCTAGAGATATTCCTAAATTAGTCGATTCGCATTTATTAACAGCAACAATTGTTTTACAGCTTGAGTTTCTTAACCATTTTGCTATTGATAAATCACCATCAGTAACGCCTTGATTCCCATCTACCACCAGTAAAGCGAGTGAAGCCTCTTCTAAAGCCAAGAAGACTTGTGTCCTTATCTCTGGGAGAAATTCACTATCATCATCAAAAACTAAACCTCCAGTATCAACTATTTGAAATTCCTTACCTCCCCATGAAGCATTTTGATAAGTTCTATCTCTTGTAACACCAGGTTTATCAAATACTATTGCATCATTACTTTGGCAAAGACGATTAACTAAGGTAGATTTCCCAACGTTAGGTCTTCCGATAATTGCTATTGTAGGAAGAATCAATTCTTCTCTCCAAAGAAAGTAGTATCCATTACAACTATACCTTTAATAGAATTATTTACCTTTTTCAAAAAAACTTATTTAATTTCTGGATCACCAAAATGTCCTTTAACTGGATTGACAGGTGGTGAACTTGGACTTGGCAATAATCCACTATCTTTTAAAAAACAATCATTTTCAATCGCCCAATAAATCAACCAATTTACTGCCGTCGCTCTTCTAGTTCTTCTTGGATAGAGTTCATTAATCTTATAACCTTTAAAATTAAGAAAATTTTTTAATCCTTGTTTATAGTCTTTTGGAATTGATCGAGTCAAATGTACTGAGGCTGGTCGCTCTGAAATGATTTGAGGAGCTTTTTCAAATTTTTCTGACCAATAAGAAGGAGTTAATGCGCTGGAGGCCCAATCATTTATAGAGAGTTCTTTAGTATAAAAAAGTCTTTCCCAAACCAATTCACAAACAAAAATATCACTAACCCTATCTTCGAGAACAAGAAACAATATATCCTTACATATTGGCCATGTAAATTGATTTTCAACTAATTTTTCTTTTTTATACATTAATCGAACCTTATCAAAATCAAAGAGAAATAAGGCATAAATTCCTTTTTATATTGTGATGCATATTGAATAATTTGATTAGGCATCCCAACACTTAAAGCTATTAATGATGTATTGATGATATCCTCTTTTTCTAAAATTTCCCTGACTAAATTCCATCTTTTACCAACTTTCATAATTGCCAATACCGTTTTATTTGCCTTACTTTCCCTAATTAGGGTTGTTAATTCAGATTCTGAAGAAGGGCATTCTTTGATGATCAATGTCTCGCCTTTTTTTACCAAATCAAAATCATTCAAAGCTGCTGCTGCTGAAATAGAGGAAATACCAGGTATTGTTTTGGTAATAATTTCAGCATGATTATTTTTTATTAACCTCAAAATATTAGAAGAACTTGCAAATAGTGAAGTATCTCCAAGACAAAGTAAAACAACTGATTCGCCATTTTGTATAAATTTCACAATTTTTTCTACAGCATTAGACCATATTTCATCTGGATCAAAATCCTTCCTAGCCATTGGAAAGATAATAGGAATATTTTTTTTAAATTTCGTGTACTTCTTGACTATTTCCGCAGCGAAACTCTTTTTATTATCATCTGATATTGGGAAAACTATAACTTTCGCTTTTTTTATTGCATCCACAGCAGCAATTGTTAAAAGCGATGGATCTCCAGGGCCTACACCAACGATGGTGAATGTTGGTAAATCAGTTTTATATCGATTAAGTAAACTTAAGAACTTGTTTATTATCATTTTTATTTTATTAACTTTAGCTATGTACCCTTGGCAATACGAAAGTTTCAGTTAGTATTGACGACTCAATTTCAGACAATTCCTCTAACCTTTTGAAAGTTTGATTTTTAGAGAATTTAGTTTGCGCTAGTTTCCAGTAAACTCCAAAATGTCTTGCCTCACTCTCAAGCAGAGACTCATAAAGGGATTTAAACGATTTATCTTCAGAATTCAGCGCAAGCAAGCTTAATCTTTCATGACTTCTTGCTTCAATAAGTCCTGCTATTAAGAAACTATCAAGCATTCTATTGGGCTCTTCCTTTCTTATATTCTTGGACAATTCAGCTCCATATGGAGGCGGTTTTAAGGACTTAAGAGAATGTCCGAGGTCCTTTAAAAAATAAAGTATTTTTTCAAAATGCTCTAATTCCTCTCTAGCTATTGGACTTAGAACTTCTGCCAGATTTGGTTCTGATGGATATTTAAACATCAATTGGATAGCTACTCCTGCTGCTTTTCTTTCACAATGAGCATGGTCAATAAGAATATCGATTGGATTAGATAATGCGAGTTTGATCCACTCATCTGAGGTAAATGAAGATAAATATTTAATATGAGAGGTGGGTCTTTTGAAATCGACTAGCATTTAATCTTTACTACTTAAATATCCAATGATTCCTTCAAGAGCTAAGAAATAACTTGATATGCCAAATCCACTAATAATTCCTATAGCTTTATCTGTAAGAAAAGATTCTTTGCGAAAATCTTCTCTACTGAAAATATTTGAAATATGTAACTCTACAAACGGAATTTTCGATCCAATTAAAGCATCACGAATAGAAATCGAGGTATGAGTAAAAGCGCCAGCATTTATAAGAATACCTTGGATACTTTTTACAGACTCCTGAATTTTATCTACTATTTCTCCTTCATGATTGCTTTGAAAACATTCAAGATTAATACTTTTTTCTTTAGCAACTTTAGTTAAATCTTTTTCTATATCACTCAATGTTTTATTACCGTATATTTCAGGTTCTCTAGTGCCCAAAAGATTTAAATTTGGTCCATTTATCAATAAAATATTCATCATCAATAAAGTCTTTTCTTTACAAATGCTATCTATAAAGAAACAAAAAAACCAAAACAATTTCACACAAAGTGTCCATTAACTGATAAGTTCAAATAGTGGGGGTCGGTGCCCGAGTGGTTAAAGGGGGCGGACTGTAAATCCGCTGGCTCTGCCTACGTTGGTTCAAATCCAACCCGGCCCACTTAAAAAATTGCCCTTGTAGCTCAGCGGTAGAGCACTCCCTTGGTAAGGGAGAGGTCTCGGGTTCAAGTCCCGACGAGGGCATACCCAAAAGCCGAACTACCGCAAGGGTTTTAAAGAATTTAGAGAGAAGAAAATATACACTCCACTTCAAGTACTTATAAGTGAATATATGGACATATTGGGTAAATCGCACTAATATTCGCACTAATAGCACTAATTAAATGGCCAGTAGTAGTAATGGTTCTTGGGAAACAGACTTAAGAGATTCCGTTCGCACTAATTTTGGGCAAGGATAGCTTGTAAATGGCGAGACAAGTGGCAAGACTAAAATCCTATATGTTTACGTTGAAGCATGGTTTTAAGAATCGTTTTAGGAAAGACAGCGACAGCCAAGTAATATTTCATTCAAGGTAAAAAATGACAACTGAAGAGAGATGGCTTAAAACAAGTGACGCAGCCTACTGGTTAGGAGTTAGCCAATGGTACTTAAAGCAATGTAGAGATTGCTATGAAGATGGCTTTTTAATAGAAAGAGAACATTACATTCTTGGGGCTAGTAGAACAGCACCTATTAAATGGAATGTTAATGCTGTACTAGATGCTTTTCATTACAGAGGAAAGTTGGTTCGGGCTGCGGATAAAGCCCTAAAAGAAGCTAGAAAAGGTAAATAATATATGTTAAATAATACAAACCCCTCCCTCATCTAGGGAGTGGTTAATCTCTTTAATCCTTTGATATGAATTTACTTCTGATCTTTCAGAAGCAAAATAGTGCGATAACTAGTGCATTATTGACAATTAATCTAAAATAAGGGGCAATTAGCTTCTTTTTTTTATGGAATCATTTACTAAAAATCTTTTAAGGATCTCAATATCAGGAGCCTTGTTAACCATTCCTATAACTGGCATATTTCTGGCGACTGAATATTTTGCATTTAAAAAAGATATGAATAATTATGTCTCTGACTTATATGAATCTTATCCTGAGGCGATTAAGTTTTTTCCATCAATAAAAGTAGCTAAATATTCCCCATTAACAGCTTTGTATTTAACTAAGTCCACTTCAAAAATCTTTGAAGTAAATGAGTATCTTGAGTTGAAAGACACCATATCAGATTTTACTAATTTC
>CABYNZ010000007.1 GCA_902520485.1 uncultured Prochlorococcus sp. | reverse complement strand
GGAGTATCAATTGACATCATGTAGTTCCATGCACCGTAGTGACCTTCAAGGAACTCAGGACCAATTGTACTAATCTCTTCTTCAGCAATCGAATAGTTCATTACGTAGTAGCCACTTGAAGGAGTAATACCTGCGTCTTGAATCTGTTTGAAGAATGCAACGTTTTGGTCACCATTAAGTGTATTAATGATTATTCCACCATCAGGCAACGCCTTTTTGATTTTTGAAATAATTGGAGCAACTTCAGTATTTCCTAATGGAAGATAATCTTCTCCAACAACTTTACCTCCTAACTGTGCCACTTGAGCTTTTGTAATTGTGTTGGAAGTTCTTGGGAAAACATAATCAGAACCTACAAGGAAGAAATCTCCACCAGCAGCGGGAGAACGCTTATACATGAAATCTGTAGCGGGTTCAGATTGTTGGTTTGGTGTTGCTCCTGTATAGAAAATGTTGTTAGAACATTCTTGAGCTTCATATTGAATTGGGTAATAGAGGAACGCATCTTTTGATTCGTAGACAGGTAACATTGCCTTTCTACTTGCAGATGTCCATCCACCAAATACGACAGGAACTCCGTCTTGGTCTATGAGTTTCTTTGATTTTTCAGCAAAAGTTGGCCAGTCAGATGCACCATCTTCAACTATGTATTCAATTTTGTAGCTTTTGCCGCCAACTGTAACACCACCAGCAGCATTTATCTCTTCAATAGCCATTTTTTCTGTATCAACAAGAGTTGATTCAGAGATAGCCATTGTTCCGGATAACGAATGCAAAATACCAACGGTTACTGTGTCATCGAAACTTCCGGAGGTTCCGCCTCCACCACAGGAAGTTGCTGTGACAGCAAGTGAGGCAGTAGCTAAACCTGCCAAAATACGCCTTGAAATTCTCATGAATTAGGATAAATTAGGTAATTAACCCTCATTAAGGGGATAAAGTAAAAGTTATTAACGAGTGAGGATTAGTTTTGTATCAGTCGTAACTTTTTGTTGAATCCAATACATTAGTAGTAAGCATTTTTCTAGTTTCGATTGTTGGGTATCTGTGATTCTAAAAATTGAGTAATTTCTTCAACTCCTATGCCGCTACTTAGGTTGGTAAAAAACCATGGTTTCCCTTTTCTCATAAATTCAGTATCACTTTTCATAATATTTAAATCTGCACCAACTTTATCTGCTAAGTCAATTTTGTTTATTAATAGTAAATCCGACCTTGTTATCCCTGGCCCACCTTTTCTAGGAATTTTGTCTCCGGCAGATACATCAATTACATATATTGATAAATCTACAAGTTCTGGACTAAAACTAGATGCTAAATTATCACCTCCACTTTCTACAAAAACAAAATCTAAGGGATTATATTTATTTTCTAAATCTAAAACTGCATTTTTATTTAATGAACAATCCTCTCTTATCGCGGTATGAGGACAACCTCCTGTTTCTACGCCAATGATCCTTCCTTCCTCTAAAACCTTTTTATTTATTAGAAAGTTAGCATCTTCTTTGGTGTAGATATCATTGGTGACAACTGCTATCTCATAATTTTTTTTCATGCTTAAGCATAGAGTCTCTACTAATGCAGTTTTTCCTGAACCTACAGGCCCAGCAACCCCTACTCTCAATTTGCTGCTCATAAATTAATTTCTAAAAAGTTTTGTATAAAGGTCATTATGATTTTGTTGTGCCATAGCTAAACCTACATTGCCAAAATAGATGTCATGAATTTCTTTGTCCATAATTTCTTTAGAAACTTTTGAAATTATTTCTAATAAGTCTCTCTGAATTAATTGTGCTTTTGTTGACCCAATAGGAATAATTCTTAATGCAGCATTAAGTTGGTTTGCACTCCACGCATAGAAAAAATTCTCAACCATTTCTAATTTGGTAATTTCAAAACAATAACAAGCCCAACTCCACGCTAATGACCAGGAGCTTTTTTTATTATTTTCATATAGAAATCCAAATCCAAATTCTTTGGTTAAATCAAAGAGAGATTTTGCCATTTGAATTTGTTGTTCTCTCATTTCGAGAGAGTCCTTTGATGAGAGGATCCATTTATCCAAACTCATTAGCTTTTGCAAATTAACTTTTAAATTTTTGCCGTCGTTAATCTCATTGAAAATATCAAAAAATTTTAGTAAAAGTTTTGCATCTAGTCTTATCTGACCAATTTTTAGTTCACTTATGATTAATTCTTTTACTGAATTTGAATCTGTTAAATTTTTATTATGAAGATAACTCTCCATTCCTTCCGAATAACAAAATCCTCCGACTGGTAAGTTAGGACTTATTAATAAATATTTTAATAAGTGACTTTTACTCATGACTATGGGCTCCTCTTTCTGGGAAAAACTTTTTTTTCGTATTTTTTACATCAACTTTAAAATTAAGAAGCATATTTTTAATAACATAATCACTTTTTGTTAGGAGAATGTCTTCTTCAATTTCTATTTCTACATGTCTATTGCCTAGATGATAAGCAGTCTTAATAAGTTCAATTTTAGAATTTGAACTTATTTCAATTAAATCTTCTTTTTTGGCAATTATCTCTAAATAAAAATTGGAATTATTAGTTGAAAGAATATCTCCATCATTTAATTTGCCTTTTCTAGGTAATTGTAAAATTATTTCTTGATCACAATCAGTTAATCTTTTACCTCTTAAGATTTTTCTCTCATCAGAACTTAAGGTAAGTTTTAAAAATAAACCTAATTTCGGTTTTTCCTTAATCCAATCAGTTACAACAATTTGTTTATTCATTCTCATAATCAAAATTTTTGGTTACTTTAATTTAGTAATTAAAGAAAACAATTTATGATTAAAACTTCATGGGAAGGTAATTGTTTCTTAAATTTTTTCAATAATAAAGCAAGTTTAGGAAATGTTGATAAAACAATCTTTAAATCTAAATCAACTTCTCCTTATAAGTTATTAAAGTCTACTCATGATCAAGAGGGCAGATGCATTTTGCCTGTTCTACATACTGCAGGGGGATTGGTAGGAGGTGATTTACTCGACTTTAAGGTAAATATTGAAAAAAACTCTAAGGTTTTGTTGACGACTTCTTCAGCTCAGAAAGTATATGGATCAGTTGGTAGATCTAAAATAACTCCAAAAGGAAGTTTTTCAAAGCAAAAGAATCGCATAAACATTCTTGACAATTCTCATTTAGAGTATCTTCCCCAAGAAACAATCATCTTTGCAAATGGTTTATATGAGCAAATTTTTAAAGTATCTATTTCAGATACTTCAAGTTTTTTATTTACTGATTTAATAAGACTTGGAAGATCTTCTTCCGGAGAATCTATTGAGAGTGGAGTTTTTAGGTCTAAATTAGAAATTATGAGAAATAATGATTTACTTGATGATTGGGAATATGTTGATCAGATTGAATTATCTAAAACAAGTTTTGAGGCGAAGTCAGGCATGGATTACATGCCCGTTTTTGGATCCTTAATTTGGATTTGCGAAAAAGATTTTTCCAAGTCAAAAATAAATAATCTTGTAAGAAATATAAAAAAGATTTTCAATGAAACTAATAATAATTTATCTGTTGGAACCCTTGAAAATGGAATCTCTGTACGATTTCTAGGGAGTTCTTCTCAAGATGCTAGAAAATGTTTTTTTTGTATTTGGAAACAAATTAGGTCTGTTTGTGGATTTTGTGAGCCAAAATATCAAGGTGTATGGCCTTTACAAGATTCTATGAATTATTAATTATGTTCAGAAAGAACCTTTTTTAAGAATTTATAGATTAATTTTTTATTATGCATCTTTCACCTCAAGAAAAGGATAAATTATTGATTTTTTCTGCTGCACTCTTAGCTGAAAGAAGGCTTAGTCGAGGTCTTAAGCTTAATTATCCTGAAACAATTGCTTTTTTAAGTTTTCAAGTTCTTGAAGGAGCAAGAGATGGTAAAAGTGTAAGTCAATTAATGTCAGAGGGAACTACCTGGCTTTCAAAATCACAAGTTATGGAGGGCATTCCTGAAATGGTTGATGAAGTTCAAATAGAAGCGGTTTTCCCCGATGGGACTAAATTAGTTACTATTCACAATCCGATTAATTAGTTATGAGTAATTTAATTCCTGGCG
This sequence comes from uncultured Prochlorococcus sp., assembly GCA_902520485.1. Lineage (GTDB taxonomy): Bacteria > Cyanobacteriota > Cyanobacteriia > PCC-6307 > Cyanobiaceae > Prochlorococcus_A. The sequence goes on along the minus strand of CABYNZ010000007.1, from coordinate 46,531 downwards.
AAATAATTCCTGAACAAGGTGAAATCGAACTAAATCTTAGTAAGCAAGTTAAATCAGTAACGGTTTCTAATTCTGGAGATAGACCTGTGCAAGTTGGATCTCATTATCATTTTTATGAAGCAAACAAAGCTTTAATTTTTGATCGAGAAATAACACATGGTATGCGTCTCGACATTCCTGCAGGAACAGCAATTAGATTTGAACCTGGTGATACAACAGATGTCAAATTAGTCCCATTTTCAGGTTTAAGAAATGCATATGGTTTTAATTCAATAGTTAATGGTTCTTTAGATAGTTAAAATTATGTCTTATAAAATTGATAGAAAAACTTATGCTCAAACTTACGGACCCACTACCGGAGATAGAGTAAGGCTCGCTGATACCGAACTTTTTATAGAAGTAGAAAAGGATTTAACTACATACGGAGATGAAGTTAAATTTGGTGGAGGTAAAGTTATTCGAGATGGGATGGGACAGTCTCAATTAAGAAGAACTGATGGAGCTGTAGATACCGTAATAACTAATGCTTTGATCGTAGATTGGTGGGGAATAATTAAGGCCGATGTGGGTATAAAAGATGGAATGATTTTTGAAATTGGTAAGGCTGGCAATCCTGATATCCAGGATAATGTTGATATTGTTATTGGTGCGTCAACAGAAGTAATAGCTGGAGAGGGGCATATCCTTACTGCAGGTTCAATAGATACCCATATTCACTTTATCTGTCCCCAACAAATTGAGGTAGCACTAGCCTCTGGAATTACAACCATGATGGGAGGAGGAACTGGACCTGCAACTGGCACAAATGCTACTACTTGTACTCCAGGTTCTTTTCATATTTCAAGAATGCTTCAATCTGCAGAAGCGTTTCCCATGAATTTAGGTTTTTTTGGAAAAGGAAATTCAACAAACGAGAGCAATCTTATTGATCAGGTTGAGGCTGGTGCATGTGGATTGAAGCTTCATGAGGATTGGGGAACCACTCCTTCTACAATAAATTCTTGTCTAAATGTTGCAGATAATTTTGACGTACAAGTATGTATTCATACTGATACTTTGAATGAGGCAGGCTTTGTTGAAGATACCATCAACGCTATTGCAGGAAGAACTATTCATACATTTCATACCGAAGGAGCAGGTGGAGGTCATGCTCCAGACATTATAAAAATCTGTGGAGAAAAAAATGTTCTTCCTAGTAGTACAAATCCAACAAGACCTTATACAAGGAACACATTAGAAGAACATCTTGACATGTTAATGGTTTGTCATCATTTAGATTCTAAAATCCCAGAAGACATTGCATTTGCTGAATCAAGGATCAGAAGAGAGACTATTGCTGCGGAGGACATCCTTCATGATATTGGCGCCTTCTCAATTATCGCCAGTGACTCTCAAGCTATGGGAAGAGTTGGTGAAGTAATAACAAGAACTTTTCAAACCGCACATAAAATGAAAGTCCAAAGGGGACCGCTATCGCAGGATTCTGATAGAAACGACAATTATAGAGTAAAGAGATATATATCTAAAGTCACAATTAATCCTGCAATAGCTCATGGTATTGATAAACATGTTGGGTCTATAGAAAAGGGTAAAATTGCAGATTTGGCATTGTGGAAACCTTCCTTTTTTGCAGTAAAGCCTGAATTAGTTGTTAAAGGTGGATCTATAGTTTGGTCCCAAATGGGTGATGCAAATGCTTCAATTCCTACTCCAGGTCCTGTACATGGTCGACCTATGTTTGCAAGTTTCGGCCAATCTCTAATTAAGAGTTCTTTTACCTTTTTAAGTAAAAATTCAATTGAACAAAATATTCCAAATAAATTAGGCTTACAAAAGAAATGTATTGCCGTAGAAAATACCAGAAATATCAATAAATCAAACTTAAAACTTAATATTAAACTACCAAATATTTCAGTTGATCCTCAAACTTATGAAGTTTTTTCTGATGGAGAACTTCTTACTTGTGAACCACTTGATGAAGTCCCAATGGCTCAAAGGTATTTTTTGCTTTAGAAGTTTTTAATTAATTCTTTTTCACTTATCTTTATGTCTTTTGACCCCGAAATAGCTAAATCTTCTTGCAGTTTGTGCTCACAAGAAAGAACTCTTGACCAACTTGGTAATTGAAGTGTCGTAGGACAAGCCAGATAATCTTCTGTAGCAGGTCTTAATAGTTTCGCAAACTTTTGTACTGATAATTCTTCTTCGTGCCTATCGTATGGAAGTTGATTAACTGCTGAATCTAATCCAAATTGTTTTACCCGATCTTCTCCAACTCTTTTGTAGAGAACTTCTAAAGTTGCTAGTTGAGTGCTAGTTAAGGTTTCGGCTTGATGTTCCATGAGACCTCTTAAAACACTTGAAAGTATTTCTGTACACATTTTTTGCAATCCTTCTTTAGAAGAATCTCCAATATTCTTATGTTTATGATCAAATAAACCTAGGTCAACCTGGGCTATTTTGGAGGTCCTTACATTTCTATAAACCTCTGATAATAAACCTATCTCTAAACCCCAGTCACAAGGTATTCTTAAATTCATAGCAAGGTCTTTAGTAAAAGCAAACTCACCTGCTAATGGATATCTAAATGATTGAAGATATTGTAAAAACGGACCCTTACCAACTAACTGTTCAAGACTTGCTAGTAAAGGACCCACGAATAATCTTGTTGCTCTTCCTTGCAATTGATTTGTTTCTAGAGATAATCTACTGTAAAAAGCCTTTACATATGATATGCCATATGATTCATCCAGAAGTGGAAGGATCATTCTTGAAGGATATAAAGGACTGAAAGTTCTTATATCAGCATCAAAAAGAGCAACAACTTCTGATTTCCTAGTCGCAACTCCTATGCCTTGCCACACAGCCCATCCTTTACCTGGGGTTCCTAAAAGTTCTAATCCATTTTTTTCTTGGCTTTTTAAAAGCTCAATTACAGAGGGAGAATTAGTCCATTGAACGTGAACTGGGAATGGCATTGAGTGAAAAAATGACTTTGCTGCCTTAACTTGCTCAACAGTTTTTGCTGAGAGAGCAATTACTAATTCATTTAAGCCTGTAAGGTTTTTTAAAACTTCTCTTATATCTTTTAGTGCTGGACGCTCAAACTCTTCATATAAGCATGGTATTAAAATGCTAGTTGATCTTCTTTTAAGACTTTTGTTTAATTCTTTAAGTAAATTTCCTGTAACTCCATATTCATGTATTGTTGTGATTAAACCTTGTTGAAAGTCCATTTTCTAATTGATGTGCAGAATGGTATTAATACTTCGATGATTTTTTCAAAGTGAAGCAAATTGATTCAGAGAAAAAATTAGATAGATTAAAAATTGATAAATTGTTAAAAACAATTTATTCAAATCATACTACAGAAGAAATTAATTTTATTTCAAACCAATTATTACAGATTTTAGATGATTTCTCAGAGAAATCTGCTTATGAAGAAATAAGAGATAAAGAAAGGTGGAATGAATCTCATTCAGTTTTGATAACTTATGCAGATAGTATTTATAAAAATAACGAGGCAACATTAATAACTCTTAAGAAGTTGTTAAGTAAACATTTTGGTAGTCTTTCTAAAATTGTACATATTCTTCCTTTTCTGAAATCCACAAGCGATGGAGGTTTCGCAGTTTCAAGTTATGATTCCCTAGAAGAGAAATTTGGTGGTTGGGATGATCTCAAAAGTATTTCTACAGATCATGATTTGATGGCTGATTTAGTACTAAACCATGTTTCATCATCTCACCCTTGGGTTCAACAATTTATTAAATCCCAAGAACCGGGTATATCAAATGTTTTTTCACCGAAGCAAAATCTTGACTGGTCAAATGTAGTTAGGCCTAGAAGTTCCTCTTTGTTTTCTCAAATAAACACTGATGATGGGCCCAAACAAGTTTGGACAACTTTTGGGCCAGATCAAATTGATTTGAATTGGCATAATCCTAATATGACTCTTGAGTTCTTAAATTTAATTACTACTTACTTATCTAATGGAATTAAATGGCTAAGGCTTGATGCTGTAGGTTTTATTTGGAAGGAATCAGGGACTACATGCTTACACTTACCTAAAGCACATTCAATTGTCAAACTCTTAAGAGTTCTTTTAAATAATCTTCTTGATGATGGCGTTTTAATAACAGAAACCAATGTTCCTCAGAAAGAGAATCTATCTTATCTCATTGATGACGATGAAGCCCATATGGCATATAATTTCCCATTGCCTCCTCTTCTCCTAGAGGCAATTATTTCTTCAAGAGCTGATATTCTAAACTCATGGATTTTTGATTGGCCCATATTACCTGAAGAGACCACTTTATTTAATTTCACTGCATCGCACGATGGTGTTGGGCTAAGAGCTCTTGAGGGGTTAATGAATGAGCAGAGAATTAAGGATTTATTAATTAATTGTGAGAAAAGAGGAGGATTAGTAAGTCATAGACGTTTATCAAATGGTGATGATAAACCTTATGAATTGAATATTAGTTGGTGGAGTGCAATGGAAGACTCCAGTAGAGATGCTAAAAGATTTCAATATGAGAGATTTATTTTGAGTCAATTATTAGTAATGGCTCTTAAAGGGGTCCCTGCATTTTATTTGCCAGCATTACTAGCTTCAGAAAATGACATCAAAAGCTTTTCTATGACAGGTCAAAGAAGAGATCTAAACAGAGAAAAGTTTAAATCAGAAAATCTTTCAGCTGTTTTAAATAATCCTGAATCTAATGCTAATAAAAACTTAAAATATCTTCGTAATGCTATGGATGTCAGATCAGAATTAAAGCAATTTCACCCTTGTTCACAAATGAAATGTTTGTCTAAAGGTAGAAGTGATATTGTTGTAATCAAAAGAGGTAACGGTCCTGAGTCTGTTTTTGCAATACATAATATGACTGAAAATAAAATTAATTATCAATTGAATGATAATGACATACCAAAAATAATTGATAATGATTTCAATACCCATGATTTTTTAACATCCACTAAATACAATTGCAAAAATATTAGTCTTGATCCTTTTCAAGTAATTTGGCTTAGTGCTTTATAAAAATGATAGAAAATTCTTCTGTTTGGGTAGTAAGTGATGTAGATGGTACTTTAATGGATCACTCTTATGATTTATCACCTGCTAAAGAAACTATAAAAAAATTACAAAAATTATCTATACCCGTAATTCTTTGTACAAGCAAAACCGCTTCTGAAGTAAAAGTTATTAGAAAGGAACTAAACCTGATGGATCCTTATATTGTTGAGAATGGTGCGGCAATATATGGTGAATCTCTTAAAAGAGTAAATGGAGAAATTATTCTTGGAATAAAATACGAATCTCTTGAAGAAATCTTAAATTTTATTTCTAAAGAAATTGATTATAAACTTACTCCTCTTAATAATCTAACTGATCAAGAAGCTACTCAGCTTACAGGTTTAGAAGGCAACTCATTGAACTTAATGCGAGATAGACACTGGAGCATGCCTTTTTTAAATCCGCCAAGTTATCTAGAAGAGAAAATTAATATCTGTTGTAAAAAATTCAATGTTGATATTTTTAAGGGCAATAGAATGAGTCACTTATTATCTACAAAATCTAATAAAGGGAAAGCAATAAATGCTCTTAAAGAATATTCAAATGTTCATAATATTGAAATTATAGGTTTAGGAGATTCTCCAAATGATTTGCCTCTACTTTTAAACTCAGATATTAAAATAGTTATTCCTGGAATAGATGGACCTAACTTAAATTTACTAGATCAATTAAAAGATTTGGAATTTACTTTGGCTTCTGAACCAAATGGATATGGTTGGAGAAATGAAATTAATAAATTAATAAATAAGCGAGAACTAACTTAGAAAGATGAAAGATTTAGATATTAATTTTCCTCTTGATAAGTTTGAAAAATTAATTATTGATATTGGTTGGGAATCCTTGGATGATTGGTTCAATTTTTGGAACAATCAAAAAAACATTCTTGCAATTGATCAATATTGGAACAATAAAGTAAATGATGATTGGATTTGGGGTTTGGCTTTACCTCTTTTGTCTCAGGCTTATAAATATCAGAATAATTTTTCTGATAGAAAAATTATTGGGATTTCAGCTTTACCTGGTACAGGTAAAACAACACTAGGTAAATGGCTAGAAGCCATATCGTTAAGATTAAACTTTAAAATTGCTGTTATATCAATTGACGACTTTTATCTTCCATCAGAGGAAATGGAATTAGCAATTAAGAATAACCCATGGAATGTCTCAAGAGGGTTTCCAGGTAGTCACTCAGTAAAATTAATGCATGAAAAATTATTAGATTGGAAGAAAAGTGGAAAATTAAATGTACCAGTTTTCGATAAATCTTTAAGAAATGGTTTAGGAGATAGATCTCATTGGAGATTTGATAATCCTGATTTATTAATTCTTGAGGGTTGGTTTTTGGGAATTCAACCTTACTCTATTGATATAAAAGATCGACCATTAAATACAAATAAATTAAGTCTTCAAGAATCTTCTTATATAATACAGATACAAAATAACTTAAAAGAATATTTAGATATTTGGACTTTAATAGATAATATTTGGCACTTAAAGCCCTTGAAGATTGAATATATGAATAAGTGGAAAACAAATCAGGAAAAAGAAATGTTTTTACACAAAGGTAACGCTCTTCAAGATGAAAAATTATCTAATTTCTTAAGAATGCTTAATGTCTCAATTCCATATAGAAGTTTTGATTTTATAAAGTCTTACGCCCTTTTATTAATTGATCAGGAAAGACATTTAGTTGAGGCTGGATTAAATTTGTAGTATTTTTCTAAATTTCTTTTTTTTCAGTAATTTTTTATACATTTTTTTTTGCTCTTAATGTTGTTAAATTGACTATATTTTGCTTTTTTGTGATGGTTGAGTTTTCTTACAAAAATGAAGGTTGTAGAATGGTTGTATTGAGATGTATAGGACCTTCAAACTTTTTCTTAGAGAGAGTTTTATTCCCAACTGACATTCTTACTTTTATGGCCCCGAACGATTCAAGAGTTGAAATTTGGGGAAATGAATTATATGGTCCTAAGTTGGAAGAAAGAATAAGAATTTCTGCTGATAATGAAGATTCAACTTTAGTTGCCTAAAACAGATATTCTCTAATTGTCTTCGAGTCAAAATTTTTTACAAATACCAAGTTTTTATTGATATTATCAAACTAGTTTTAGTTTTATAGATGTATTATTTTTCTTCCTTTGCAATAGGTGGTTTTGTTCCTTCTGCAGCTATCGCTGGAGTCTTACTTTTGGTTGGTTTAGGTGCCTTCTTTTATCTTGGTATTAAAGGACCTACAGATTATTAAAGCTTAGTTTATTGAACAAATAGTTATTTTAATTTTTTCTATCCCTATTAAATAAGCTAACTCTATGGATTTAACAACTATTTTATTTATATTAAGTTTACCTTTCGTTTTATTAACAGTTTACTTTGGTACAAAAAATGATTTTTACGAGAGTGAAAATTATAAGGGAGATGGCTGTGCTCATGATGTTAAAAGGTAACTTTAATTTTAATCACCTCTATATACACATGTCCATCTACTATCAAATTGCCAAATAGGTTTATATATATCATTTGTAATTTTTTCACCTGCCTTATTACATGTATCTAAATCTTTCATTGGAATAGAATGTAAAGAAGGACTTGTTATTCCACTAACCTCTGGCCTTCTTCCTGGCCCCTGTCTATAAGTTCCAATTATTAACCAGTAGTTGGCTTTTGCAGAATCAGAAAAGATTAAGGAAAAAAGAAAAAATAATATTAAGATAGAATTTTTTTTCATTATTTTATAATAGCTTTTTAATATTAAATGTAAATTGCTATTAATTAATTAGATAATTAAGTAATTTTTTGGAATATTTAAAATTTATTTTATATGGCTTAATTCAAGGCTTGACCGAATTTATTCCTGTTAGTAGTACAGCTCATTTAAAAGTAATATCCCTTTTTTTAGGTATTGATGATCCTGGCGCCTCTGTGTCCGCGACTATTCAACTTGGAAGCGTTTTGGCTTTAGCTTGGTATTTTAGGAATGATATTTTTAATTTCAGAAGTCAATATTCAAAAAAGTTTCTTGAATATCTATTACATGAAAGGTTACTAAAGTCTATTTTGATTGGGACTATTCCAATTATTTTGCTTGGTGCAAGTATAAAATTATTTGCCCCATATTTTTTTGATAACGTGCTTCGTTCAAATTTATCAATAGCTTTAGTATCATTCCTAATGGCTATTCTTATGTATTTGGCAGATAATTCTAAAAGAGGTTCTATTAATATAAAAAATCATAATTATTCAGATAGTTTTTTGATAGGTTTCTTTCAGGCATTTGCCATTTTTCCGGGTGTTTCGAGATCTGGGATTACTATTTCTAGCGCTCTAATATCAGGATGGGAAAGAGGTGATGCTGCGAAATTTTCTTTTCTTTTAGGGATGCCATCTATCTCAATTGCTGCGATTGTTGAATTTAGTTCTTCTTTTAATGATTTTTTTTCATTAGGTTTTCTCCCTCTTTTTGTTGGCCTTATTACGACATTTTTATCCTCTTTATTAGCTATAGATTTCTTATTAAAGTATTTTTCTTCAAATGGTTTGAAAATATTTATTATCTATAGAGTTATTTTTGGTGTTGTAATTCTTCTAAATTTATAATTGGTTGTTAAAAAATTTTTTTCAATTGTGTTAAGGTTTAAAAAAATTCTTTCTAATGAATATTTTTATATCTTTCCAACTAGGTGAAGTGGAAGTTTCAAATTTTACTATATTGATTTTGGCTTTTTTTTCTTCTTTTACATTCATAGCTGTAGGCATAAGTTCATATAAATTATACAAATCTCTCATAAATGAAGACGATAAGTAATCGGAACGGCGGGATTTGAACCCACGACCCCCACTACCCCAAAGTGGTGCGCTACCAAACTGCGCTACGCCCCGTGTCTTTACTATAAAGATAAGATTGATCTAAATGTTATTCTTTATTGGATTGTTATCAGATCTCAATACACACTTATCAACTTCCCAATTAAAGCTTTCCCATATATGATCTTTTAATTTGTAGTTGCTTCCAGTAAAAAATCCTAACTTAACTTTTGTAGGAGAGGCCGAACAATACTGCCTGCTTCCAGCTGATGCAAGATATTGTTGATGGTATTGTTCTGCATAAAAATATGAATCTATCTTTTTTATTTCCGTTTCAATCAAACCAAAATTTTTTTTGTTTAATTCCTTTTGATATTGTTCCTTACTGGCTAAGATACTGTTTAAATTATATTCATTTTTGTAAAATATTGCTGATCTATATTGAGTTCCAATATCATTACCCTGCCTATTTTTTTGAGTAGGGTTATGACATTCCCAAAACATTTTTAATAAATCACTTATATCAATTTCCCTTTTATCCCATATAACTCTTACAACTTCTGAGTGACCCGTTAAGCCTGAACATACTTCATAATAAGTTGGATTGATTTTTTCACCACCAGCATAACCTACAGAAGTTGTGACAACTCCTGGAAGTTTCCAAAAACATTTTTCAGCACCCCAGAAACAACCACATCCAAAAATTATTTCATCTTCTTGTGTATTAGGATCTTTTTTAATATCTGTTTTTAATATTCTATGTAATAAATAAGCATCATTAGTTGAATTAAGCTCATTATTATTCATAATTTTTTTCAGGAATTTAAACATAATTTAAATCTACATATTATTAGTAAAAAAATAAACTTTTAGCTCTTGATAATTCTGGTAGCTAATTCTCTCTCCCAAAGTTTTTTATATAGTCCATTCTCTTTTACTAAATCTTTATGGACCCCTTCTTGTACTATTTCTCCTTTATCCATTACTAAAACCCTATCGCAGGTAGCTGCAACAGAAAGTTGGTGACTAATCATAATGATTGTTTTATTACTTCTATCGCTCATTTCATCTATTATTCTTGCTGCTGTTTTATTATCAACACTTGCTAAAGCATCATCAAGAACAACAATAGGAGAATTAACAAGTAATGCTCTTCCTAGTGCAGTTCTTTGCCTTTGTCCACCACTTAATGTAATACCTCTTTCACCAACAATGGTTTTAAACCTTTGTGGAAAGCTATTGATATCATCAATTAATCCGGCTTTTGTAGCGCTTTCTTTAACTAAATATTTAGAAGCTTTGGGTTCTCCAAAACTTAGGTTTTCTGAGATTGTAGAAGTAAATAAGAATGCTTCTTGAGGAACGATAGAAATATTTTTTCTAAGATCGCTTAATTTTAATGTTTTTACATCAATTTCATCTAAAAATAATTGATTGTCTGGAATTTCAATAGTTCTACCTAAAGACTTTGCTAGTGTTGTCTTGCCACAACCTACTGGGCCAACTATTGCAATAAGTTCTCCAGGATAAATTTTAAAATTGAGACTATTTAATGAATTAAATTTTGATCCTGGATACTTTATTGTCAAATTTTTTGCTTCTAAGAATCCTTTAACCTTCCTTTTTAAATATTTAGTTTCTTCTCTATCTACAATATTTGGTATCTTATTAAAGATTTCTTCCACCCGATCCAAACTTACTTGACCAAGTTGAAAAGTATTTAACGTAAAACCTAAAAGAGCTGTAGGGAATACAAGTCTTTCTACGTAAAGAATTAGAGCTACTAAACCACCTATCGAAATAAATCCACTCTCTAATTGATAAGTTCCTAATGACAATAAAATTAACAATGAAATTGAGGAAATACCTTGCAACAGTGGGAATAGGGTACTCGCCGTTCTTGCAAGTTTTATCGCTGAATTTCTATAATCATTGTTATGAATATTAAATTCTTTTCTCTCAGCATTCTCTTGAGCATAAATTTTGATGGCGCTTATACCAGACAGATCTTCTTGTATTAAATCACTTAGTTTTGATAAAGATTCTTGTTGAGCTTTTCTTTGACTAACCATTCTGCCGCCGAAGAGACTTACAATTCCAAGGATTAATGGAAAAATCATTAAAGCTGAAATTGTTAATGTTTTATTTATCGAAAACATTGAAGGAATAGTGAATGAATAAGCTAAGACAATGTTGCACAAGCTTAAAACAGTAAAACCCAATAGCCTTCTAATGTTTTCAACATCGCTTGTTGCTCTACTAATAATGTCTCCACTCCCTTTTTTTTGAATCCATTCTGGATCTTGTATAAGTAAATGGTCAAAAAGTTTTTGGCGAAGATTTACCTCTACTTTTCTACCTATTCCGAAGACAATTTGTCTTGAAAATAATCTTATTAAACCCATACAAGTTGCTAAAAATATTAACCATAGAGATTTAGAAATAACAAAATCAGAAGAAAATCCTTCTTGTAACTGGTCAATAATATTTTTTACTTCTAGAGGTATTACAACACTTAATATATTGACTATTAAAAGAGCTAAAGCTCCATATAAGAATTCTTTTTTGTAAGGTCTCAGGTATTTAGATATAACTTTTATCTTTAAATTTTTCATTTTGTTTTGCCGATATGATTAAGATAATGTTTCATTTTTGAATTTGTGAGCTAATTTTATAAATGATTCAGTATTTTTTTATGGGTAACGAGCAAACTCATCCATTACATGAAACCGACAAAGACATTATAGATTCCCTTATCACTAAAAAAACACCTGAAAATCTTGACTATATAAATTTAGCTAGATTAATAAACCGTTATACCAATTTCCCTGGAGAAATTGAAATTAAAAATGATATTGAAAAAATTTTAAAATTTTGGAAAATAACTAAAAATGAACTTTTTTCTAAAACAAAAAATATTTGGTCAAAAAGCTTCAGGCCTTCAAATACAAATAAAGATTTAGTTGGCTCAGGTTTTGATACCTCAAATTGAATTTTATCTTCATAATTATTCTTCAATAAATAAATGTTTTCTAATCTATCAAACGCTGAAATTCTTAATAATTTGTTAGAGGGAAAGAACCTTGATGATTCAACTTCTAGGTCCTTAATGCAAAGATGGCTTCATGATAAAATTTCAGATGTTGAAACTGGAGCTTTTTTGAGTGCTCTAAGAGCTAAGAGCTCTACCGGTGTAGAATTAAGTTCTATGGCTGAGGAACTCTTAAATGTTTGCGAATTGCCGGTAGAAAGACCTAATTTGTATTTGGTAGATACTTGTGGAACAGGAGGTGATGGAGCTAATACATTTAATATTTCAACTGCAGTAGCATTTGTAGCTTCATCTTGTGGAGTAAAAATTGCAAAACATGGAAATAAAAGTGCTAGTGGGAAAGTTGGCTCTGCTGATGTTTTGCTGAATCTTGGTTTGAATTTAAATTGTTCATTAGAAAAAGTAATCACAGCCGTAAGTGAAATTGGGATAACTTTTTTGTTCGCACCTGTTTGGCATAAATCTTTAATAAAACTTGCTCCATTAAGAAAGACCCTTGGAATCAGGACAGTATTTAATCAACTTGGACCATTGGTAAATCCTTTAAGACCCAATGCACAAGTTTTGGGTGTTGCTTCTGAGGATCTTTTAAAACCTATGGGAAGCGCGCTTTTAAAAATGGGTATGAATAGAGCAATAGTAGTTCATGGTTGTGGAGGTCTTGATGAAGCTTCACTTCAAGGAACTAATAAATTAGTTTTTGTTGAAAATGGACAACTAAGGTTTTCAGAAATTAATATTTCAGATTTTAACCATGAAAATATATCCAACAAAAAACTTGTGGTTTCTGATCATGATTCTAACGATGAAATATTAAAGTCTGTTTTAAATGGTTCTGGACAAAAATCTCATATAGATGTCGTTGCCTTGAATGCTGCTTTAGTGCTTTGGGTAGCAGAAATTGAAGATGATTTATATGAAGGATTTAACAAAGCTTTATTTTCGATTAATAAAGGAGATCCTTGGAAAAAGTTTTTACTTTTAAAAAATTATTTATCCACAAATTAATTAATTTAAATTGATGATTAATCCATATAAGAAAAACGCGAAATTAGTTTTAAGTAATGGATTTGTGTTCCCTGGATTTTATTTTGGTGCTTCTGGTACAGCTATTGGTGAAATAGTCTTTAATACGGGAATGACGGGGTATCAAGAAGTTATTACTGATCCAAGTTACTACGGACAGATATTAACATTTACTTATCCAGAGATTGGAAATACTGGTATTAATTTTGAAGATTCAGAATCTAATATTAATGTTAAAGGGATAATTGTTAGAAATTTTTCTTCTAATAAAAGCAACTGGAGATCTAAAAAAAATTTCAATCAATGGTTAGTTGAAAAAAACATAATCGGCCTTCATGGAATTGATACAAGAGCTCTCGTTAAAATTTTAAGATCTAATGGATCTATGAATGGAGTTATTACCTCTGAAGATAAAACTGTGGAAAGTTGTTTAAAGATAATTCATGATACGCCAAAGATGGAGGGTTTGAATTTATCAAAAGTAGTTTCAACAAAGCATCAATATTTATGGCAAAGTCATACACAAACAATTTTTGATTTAAGAAAAAGATACGATAAATCGTTTAAAAAATTAAAAATAGTAGCAATTGATTTTGGAATTAAAAATTCAATTCTAAATAGACTTGTATCCCATGGTTGTGAAGTTTTGGTCTTGCCTTCTCGATCTTCTTTAAAAGAAATTCTATCTATCAAGCCACATGGTATTTTTTTCTCAAATGGTCCTGGCGATCCTTCTTCTGTTTCTGAAGGTATAGACTTAGCAAAATCACTTATTGAATATGGTGAAATACCTATGTTTGGTATTTGCCTGGGCCACCAAATATTTGGATTAGCATTAGGAGGTTCAACTTATAAATTACCTTTTGGACATCGTGGTTTAAATCATCCTTGTGGTGAAAATAATAAAATTGAGATAACTAGTCAGAATCATGGTTTTGCTATAGATCCTGATTCTCTCTCAAAGGACATAGTTAGAATAACTCACTACAATCTTAACGATAATACTGTCGCTGGCCTAGAAGTTAATAATAAACCAATATTTAGTGTTCAATATCATCCAGAAGCAGGTCCAGGCCCTCATGATTCGGATTATTTATTTAAGAAATTTGTTTCTCTAATGTTAGAAAGATGTTGACATATTGGTTTCTTTTGATTTGATAATTACATTTAATATATTAATTTTTTGGAGGTATACATCATAGAAGATTTCCAGAAGTTAACGGTTTCATTAAGAGGAAACCTTGAGTTTAAAACAAATGTTATTGTTTTTACTTTTAAAGGACAACTTGATGCATTCTCAGAAAAACAATTTAAGACCTTTGTTTCAAATAACATAAAAAATGAACTTCCATTCGTTATTGATCTTACAAAAATAGATTTTTTAGATTCTTCCGGCCTTGGAGCTCTTGTTCAGACCGCTAAAGAATGCAAAAAGTTGAAACTTGGCTTCTCAGTTGTTGGCAATTCTAGAGTGGCCCAAACAATTAAACTTGTTCGCTTAGGGGATTTTCTTAACTTGAAGTCAAGTCTTGAAGATTCATTAAATTATTTAAGAAATTGAATTATTGGATTCAAAACTTGGTTCCATATGGATCTCCCGATGATATAGGTGTTATTCAACTTGCTTGGCTTGGAGATTCGGTATGGGAGCTTCACCAAAGACTAAGATATGTTCATTTTCCTTTAAAATCTAAAGATCTCCATTTATCTGTTGTAAATGAAGTAAAAGCAAAATCTCAGTCAAAATCTTTAAGTCAAATAGAACATTTATTAAATTCAAATGAAATAGATCTAATTAGGCGTGCTAGAAATAAAACAAAGAGATATCCCAAATCAACTGATCCAACCATATACTCCAGAGCGACTGGTTTTGAAACTCTAATTGGCTGGCTATTTTTAAAAGATCCTCAAAGATTATCAACACTTTTTGAATATTTAGAATTAAAAATGAATTGAACCTATGAAAAACTTCTCTAAAAATAAATTTTCCGGAAAAAATAATAAAGAGTACAAAAAAAATTCTGATTCTGGTTATCACCAAAAAAATAAAAATAGTTCAAAAAAAAATGAAAGATTTTTAAACAATTCTGGGAAAAATAATAATTTAGATAATTTAAATAAAAATGATAAAAATAAGACTTTTCCATCTTTAAAATGGAGAAAGCCAATATTTAACTCTCATACAGAATTTTCTAATAAAAATCCTGATATTCATCAAGAGTTTAAAAATAAGAGAAATTTTGATGATTGGATATGGGGTAAACATTCAGTTTATGAGGCTCTTAGAAGTGAAAGGGCCATTAATAGGATTTGGTGTACTTCGGAAATCTTTTCTTCAGACAAATTCTATATTTTGCTAAAGAACCTTAAATCTAAAGGAGTCCTCATTGAAGAAGTTTCTTGGAACAGGCTTTCGCAATTGACATATGGTGCTTCACATCAAGGTGTTGCATTGCAGTTAGCATGCTCTGAAACACTATCTCTAGAACGATTAATCGATTTTTCTAAACACAACTGCACAAACCCTATAATACTCGCATTGGATGGTATAACTGATCCACATAATGTTGGTGCGATTATAAGATCAGCGGAGGCCTTTGATTGCAAGGGCATCATTATTCCTCAGAGAAGATCTGCTGGATTGACGGGAACAGTTGCTAAGGTAGCTGCAGGAGCTTTAGAACACTTGCAAGTAAGTAGAGTTGTTAACTTAAATAGAGCACTTGATGAGCTTAAGAAAAATGGCTTTCTTGTTATTGGTTTATCTGGAGATAGTCAATTATCAATTTCAACTTTTCAAGAAAAAACACCCTTGGTAGTTATAGTCGGTTCAGAAGATAAAGGTATTTCTTTGCTTACTAAAAAAAATTGCGATTTTCTATTAAGCATCCCTCTAAAAGGTAAGACTTCAAGTTTAAATGCCTCTGTGGCGGCTGCCATATCACTATTTCATTTGACAAGTAAATAATTTATATATTTATTTTCATTTGTATTAAAGACCTCTAAAATGTTGTTGTTTCAATATATTTTTATGATTAATAAAAATTTATTGAATTTTCACTACAAAATTGTATAGAATTTAACAAGAATTGATGGTCTAGCAGACCTATAAAATTGATTAGAAACTTCGGAAACAAACTCGGATTAGCTTGGTGGGCTAAAATTGAGACAATTCAACCAAATGGTACTTATTGGTTCGGCCCATTTATTACTAAGCGCAGTTTAGAAGAAAATATGTCTGCTTTTATTAAAGATCTTTCCGATGAAGGGTTTAAAGATATTAAACATAGTCTGATTCGCTGCAAAAAAGAAGAACCATTAACTGTTTGATTACTCTAATTTTAAGAAATAGATTAAAAAATGAATTTTAATTCTTTAAGAAAGGAAATTATTAGCAATAATGCTTCTGTTAAAGAATTAATTGATGATTTTTTTTCTAAAATTGATCATAAAGACCCTGAAATCAATTCATATATTTGTACTACAAAAGATACTGCTATCGCTCAATCTAAGTATATAGACAAATTAATTCAAAAAAAAGAAGAACTTCCTCCACTTGCGGGGATACCAATTGCAATTAAAGATAATATTTGCACCAAAGGTGTTACAACCACTTGTGCAAGTAAAATGCTCAAAAACTTTGTTGCACCTTATGAATCTACAGCTTCAAGTAAGTTATGGTCTTCAGGAGGAATTTGTTTAGGAAAAACAAATTTAGATGAATTTGCAATGGGTAGTTCAACGGAAACTTCTGTATTTGGTGTCACTTCTAATCCCTGGGATATCAATAGAGTTCCAGGAGGAAGTTCTGGAGGTAGTGCTGCTTCAGTCGCTGCTGGTTTTTGTGCGGCGGCTATAGGTTCTGATACAGGAGGATCAATAAGACAACCAGCTTCTTTTTGTGGTGTTGTTGGGCTTAAACCTACCTATGGCAGAGTTAGCAGATGGGGATTAGTAGCATTTGCAAGCTCTCTTGATCAAATTGGCCCTATTACAAATACTGTCTCAGATGCTGCTGAAATTCTTTATTCAATATCTGGTAAAGACCCTTTAGACTCAACATGTCTTGACAAACCAGTGCCAAATTATCTTAGTAATTTAAATAAATCTATAAAGGGAATAAAAATTGGAATTATTAAAGAATGTTTTGAACACCAAGGCCTTAATCCAGAAGTTAAGGAATCTGTTCTTTCTGGAGTTAAGAGATTCAAAACATTAGGAGCTGAAATTATAGAAGTTGAATGTCCTAGATTCAATGACGGAATTGCCACATATTATGTCATTGCACCATCTGAAGCCTCCGCAAATTTAGCTAGATATGATGGAGTCAAATATGGCTACAGATCGAATGAAGGTTTAAATCTTATTGATATGACTTCAAAAAGTAGAGCTGAAGGATTTGGAGATGAAGTTCAAAGAAGAATTTTGATTGGAACTTATGCGTTGTCAGCGGGATACAGTGATGCCTATTACAAAAAGGCACAAAAAGTTAGGACATTAATTAGAAAAGATTTTGATAATGCTTTTAAGAAAGTGGATATTTTATTAACCCCCACTTGTCCAACTACCGCTTTTTTGAAAGGTGATTTCGTAAATGATCCACTTTCAATGTATTTGTCTGATCTACTAACTGTTCCTGTTAATTTAGCCGGACTCCCCGCAATTAGTATTCCTTGTGGTTTTGACGCTAATGGTTTACCTATAGGAATGCAATTAATAGGCAATGTATTAGATGAAGAGAGAATATTGAATGCTGCAAATATTTTTGAGATTGATGCTCAAGTAATTAAGAATAGACCTTTATTTTAAATTTGTATTAATCATTAATTTGTAATCACATAGTGTAGATCTTTTAGAAATTTTCTCTATCTTGTATATATAAATTATTTGAATATGGGTTTCGTTCCTCTTCATAATCATAGTGACTACAGCTTACTTGATGGAGCCAGTCAAATTTCAAAAATTGTTGATAGAGCTTCTGATCTTGGAATGGAATCTATAGCTCTTACTGATCATGGAGTTATGTATGGTGTTCTTGATTTGGTCAAGAAGTGTAAGGAGAAAGGTATAAAACCAATTATTGGTAATGAAATGTACGTTATTAATGGTTCTATTGATGATCCTCAACCTAAAAAAGAAAAAAGATATCATTTGGTAGTTTTAGCAAAAAATTACACTGGTTATAAGAATTTAGTGAAGTTAACAACAATTAGCCACCTAAATGGGATGAGAGGTCGAGGCATTTTTTCTAGGCCATGTATTGATAAATCTTTTTTAAGTAAATATAGCGATGGTCTAATAGTTTCTACAGCTTGTCTTGGTGGAGAGATACCTCAGGCTATCTTAAAAGGTAGATTAGATATTGCAGAGGATATAGCTCTTTGGTATAAAAAATTATTTGCAGATGATTTTTATCTAGAAATACAAGATCACGGCTCTATTGAGGATAGAATTGTTAACGTTGAATTAATAAAAATTGGAAAGAAGCACCAAATAAAAGTCATCGCTACCAACGACGCACATTACTTATCAAATATGGATGTTGAAGCACATGATGCTTTGCTTTGTGTATTAACAGGAAAACTAATAAGTGATGAAAAAAGATTGAGATATACGGGTACAGAATATATTAAAAGTGAAAATGAAATGCTTGAACTTTTTAAAGATCATATTGATGATGAATCAATTAATGAGGCAGTGAACAATACACTTGAAATTTCTCAAAAAGTTGAAGTATTTGATTTGTTTGGTAATTATAGAATGCCAAAATTCCCTCTTAACGAAGATACGGATTCATTCTCTTTCTTAACACAATTATCTAACAAAGGTCTTTTAAAAAGACTAAAAAAAAATGATCTTACAGAAGTTGATGAGAACTATAGAAGAAGACTATCTTCAGAATTGAAAATCATAAAAGATATGGGTTTCCCAGATTATTTTTTGGTTGTTTGGGACTATATAAAATTTGCAAGAGATAACTCTATCCCTGTAGGGCCAGGGAGAGGTTCTGCAGCAGGCTCACTAGTTGCTTATGCCCTTCAAATCACAAATATAGATCCTGTTGAGCATGGATTGTTGTTTGAAAGATTTTTAAATCCAGCAAGAAAGTCTATGCCAGATATTGATACAGACTTTTGTATTGACAGGAGAAATGAAGTTATTGATTATGTTACTAATCGTTATGGGGAGGATAAAGTTGCGCAAATAATTACTTTCAATAAAATGACCTCTAAAGCGGTTTTAAAGGATGTTGCAAGGGTTCTAGACATACCGTATGGAGAGGCGGATAAATTAGCTAAATTAATACCGGTTGTAAGAGGGAAACCCTATAAACTAAATGAAATGATTGATAAGAATTCTCCTAGCCAGGAGTTTAGAGAAAAATATATTAATGATAATAGGATAAAAAAATGGGTTGATTTGGCTTTAAGAATTGAAGGAACTAATAAAACATATGGAGTTCATGCAGCTGGAGTTGTTATTGCATCAGAACCTCTTGACGAACTTGTACCTCTTCAAAGGAATAATGAAGGTCAAATAATAACTCAATATTCTATGGATGATATCGAATCACTTGGATTATTGAAAATGGATTTCTTGGGTCTTAAGAATCTTACTATGATTGAAAAGACAGTTTCTCTTATTAATCAATCTACTGGAAAGATAATAAATATTGATGAGTTACCTCAAAATGATGGTAAAACTTTTGACCTTATTGGTAGAGGAGATCTTGAAGGTATTTTTCAACTTGAATCTTCTGGGATGAAACAGGTCGTTAAGGATTTCAAACCTAATTCTCTTGAGGATATATCATCCATACTGGCTCTTTATAGACCTGGTCCACTTGATGCAGGCCTTATTCCTAAATTCATAAATCGTAAAAATGGCTACGAAAAGGTTGATTTTCCTCATCCTTTTATTAAGTCAATTCTTACTGAAACCTATGGAATTATGGTTTACCAAGAACAAATCATGAAAATTGCTCAAGACCTTGCTGGTTATTCTTTAGGTGACGCTGATTTACTTCGAAGAGCAATGGGTAAAAAGAAAGTATCTGAGATGGTAAAGCATAGGAATATTTTTGTAGACGGTTCTATGAAGAAGGGAGTAAATGAAAAATTAGCAAATGATCTTTTTGATCAAATGGTTTTATTCGCAGAATATTGTTTTAATAAAAGTCACTCAACAGCTTATGGTGCAGTAACTTATCAAACTGCATTTTTAAAAGCCCATTTTCCTGTTGCATATATGGCAGCCCTTTTAAGTGTAAATTCTGGTTCTAGCGACAAGATGCAAAGATATATTTCCAATTGTTACTCGATGGGAATAGAAGTTATTTCACCAAGCATTAATTTTTCTGGGGTTGATTTCACTATTAAGAATAATCAGATTTTATTCGGGCTATCTGCAATTAAGAATTTAGGAGATTCTGCAATAAGAAATATAATTGAAAACAGAAATAGTTTTGGAATATTTAAGTCATTATCTGATTTATGTGATCGTTTACCTTCTAATGTTCTCAACAAAAGAAGTCTTGAATCTCTTATTCATTGCGGAGCACTAGATGAGTTTTCAAACGATAATAATAGAGCTCAGTTATTGTCAGATCTAGAACATGTTATAGAGTGGGCCTCTTCAAGAAATCGTGATAGATTATCCGGTCAAGGAAATTTATTTGAATCTAAAGAAGAATTTTCTAATGTTGCTTTTTCAGATTCACAATTAGCTAAGGTTGATGATTATTCACTTATTGAGAAGTTAAAGTTAGAAAAGCAACTATTAGGCTTTTATTTATCTGATCATCCTTTAAAACATTTAACTAAGCCAGCAAAACTTATATCCCCTATAAGCATTTCACAGCTAGAAGAGATAAAAGATAGAACCAAAGTCTCTTTAGTTGGAATGATCCCTGATTTGAAGCAAATTACAACGAGAAAAGGAGATAGGATGGCTATAGTTCAGCTAGAAGATCTTTCTGGAAGTTGCGAAGCGATAGTTTTTCCAAAAACCTATGTAAGATTATCAGAATTTCTTTTGACTGATACTAGATTATTATTGTGGGGAACAATAGATAAAAAAAGTGATAAGACTCAATTAATAATAGATGATTGTAGAGAAATAGATAACCTTAAATTGCTTATTATTAATCTTGAAAGTTCTCAAGCATCAGATATAAGAGTACAAAATACTTTGAGAGACTGTTTAATTAAATTTAAACCAGATAAAGGGAGATGTGGAATAAAGATTCCAGTTTTGGCTGCAGTAAGAAATAAAAATCGTGTTACCTACGTTAAATTTGGGGAACAATTTTGTATTGGTGATATTCAGGGAGTATGCAAATTATTAGAAGATAAATCATTTCAAGTCAATTTGAAATCTTTAGTTTCCTAGATTAACCATTCTCCTCAAAATTTTGAGTTGCAGGTTTAAAGGCTGCTTTTGCTCGTTGTATATTCATTGGTATATTTTCAATACCAAAAAATGAACCAGGCTCCTTATCCCAGCTAGCTGATAATATTCCAAAACTTAATCCTGCAAGACCTAATAAGAAAAATAACGCTGAAATCGCAATTGTTGAGGAAGGAGGTATTTCAGCAATATTTCTAGTAACTATAATGTAACTAACAACAAATACCGACATTCCTAATATTGTAGGTATTCCTGCTGTAAAGAATATTCTCCTTGCCATTCTGTCAGCAACATATTTGGGTATTCCACTTGATGTTTGCTTTTGAGTAGTTACCGTATTAGATGTTTTTTCTAGATTAGTAAACGCACTTTTATCAGGAAAATTTTTTTTCTTTTTATTTTGTGTCCTTTTTTTTGATTGTTTTTTTTTCATTAATGGAAATCATCCTCTGATTCCAATTTTCTTAACTAAATCCTGATATTTCTGAACGTTTTTGTCTTTTATATAAGTTAGTAATCTTTTCCTTTTACCAATCATTTTTAATAATCCTTGCCTTGAAGCGAAATCATGAATGTTTCCTTGGAGGTGTTCACTTAATTTTGATATTCTTTTAGATAGCATAGCCACCTGAACTTCAACTGAACCTGTATCAGTTGGATGAACTTGATAATTTTCAATAAGCTTCTGTTTTTCAGCTGTATCTAATGACATAAAATTAATTTCCCTAGCACTATGATACTACGTCATCTAGCTAAATTACCACTATTTTTATCTAGATAATTCAAAGCTAATTTTAATAAATTTTCGAATAAAAAATTATTTCCATTTTTATCAAGGAGATCTACTTCTTTAATAATAATTGGCAAAATAGTGTTTATTTCTTTATTTCTATAATTTAATGATTGAAGGGTTAACTGAAGGTCCTCCAATATTTTATTAATTTCAGGATCCTTAATCTCAAATTCATGTTTGTCTTTATCTTTCTCAATTTGCAGTTCATTTTTAAATTTAATTTTTAATTCTAAAATCAACCTTTCTGACATTTTTTGTCCAATGCCTGGTACAGAACAAATTAATTTTTTGTTTTGTGTATTTATTGCATTTATAATTTCATTAATAGAAAATTTATTTAATATCCCCATTCCTATTTGGGCTCCAATTCCTCTAATATTTAAAATGTCAATAAAAAAGTTCTTTTGATCTTTCGAGGTAAAGCCAAATAATAAATCTGAATCTTCTTTCTTAATATGTTTTATCCAAAGCGTTACTATTTTATTAGATATGGTATCTTCCTTTAATTTGAGATAAAAGGTTTCTAATATTTGAACTTCGTATCCTAATCCTTGACAATTTATTAAAACGAAGAACTTTTGATTATTTTGCCAAAAATCAACTAGGACTCCACTAATCCAACTAATCAATTAACCACCATCCACTTGACAACCAATTAGTGCTCCTGCAGTTCCTCCAGCTGGGACTGCCCAAAATCTGTCTTTCCCTCTAGTGGAGGAAAGAGCTAATCCAGCGCCAAGAAGACCTCCTATAAATGAACCTTCACTGCAATCATTATCATCAACTTTTTGTGCTTGCTCACCTCCACAAGGGATTTCAATATCGATTACATAGTTTTTTACATAGCCAGGGCTAGATTGTGTTCCAGGAATATATTCTTCTCTGTATTCCTTTCTTGTGCAGGTTGCAGCTTTTGGAGTTGATGCTTTTGCTTGGAGAAATGGAGAAAGGAAGAATATTGTAAATAAAAGTAATTTCATCACTAAGCAAGGTTTTTTTTATTTTATATCCTTTTACCTATTTTGGTTGAAGATATAATAGTTCCTAATAAAACGAGTAGAGCGCCCAAAATAAAATTTATGTTTATTATTTCGCTAAAAAATAAAACCCCCCAAATTGATCCGAATAAAACTTGTAAATAGTTAATTGATGAAGCTTCGGAAGCAGGTAAATTTTTTAATCCTATAGTTAAGAAAGTCTGTCCTAATTGTGTAAATAAGCCAATTCCAATTATCCAAACTAATTCATTCAAATTTGGAGTAACCCAGTTGATTAATACAATTGGCAATAAAGTTATAAAAGAAACAAGTGGAAAATATTCAATAATTACATAAACATCTTCAGTAAATGAAAGTTTCTTAACTGTGACGTAAGCCAATGCAGTACAGATTGCCCCAATAAATGCTATCGAAATCGTAACTTTTTCAATTTCAACGTTTATATTTGATAATTGACTTGGGTTTAATATTACAAATATTCCAATCCAGCCAATAATTAAGGCAAAAATTATATTTCGATTTATTTTTTCTTTTATTAATATGCCAGCAAATATAGATATAAAAATAGGATATGTGTACTGAATGACAGTAGATATACTAAGAGGCATATTTCTTATCGCATAAAAAATACAAACTAAAGCTAAAGTTCCTAATACACCTCTCAAGATAAGTAATGGTCTATTTTTGCCCAATGGATTTATATTTTTTAGATTTATTATGAATAGTGTAATTATTAAACTTAACAATGATCTGAATAAAACTAATTCATAAATAGGTATCCTTTTATCAATATTTTTTACGCACAAAGTCATTAAACTAAAGAAGAATGAGGCAAATACCAAATTAAACTTATTTAATGAATCAAATTTTTTTTCTAAATCTGAAATATTTATCATTTAAAAATAGTTTTTTTGTGAAATTAAGTAGATTCTTATTAGATTTTGATCTATAACAAATAAATCATTATTCGTTTTTGATAAGCATCTCAATGGTTCAATCTATACACCCAAGAACTATTCAAGAGGTTAAGGAAAAAGCAGATATTGTTGACGTTATATCTGAACATCTTGTTCTTAAGAAGAAAGGTAAAGAATTTGTTGGTATTTGTCCTTTCCATGATGATACTAAGCCATCTATGACAGTATCTCCAAGTAAACAATTCTATTATTGTTTCTCTTGTGGTGCTGGTGGAAACTCTATTAAATTTTTAATGGAATTTACTCGTGCAAATTTTTCTGATGTTGTACTTTCTCTTGCTAAGAAAAATAATATAAATGTTGAAAATCTAGAGGGCCCCCAAGTAGAAGCTTATAAAAAACAATTATCTAGAAAGGAAGAGCTTTATAAAATATTAAGAGTCGCAAAAAATTGGTTTAAATCTCAATTAAAAAATTCTCTAGGTGTTGAGGCTATGAAATATTTAACATCCAAGAGAAATTTGAGTAACAAGATTATTGATGACTTTGAATTAGGTTTTGCCCCAAATTCATGGAATGATTTATTTAACTATCTATCCAAGGTAGAAAAATTTCCTATTAATCTAATATTGGCCTCTGGTCTTGCAATTTCTAAAGATAATTCTGACAAGATATATGATCGTTTTAGAAATAGATTAATAGTTCCAATAAATGATATGCAGGGACGAGTAGTTGCTTTTGGTGGAAGATCTCTTGATGGACAGGAACCCAAATATCTTAATTCTCCTGAATCAGAGATATTTGAAAAAGGGAAAATGTTGTTTGCATTTGAAAAAGCATCAAGCAATATAAGAAAAAGAGATAAAGCTATTATTGTTGAAGGCTACTTTGATGTGATTTCTCTTCATTCAAAGGGTATTACTAATTCTGTGGCTTCTCTCGGTACCGCATTGAATAAGTATCAAATTTCTCAACTATGTAGATGTACAGATAATAAAAATATAATTTTGAATTTTGATTCTGATAATGCAGGAATTTTAGCCACAAATAGAGTAATTAAAGAAGTCGAGAGTCTATCCCTTCATGATCAAATTAATCTTAAGATACTTCAACTAAGTGATTTTAAAGATCCTGACGAATATTTGAATAGTCATACTCCTGAAGATTATTTTAATTTAATTGATAATTCATCCTTTTGGATTGATTGGGAGATTGATCAGATCTTTAAAGATAAAGATTTAACTAAGTCTGAAATTTTCCAGAGTGTTATTTCGTCATTAGTAAAATTGTTGAGTAAATTACCTCAATCATCAACGAGAACTCATTATCTACAAAAAGTTTCAGAACTATTAAGTAAGGGACAAGCTAGGTTAGCAATACAGTTTGAACAAGATTTAAGAAATCAAGTAAAGGGGTTTCGTTGGCATGGTAGATCAAAAAAATTTGAACAACCAAATGAAATTTCCCGACGGGAGAAAAATGAATCGGAAATAATTTTTTATTATTTACATTGTCCAGATCTTAGGCAATTTATTCGTGATGAATTTCTTAAAAGAGAAATTAATTGTTTTAACACAATTTATATTCAAAGTTTATGGGAAGCTATTTCAAAAATTGAACAAAATAATTTGGGTTTAAATTATTTAAATGAATTAAAACAATCCAATAGTCAAAATCTTCAAAAAGATTTTTCTTCTATTAACTTAATTTCACTTCTGCCTGATTACTTAGCTCTCAATAATCCTGAATCATCAAATAAAATTAATATTTTTATTAATCCAAATGAGTTGTTTTTAACATTGCTGAGTAATCCTAAAGATAATTTACTAGGAACATTATCACTTCTTGAGAAATATAATTCTCTTAAAAGATGTAGACACTTAATCGAATCTTGGGGATCTCAAAGATTAAAAACTTTAGAAAATTGTATATCTATTTTAATTGATAATCCTTCTTCAGGTTCTTCAAATACAAATAAAGAGATAGATGATCTTTTTAAGGATTTAAACTCAGATGCTATAAAATTTCAGGAATTATATTACTTAGAAAGGCAACATATTAATTTTTTAGATAAACAACGTTGTGGCAATTTCATAGCTAGTTAATATAAAAAATTTTAATTTATAGGCAGTATTTTTTAATCAAGTTTTTAACTTTTTTGGGTTTATCTTCAAGAACATAAGCTTCTACTTCTTTCGCATAAGTCCCAGAAAAATTTGAACTAGAGAACTCTAATGCTTTTCTTTTACTTTGATGCAATTTGCTTTCTAATTTTTTTATATCCCCTATTGTTTTATTGTCATTACATTTTTGTATCGCATGAGTTGCTTCGTGTCTTAATGCTTTTCTTATTGCTCTTTCTGTTTTGAAGTTATCTTTATTTAGTTGTTGATTCTTGTTTCTATAATTAGTTTTCCTTTTTGCATTTTCAGTACATATTATTATTTTATTTTCTTTAAAATTATGTAGCCCTTTTATTTCTTTGTTTAATAGACATTCAATTTTATTTTCTTCAAGTATATAGTTTGCTTTTATTAATAAGTTAAGAATCTCTTTATCTAATTTGCTCAAAAATAATATAAATTCCATTCTTTTTTGTTTACTTCACTATAGTCGGGATTTGTTCTATATCAGTTGTAGATGAGCGACTTAAGAAATTCTTATTCATCTTCCAATTTTGTGGGGTTTTTGTAATGGCCCATGTAATTGCATTGTTATTAAATCTTTTATTTAATAAATCAATCGTTTTCATAAGATTTGTTGATTTTTTTAAGACTTTCTGAGATTTGTAATTGATAACTGATTGCTGTAAATATTCGCTGTTTGTTAATTCCTGCATTAAAACACCAGCTTTTGAGAATTTATATTCGGGATTATAAATTTCTTTAGATAATTCAACTACTATTTTTAAAATATTGTTTGTGTTATCTGTTGCATTTGTAAGTTTTCTATAAGCACTTCTTTGATAATTTTGACTTGAATATTTACTGGTTCTAGCAAATACTCTAATATTGGAGGATTGCAAATTCTGACTTCTCATTTTTTCAGAGGCTTTTATTGCGTGAGTTGCCAGTGCTTGAGTTAAGTCTTCTAATTTTGTGATAGGCGTGCCGAAACTCCTGCTCACCTGAATTTCTTTTTTTGATTTCTTGTTTTTTTCTATGGGCAGGCATCTATGGCCTTTCAGTTCTAATTGCAGTCTTTTCCCTACGATGCCTAATTTCTTAATGATTTCATTTTCTTCCATATCTCTTAGTTCTTTTGCATTTTTAATACCTTTACTTTGCAACCAATTAGAGGTTTGTTTCCCGACTCCCCATATCTTATCTATACTAATTCTTTTCAAATAATTATTCTCATTTTCGGTTTTAGCTAAATCAAATATTCCAGCTGAATAATCAATATTTTTAGCTAATTTATTAGCAATTTTTGCTCTTACTTTATTTTCTCCTATTCCTACTGTTATGGTAATCCCTAGATTCTGATATATTAAAGATCTTATGCTTCTTGCCCAAGGATATAGATTTTCATCATTAGGTCTAGAAATTGAGACGAATGCTTCGTCAATAGAATAAATTTCTATCTGTTCACAGTAGTTTTTCAGTAAATTCATAAGTCTTCTGCTCATATCCCCATAAAGCGAGTAGTTTGAGCTTAAGACTGCTACATCTAATTTATTTAGTCTTTCTTTGACCTTAAAATACGGAGTTCCCATTTTAATTTTTAAAGCTCGTGCTTCAGGGCTTCTTGCAATGATACATCCGTCATTATTAGATAAAATTACTACTGGTTTATTTCTCAAATGAGGATTAATATTTTGTTCACATGACGCGTAAAAATTATTAGCATCTATAAGAGCTATTGCATCAATATTTGAAATTCTCATAAATAGCTATGTATTGAATAAATAACAACTCCCCATATCTGTACATCAATATGGTTTTTAAATCTAAAATCAGGATAATTATGATTTTCTGCTTTTAAATATAATTCATTATTTTTTATAGATAATCTTTTTATTGTAAATTCTCCGTCTATCATCGCAATGATGATATTCCCCGGCCTGGCTGTTAAGCTCTTGTCTACTATTATTAAATCTTTATCTTTAATTCCTGCATTTATCATTGAGTCACCTTTAACTCTAAGAAAAAAAGTGCTAAACGGATTAGATATTAAATGTTCGTTTAAATCAATATTTTCTTCTGTATAGTCATCTGCAGGAGAAGGAAACCCTGCTGATACCGAATCAGTTAATAAGGGAATTTTAAATTTTTTAGTAGTTGAATCAAAAGAATCCAAGGTTAAATTAATAGTATATATGTACTATATAATAAAAAATCAAAAAATAGTTAGTTATTAAAGTTTTATAGATTAATTTTAGATTAAATCTAATCTTTTTAAGAACGATGGTAAGGGGATTTTTTAGATATAGAAATAGCTCTATAGATTTGCTCGATTAGGATTAATCTAGCTAATTCATGAGGAAAAGTTAAAGGAGACAGGCTTAGTACAAGATCTGATTTTTCTTTTATATCTGAACTAACTCCATCAGTATCACCGATTAAGAAATTAATTTTTTTATTTTTAAAATTCAAAAGTAAGGAACATAGTTCAACTGAATTAAACTGTTTTCCTTCTTCACTTAGACAGATAATAATATTGTTATTGGATCTAAGATTATTTAAATTAAAAGTCTTTAACTCATTAATGATAAGTTCAGGCATTCTTTTTTTGTATTGATTAATTCCATCTCTAATCCAAAGTTTCTTTATTTTGCCGATAGCATAAATTGCTAATCTATTACTATGAATCATAAGTAAATATCTAAACTAATTATTCATCAAGAAGATAATTAAATTCATCATATAGTTCCTCTTCGGTTGTTAATTTCTTGGAAAAATTATCTTTTTTAGAATTCATATTAATTTGATTAATCTCACTTTTTCTTAGTGAATTATTAACGTTAGAAGTCTCTTCTAAAGATTCTGAATTGTCAATTAACGAATAAAAAATTTTATTGGGATCTTCTGAATTAAGTGGATTGGTGATTAAATTATCATTATTAGTTATATTTATGTAATTATTTATATTTTTACTTTCGTTATTTAAATTTTTCTTTTTTTTAAATTTATTGAGTTTATCTAAATTTTTTTTTGATAAGCTCATGATATAAATGATTAAATAAATTCATATTTAATTTAAACATATTATTTATATTTTAGATGAATTCTAAAAACTATCATCAAAAAAAAAGATTTGGACAACACTGGTTGGTAAACAAAAAAATATTAGAAAAAATTAAAAAAATTGCTGTTCTTAATGAAAATGACTTTATTTTAGAAATTGGTCCTGGGAAAGGAGCTTTAACATCTAAGTTGTTAGATTCAGAAATTAAAAAATTACATGCAATTGAATTAGATAAAGATTTAATAAATTTATTAAATGAAAAATTCAATAATAATGATAAGTTTTCACTGCAGCAGGGAGATATTCTTTCTGTAAATTTAGATTCGATTAATAAGAAGATTACAAAAGTGATTGCAAATATTCCTTACAATATAACTGGCCCAATATTGGATATTTTCATAGGTCGATTGGGCATTATAAGAAACTATAATTACGAAAAAATAATATTTTTAATGCAGAAAGACGTTGTAGATAGGATTTTGTCAAAAGAAGGTAGTCCTAATGCTGGTGCGCTTAGTATAAGAATGCAACTCTTATCAAAAATAAAAAGAATATGTGATGTGCCGCCTTCATCATTTAGTCCGCCTCCAAAAGTTTTTTCATCTTTAGTAGTTTTCGAACCAATTAAAAATGATTTAAGATTAGATATTAGTCTAGAAAAATATATAGATAAACTTCTTCGAATTTCATTTAATTCAAGAAGAAAAATGCTTAGAAATACACTAAATTCAATACTATCAAATGAAGAGATAAATGAATTATCTGAATCTTCAAAAGTTTGTTTTAATTTAAGACCACAAGATATTTCAATTGATCAATGGATTAAGCTTGCAGAAAATTGTATTAAAATTAAAAAATAAAAAATTAAGTATATGCAAGATTTAGCTAAAAAGAAAATTAATATAAAATCTCCTGCCAAAATAAATTTGCACCTTGAAGTTATTGGTAAAAGAAAGGATGGATTTCATGAGCTAGCAATGATTATGCAAAATATCGATCTTGCTGATTATTTAGAATTTGAAATTAATAATGAAGGTTTAATTAAACTTGAGTCTGATTTTAATGATTTAAGCCTATCTGATGATAACTTAATTGTTAAATCGGCAAATCTATTAAGGAAAAAATCAAATACAGATTACGGTGCGAATATATTTTTAAGAAAAAATATCCCAATTGGCGCAGGATTAGCTGGTGGATCTAGTAACGCAGCGGCAACATTAATTGGTCTTAATAATTTATGGGATTTAAAATTAGATCAAGAAACTTTATGTTCATTAGCATCAACTTTAGGATCTGATATTCCCTTTTTTATAAATGGTGGTATTCAATTATGTTTTGGAAGAGGCGAAATTTTGGAGAAATTAGATTCAACCCTTGAATATGGAGCAATTCTTTTAAAAAATCCGAATGTATCAGTATCAACTGCTGAAACTTATAAAAAATATAGTAATAGATTTTGTGATCAATATCTTACTGATAGAGAAATGATTGAGAATATAAGAAAAAATTTAAGAGATAATGGTTTAAATAACTTAAATTTTGATAATCAACATTTATCTATTAAAAATGATTTGCAGTTAGTTGTTGAAAATGAAAATGATTCTGTAAAGCAGGCATTATATTTACTTTCTAAATTAGAAAATTGTCTCACATTTTCAATGAGTGGATCAGGCCCTACATGCTTTGCACTATTTAAAGATGTTGAGACTGCTAAAAAAGAATTTACTGCAAATTCTAAATTATTTAAAGATAAAGGCTATGACTCATGGGTTTGCACTTTCCTTGAAAAGGGAATAACATTCATTTAAATTTTTTTACATAACAATCTATTGTGGCTGATAATAGTAATAAGAATATTGAAAAAAATATTCCCGAAAAAGGACCTTTAAATTTTATTATTGGATCATTAACAAGTTTTATATTATTTATATTTTTTTATTTTTTAAGTAATAAAATTGCAATTTATTTTTCAGTACATAAACCATCTAATTCTTCTGAAATAGTCCAAAATATTTCCTCTAGTATTAATACATTAATAATTGGATTATCTTTTTTGCTAACTTTCTCTTTTGCTTTTATAGGTATAGGACTTTTTATTGTATTTATTCGCAGTTTTATTGTGAAGAAAAGTTGAATTGACAATATTATTAAGAAAACACTTTCTTTGAATGTCTTTACATGACTTAGGGCTTTTAGTCCTTTTGCTTTCGCCAGGAATGATTTTATCAATATTACTACTCATAACCTTCGCTGAAGGAGGTTGAATTATTCAAAGTGGTAGGATTATATATGTGATTAATTAGGAAATTAATTGTGGCTGGAACATTATTATTTAATGCTTTGAAAGAGGCAATTGATGAGGAAATGGCAAATGATGTAAATGTTTGCGTAATGGGGGAAGATGTTGGTCAATATGGAGGATCTTATAAGGTAACTAAGGATTTATATGAAAAATATGGAGAGTTAAGAGTCTTAGATACTCCAATTGCAGAGAATAGTTTTACGGGTATGGCTGTGGGCGCAGCAATGACTGGCTTAAGGCCAATAGTAGAGGGAATGAATATGGGTTTTTTGCTTCTAGCATTTAATCAGATATCAAACAATATGGGTATGCTTAGATATACAAGTGGCGGAAATTATAAAATACCAGCAGTAGTTAGAGGACCTGGTGGAGTTGGTCGTCAACTTGGTGCTGAGCATAGTCAAAGACTTGAAGCATATTTTCATGCAGTTCCTGGCATAAAAATTGTGGCATGTAGTACGCCCACAAATGCTAAAGGTTTAATGAAAGCAGCAATAAGAGATGATAATCCGGTTCTATTTTTCGAACATGTTCTTCTATACAATTTGTCTGAAGAACTACCTGAGGGTGATTATACTTGCGCTTTAGATCAGGCTGACGTTGTTAAAGAAGGGCGTGATATTACTTTATTGACTTATTCAAGAATGAGACATCACTGCCTTAAAGCTGTTGAAGAATTAGAAAAAAAAGGTATTGATGTTGAGTTAATAGATTTAATAAGTTTAAAACCATTTGATATGGAAACCATCTCAAAATCAATAAGAAAAACAAATAAAGTAATTATTGTTGAAGAATGTATGAAGACTGGAGGTATTGGTGCAGAATTAATTGCCTTGATAACAGAAGAGTGTTTTGATGATCTTGATGCCCGACCAATTAGATTATCTAGCCAGGATATTCCAACTCCATATAATGGAAATCTTGAGAATTTGACAATAATCCAACCACATCAAATAGTTGAAAAAGTTGAACATTTAATTAGTGGGAGTATATAGAAAATGAAAAGAAGGCAGGGTTGGCTTTTTTTTATTATATTTCTACTTACTTTATCTGTTTATCTATTAATAAATTATCCCTTACAGTTGGGATTGGATTTACAAGGGGGTTCTCAACTTACACTACAAATTATTAAAGAGGAAGGGAAGGTAACAAGGGATGAACTTGAAGCAGTTAATTCGGTTATTGATAAGCGCGTTAACAGTTTAGGAGTTTCTGAGTCTAATTTACAAACCCTCGGTGGAGATCAATTGATTTTAGAATTACCAGGCGAACAAAATCCATTAGTTGCTTCAAGGGTATTAGGTAAGACTGCTTTATTAGAATTTAGAACCCAAAAAGAAGGAACATCTACAGATTTAAAAACCCTGCAACTACAAAGATTGAGTATTAAAGAATTAATTGAACAATATTCCTTTGAAGAAAAAAATCAAAATAATGATAATTTCTTCAAAGTTATTCAAGATGATCTTAAAGATATAGAGAAAGAATTGAATTACTCATCAACTAGTAATGATATATATGGGAGGTTAATTGAAATCAAAAAATATGTTGATAAAGAAATTACAAATTTATTTATTAAAACAGATTTAACTGGTAAGGATCTTATTAACGCAGGAAGGAGACAAGAACAAACAAATAATAATTGGGAAGTTTTATTAACTTTTAGTAATTCAGGAGGTGAAAAGTTTGCAGAAATTACAAAGTCAATTGCTGGCACTAATCAACTATTGGCAATTATTCTTGATGGCGAATCTATAAGTGAAGCTAGTGTTGGCAACCAGTTTGCTAGTACAGGTATTACAGGTGGATCGGCAACAATAAGCGGTAATTTTAGTGCTGAAAATGCTAGAGAATTAGAAGTTCAACTTAAAGGAGGCTCATTGCCATTGCCAATTGAAATAGTAGAAACTAACACTATAGGGGCTCTATTGGGATCCAAAAATATTTTAAAAAGTCTTTATGCCGCTATTAGTGGATTAATTTTTGTTGGTATATTTATGATTTTTAATTATAGAATTCTAGGTTTCGTTTCAGTTCTATCTCTAGTACTTTATGGTTTTTTTAACTTAGCCCTATATTCTTTAATTCCTGTAACTTTGACTTTACCTGGAATATCTGGGCTTATACTTAGTATTGGTATGGCTGTTGATGCAAATATTCTAATATTTGAGAGAATTAGAGAAGAATTATATGAGGGCAATACTCTTACAAGATCTATTGATAGCGGTTTTCAAAGAGCTAATTCATCTATAGTTGATGGTCATATTACAACTCTTCTAAGTTGTTTTGTATTGTTTTTATTAGGAACAAATTTTGTTAAAGGTTTTGCGGCAACATTAGGTATTGGAGTTCTAATAAGCTTGTTTACATCATTAAATTGTTCTAAAACTATTTTGCGATTTTTTACAACATATCAATCTTTAAGACAAAAAAATCTCTATCTACCCAAGAATAATTTTTCAAATTAAATTTTTGTTTCTAAATTCCCATGAAATACAATCTTGAACTAATAAAAAATAAAAGAAAGATAATAAGTTTTTCAACTTTTCTTATTTTGTTAAGTCTTATAGGAATTTTATATTCAACTTTTAATACTTCTTATAAGAAACCTATAAATTTAGGGATGGATTTTGTTGGAGGAAATGAACTAAGAATAGATAGAGTTTGTGAAGAAGAATGTTCTAATCTTTCCCCTGATTCAGTTTTAGAAAATTTAAGAGAGATCTCTAGTAATAAAAACTTTATAAATAATATTAAATTACAATTCCAAAATAATAATAAATTAATTTCAATAAGAACACCTTATTTGAGTATCGAAGAATCAAATAATCTAATT
The DNA here is from genome assembly GCA_902520485.1 of uncultured Prochlorococcus sp. Lineage (GTDB taxonomy): Bacteria > Cyanobacteriota > Cyanobacteriia > PCC-6307 > Cyanobiaceae > Prochlorococcus_A. The sequence goes on along the minus strand of CABYNZ010000007.1, from coordinate 12,124 downwards.
ACTAATCTTGATAATATTATTGGACCTCTAAATTATGAGAGTAAGGATTCAAGATTAATAGGTCCAAAGCTTGGGAAAAGATTACTTACCAATTGTGTTACTTCATTGTTGGTTTCTTTATTTGCAATATCTTTATATATAACTATTAGGTTTGATAAAAAATATGCATTATTTGCATTATTAGCTTTATTCCATGATTTATTAATTGTTTTCGGTATATTTTCCTGGTTAGGAATTATATTATCTGTCGAGGTAAATAGTTTATTTGCGGTGTCCTTGTTAACTATTGCTGGTTATTCTGTAAATGATACTGTTGTTATATTTGATAGAATTCGTGAGAATTTAAAATTAAAGGAAGAAGGCTATAACGAAACTATTCAATTATCAGTAAACGAATCATTTAGGAGAACAACTTTTACAAGTATTACAACCCTTATCCCTTTATTAAGCATAATTTTGTTTGGATCTTACTCGCTGTTTTGGTTTTCTTTGGCATTATCATTAGGAATTATTGTTGGAAGTTATTCAAGTATTTTATTGGCTCCATCTTTGTTGCTTAAAGACTGAGCTTAAGCTTCTCATTTTATGAAATTGAATTACTATTTGATTATTTTATTTTCTTTAGTTTTAATAGATCTTTCTACTGAGCTAAGAATATTATTTGATCATTTTACTTTTAGTTCTCTATATTTTGCTATAGGTAAACATCCCTTAGCTATGTTTATACTTTTTTCATACCCATATTTATATAAAAAATTAATTAAGTAGTTTTTAAATATCTTTAAATGATTCTTTGATTAAAACCTGTATTACTACAGCTAATGGAAGAGATAGTATTAAGCCTAATGGACCAAAAATGAAAGTAAATCCAAATTGTGATATTAATGTCAAACCAGGAAGTAGGTTTGCTTTTTTCTTCATTATAGATGGCATTATTATATAGCTTTCAATATTTTGAATGATTACATATGATCCTAAAACTGCCAGTGGTTTCCAAAAATTATCTAGTAGTGCAATTGAGATTGGAAATATACCACTAATAACTGGACCTATATTCGGAATTATATTAAGAACCATTGCTATTAAGGCATTTGAGACAACGTATTTGACATCAAATATAGATAAAACTATTAATGATAATAAACCTACTGATAATGAGCTTATGACCATAGAAAAGGTCCAATTTGCTAATGCAATATTGCATTTTTCCAGAATATTTCTAAATTTATTACGGTAATTTTTTGGTATTAATAGAAGTACATTTTCTTTATATTGTTTTGGTTCAATAGAAATCATCAAACTCACTGCTAATACGAATATTAATCTCAAAAGACCTGAACCTAGATTTCCTGCAATATTAATTAAATTTTTAAAACTTTCTTGAATAGCTTTTGCAATAGTTGAGACATCTGGAATGGTAACTACATTATTTATTATACTGAATATGTCTATAACATTTTCTGATTGTTCGCCATAAAATAAGTTATTAAATTTGTTCAGATTTGTATTTATCAATATATTTATTTTTGATAAACCATTTGGAATGTCAACTAGAATTTCATTGAATTCTTTTATAAACGGAGGTAATACAAGAATAAAAATAGTAAATATTATTACTGATATGACGACTAAGACAAGAAACAAAGCAATCAATCGAGGAATTTTTAAACCTTTTTGGATTTGATTAGATAAATTACATACAATATTTGAAATTACTAAAGAACAAATTATTAGTAGGAGAAAATCCCTTAAGGTCCATACTATTAATAAAGTGATTAATATTACTACTAACTTGAAATATGATGAACTATTCAATTTTCATAATATTCTACTTCTTTTCAGAATATCCTAATCCATTTGATTTGGCATAACTATTTGCAAATCTCATAAATCTATCAAAGTCTGGTGAGTTCTTCCAAATATAAACTGCTTCTAAAAATATTGGTTCTCCATCAACAAACTTTACTTTAACTTCTCTAGTTAATATTTCACCTTCGGAATCTATCATCCGCATACCTGTGATTTCGCCGTCTGTAATTGAAGATAATGCCTGTGGTTTTTCAAACAAAAATAATGCTTGGCCGGTGGTACCATCTTTGCTCCTAGTCAGTCTTATTTCAGGCACTACTGGTTCATCAGTTCCCTCATAAAATTGTATTTTTGCAATTTTATTTGTTGTCATAATATTCGGTTGATAATTTTTTATCTTAGGAAATATTTTTCATATTCGTTTGTAGTTATTTTATAAAACATTATTTATTAACTCTAGGATACTTTCATCATATTTTTTATCAGTTAAATCTATTAAAGTTATATTAGTTTTGCCAACCTTTTCATATTCATAACACTTATCGTAATAATCCAAAACTGATCTGCAAACTAAGTCCCATTTCTCATTATGTATTGATTCAAGAGCTATTTTTGTTCTTTGCGGTCCTAGTCTTTTTTTTATCCTTAGTACTGATTCTTGGAGTTCCTCTTTTTTAAATACACTATAAGTATTTATTAACTCATCTAACCTGTTAGATTCGCTCCTTATAATTTCAATCCTCCTAGAGTTTTTCATCTGATTGAAGAATTCATGAGGAATTTTACATTTACCTATATTTGCACTTTCAGCTTCTACAAAAATATTATTAGAACATTTAAAAGAATTTAATTTTTCTGCAATTATATTTTCAAATTGTTCATTTGAAGGTTGTTTTTTCATTCCTAAACCTCCAAATGTACTTCCTCTATGACAAGCAAATTCTTCAAGATCAATAGTTTGATATTTATATTTATCAAGTAATGATAATAATCTTGTCTTTCCTGTTCCTGTTTTCCCGCCAATAACTACTAAATTCAACTTATTTGAAAAACTATCTAATACCCATCTTCTATATATTTTATATCCGCCATTAAGTGTAACTATATTTAATTTAAATTTATCTAATAACCATCCAATACTTTGTGAACGCATTCCTCCTCTAGAGCAATATATTCTGATAAATAATTCATTATTTTTATTAGGAATAGTTGCATGAGACTCAATACTCTTGAATAAATTATCAAGAAGTAATTCCATTTTTTTTTCAAAAAATTTTAATCCCTCTATGACTGCTTTTTTTCTACCTTCTTTTTTGTAAATTGTACCAATTATAGATCTCTCATCATCATCAAATAGTGGAATATTAATAGAATTAGGCATGTGTCCTTTATAATATTCACTCGGGCTCCTAACATCTATAAGTGGACCTTTAAAACATCTAAATTTCTCTAGTTCTTTTCTTTTGAAATACATGGATAGTTTTTATTTTTTTAGATTGATTTTTTAAAATGAATAACAAAGAACAGGATAACTATAGTAATGCTACATTAGATCTTATAAAAAAATTTGTAGATTCCAATCAAAGAAAAAGAATAAATTTATTAACTCAAATAGAATCCGAAGTCGAAAATATTTTTAATCTTGGACCATCACTGTTTGATATGTTTGATAGGGAGGGAGATGACTGGGCTGCTGGTTGGATATTGCAAGTTTTAAAAAAATTTAAGCCAGAATTCTTTGAAAACTCTAAATACAATAATTGGTTTAATACATATTCAGATATTGATATTAGTTATGAAGATTTGCAATTGATGTTAGTTGAGCAAAAATTTGAAGATGCAGATAGATTAACAAGTTCCTACTTACGAAAATTAGCTGGAAAATTAGCTGAAAAACGTGGATATGTTTTCTACAGTGAAGTTAAAAATATGTCAGGAAAAGATCTAGAAACAATAGATAGATTATGGACTATTTATTCTACTGGTAGATTTGGATTTTCAATTCAAGCAAAGATATTAAAATCAGTAGGGAAAAAATATGAATTAATGTGGCCGAAAATAGGGTGGAAAAAAGAGGGATTATGGACTAGATATCCTGGATCTTTTTGCTGGTCATTAGATGCTCCTGATGGACATATGCCTTTAATAAACCAACTAAGAGGAGTAAGACTTATGGACTCCATCCTACGGCATCCGGCTATTGCAAAGAGACACAATAATATTCTTTAAATTGAGGTATTTAATAAGTTAAAATTAAGAGAGTATAAAAATATTATTATGTCCTTATTCCAGGGCAAAAATATTTTAAAAAGATTTTTTAAAAGACCAAAAATTAACTGGTCAAACTACGAATTCGAATCATCATTACAGTTAAATGAATTTGTCGATCAATTATTAGAACCTATTAAAAATTCTCAATCAAGCTATCTTATAAAACTTGGTTTACATGAAGCTTTAGTTAACGCAGTAAAACATGGAAATAAATTAGATCCTAAAAAAAATATTAGAGTAAGAAGAATAATTACTCCTAATTGGTGCGTTTGGCAAATTCAAGATCAAGGTAATGGGTTAGAAATAAAAAAAAGAGACTACAAGTTACCCAAAAAAATAAGTAGTGTAAATGGCCGTGGCCTATACATTATTAATGAATGTTTTGATGATATTAGATGGAGTAGTAAAGGTAATAGGCTTCAGTTGGCTTTAAAAAGGTGATTTTTACTAGGGCAAGGTTGATCTACGTTTATTTCTTTTAACCATTTAACACTTTCTTCAATGTACTCAATAGTTTCCTTGTCATTGCAAGAAATAATTAAATGGCATAATCCAGCCGAAATTAGTTCTGCAGCACGTTTATATTTATTTCCTTTATCTTTATGCCATTTAGAATGATCAATCTTTAATTTTTCATTAAGCCTTTGAACAAGCTGAATAGTATCTTTATCCCAATAGGTCATAGGAGTTTTTTTTTACTTTACAGCAGACCATACTTTGGTCATAAAAAAGGAATTTGAATTTACATCTTTAAACCCCACATCCTCAATTTTAGAATCTATATCCTCATTTATATAATCACAATAAAAAGGTTCATGAAAAGATTTATAGAAGCTTTCCATTACGGATGTAAAGTCAGGTGAATCACTTATTTGAATTGAATCAGCTAAAACTAATATTCCGCCAGGTTCAAGAACTCTAAAAAATTCATTTAGTACTTTTGCTCTAATTGTTCTAGGTAATTCATGAAATAAGTAAACACAAGAAATGCATTGAAAACTATCATTTTCAAAAGGTAATTCCTCAGCGTTACCTTTTATTAACTGAATTAAATCTCCATCTAAATCTGAAATATATCTACTTGCCTCTTTTAAGTATGAATCAGATAAATCAATGCCTGTAATTTTTTCTTTAGGAAAAGCTGCCCTTAATTGTTTTAATGTCCTTCCTGATCCTGTAGCCACATCAAGTATTTTTATAGAACTTTTTTTTCTATCTCTAAAAAAATCAAGTCCTTCTTTTATTGGCTTAATTATTCTTCTCCTCATTGAATCAGCACTACCATTGAAAAGTATCTCAACTTGTAGGTCATAAATGCTAGCTGAAAAATCTGATAAATAACCGTCAGTTTGATGATGAAAATTTCTCAAATAATATTGAGGATAGCTATCTTTATCAATTGATTTTGGAAGATCATCAAAGTTTTGTTTTCTGCGTCTATCCCATGTATTAGGCATATCAAACCAAATCTTAGGATATTGAGTTAGATATCTAAGCCATGGTTCGTCAAACAATAAATTTTTTGGATATATATTTTTTTCTGCATCATTCCAATCTTCTTCTCTCAAGATATCCATTGAATTTTGGATTTGCATTAGAAGATCTCTATCAATATTAAAATTTTCAAGCTTTGAATCGGGAAGAATAAAGTTCATTAATCTTGAACTAATCTGCTTGTGAGCGAAACCTGCAATGCTTTTACTTTGTTGTAGCGTTTTATATGCAATTTTTGAGATAGATTCCCTAGCCATTTTTCGATTTATATATATATATTCCAACAAAAAAAAAATCAATTTGAGAATATTTTGTGATATTTCTCAAATTGATTAATTTAAACTATTGTTTTTTTTATTTATGCATCGTAATACATGAAGAATTCATGTGGATGAGGCCTTTGTCTTAGTTGTTGTACCTCTTCGTATTTTATATCGATAAAGTTATCAATAAAATCTTCAGTAAATACTCCACCAGCTAATAGATAATCCTTATCAGCTTTTAGCGCATTAAGTGAGTCATTTAGAGATGAAGGTACTGTATCAATTTTCGCAAGTTCATCAGCTGGAAGTTCAAATAAATCTACATCTACTCCATCACCAGGATCAATTTGATTTTTAATTCCATCAATACCAGCAAGCATCATTACAGAGAATGCTAAGTAAGGATTTGCGAGTGCATCACCTGATCTGAATTCTAATCTTTTTGCTTTAGGGCTTGGTCCTGTTAAAGGTATTCTTACCGCAGCTGATCTATTACCCTCAGAATAAACTAAATTTACAGGTGCTTCGAATCCTGGAACCAATCGTTTATAACTATTAGTTGTTGGGTTAGTAAATGCTAAGAATGATGGTGCATGTTTAAGTATGCCTCCGATGTACCATCTTGCTGTTTGTGATAAATTTGCATATGATCCTTCACCAAAGAATAGTGGCTGTCCACTCTTCCATAAACTTTGGTGTACATGCATTCCTGTTCCGTTGTCGTTAAAAACAGGTTTGGGCATAAATGTTGCTGTTTTTCCGTATTTTTTTGCGATATTTCTGACAACGTATTTATAAGTCATAACGTTATCAGCCGCATTTATTAACGAATCAAATTTCATTCCAAGCTCGTGTTGGCCGGCACCAGCAACTTCATGGTGATGTTTTTCAGTGGGGATACCTAATTCACCCATAAGGAGAAGCATCTCAGATCTGATATCTTGAGCAGTATCATTTGGAGCTACTGGAAAATATCCTTCTTTATATTGTATTTTGTATCCTAGGTTTCCACCTTCTTCAATTCTCCCTGTATTCCATGGAGCTTCAATAGTATCTACACTATAAAAACAACCTCCTTCTTTAGAATCATATCTAACATCATCAAATAAAAAGAATTCTGGTTCTGGTCCAAAAAATGCTGTATCTGCAATACCAGTCGAGTCTAAATATTTTAATGCCTTTTGAGCTAAAGCTCTTGGACACCTATCATAAGGCTCCCCGCTTCTTGGTTCTTGAATAGAGCAAATCATACTTAAAGTTTTATGCTTATAAAAAGGATCTATCCAAGCTGTACTTGCATCGGGCACCATTGACATATCTGATGCATTAATTGCTTTCCAACCTCTTATTGATGAACCATCAAATGCCAAACCTTCTGTAAAAGAATCCTCCTCTATCATGTCTGATGTAAGAGTTAAGTGTTGCCATTTTCCATGAATATCAGTGAATTTTAAATCGATGAGTTCAATTCCTTCGTCTTTAATTTGACTTAAAACATCTTGAGGAGATTTAGACATAATTTTGTAATACCTTATATGAAATTAATAACTTGATGATTCTTGTTATGTATCAACGATAACTTTTTTAAGACTTGATGTCTTCTTTTAGTGTTTCAAGTCATAAGTTTAATAATTGTTTACCTAAATATTTAAATTGAATTAATTTCTTTAAATAAATATCGCTTATGTGGAGATATTAGATTAATTTAAAAGTAATTGAATGTAATGCTTTGACAGAAGCAAAACTTATTTCGGCTTTAAATGAAGAGAATTTATCTCATTTCTCAAAGACTTATGTTCCCTCTAGACTTTTATTAGGTCCTGGTCCTTCAAACGCACATCCAGAAGTCTTAAATGCTCTTTCTTTGAATCCTATTGGTCACTTAGATGAAGCATATATTTCATTGATGTCTGATGTTCAACAACTTCTAAGATATACCTGGCAATCTAATAATCGTCTGACTCTTCCAATGAGTGGTACTGGAAGTGCAGCTATGGAAGCATCAATAGCTAATTTTATAGAGGAAGGAGAAAAAATTCTTATAGCTAAAAAAGGATATTTTGGAGACAGACTTGTTGATATGGCATCAAGATATAAAGCAGAAGTATCTGTTATTGAAAAACCTTGGGGTGAATCCTTTTCTTATGAAGAAATCAAGTATGAAATAGAAACTAATAAACCAGCAATTTTTGCTATTGTCCATGCTGAAACTTCTAGTGGTGTTTTACAACCTCTTGATGGTATTGGGGATGTATGTAGAAAAAATAACTGCTTGTTTTTAGTTGATGCAGTTACTTCTCTTGGAGCTCTAGAACTATTGATTGACGAATGGAAAATTGATCTAGCATACAGTTGCAGTCAAAAGGGATTAAGTTGTCCCCCAGGATTAAGCCCTTTTACGATGAATAAAAGAGCTGAAGAAAAACTAAGTTCAAGAAAAACAAAAGTACCTAACTGGTATTTAGATTTATCTCTTTTAAATAAATATTGGGGTTCTGATCGTGTCTACCATCATACGGCTCCTGTAAATATGAATTTTGCTATACGAGAAGGTTTACGATTAATTGCAGAGGAGGGTTTAGAGAATGTTTGGTATAGGCACAATACCAATGCAAAGAAACTTTGGAAAGGTTTAGAAAGTCTAGGAATGGAATTACATGTATCAGAGGATTATCGATTGCCAACTCTTACAACAGTTAAGATCCCACCTGCAGTTGATGGAGATGGTTTTAGAAATCATCTTTTAAGAAACTTTGGAATAGAAATAGGAAATGGACTTGGAGAATTGTCTGGTAAGGTATGGCGCATAGGATTAATGGGCTTTAACTCAAGTGATGAGAATGTCGACAGATTATTAAACCTATTTGATACTGAGTTAAAAAAATATTCTATTTTTGAGTCCTCAACTTTTTAAACCATAATTGTAAAATTTTACTGCATTCGTCTTCTAAAATACCTCCTACGATTTCCATTTTGTGATGAGAACTTTTATGCTTTGATAAGTCAATTGAGCCGCCCAATCCCCCTCTTTTTTTATCGTAGGCACCAAAAACAACTTTTCCCATCCTTGCTTGAATAAGTGCTGATGCACACATGGTACATGGTTCTAAATTTGTGATGATAATACATTCATTAAATCTCCAATCATTTTTTATTAAAGATGCCTGCCTTAATGCCATAATTTCAGCATGACCTAATGGATCATTATTTATATTTCTCCTGTTAACCCCTCTTCCAATACATCTTCCTCTCTCATCTAATATTATTGAACAGATTGGTAGCTCAACTTTTCCAATTTCTACTGATCTTTTTAAGATAGAGCTCATCCATCTTGAGTATTTTAAAATATTTATTCTTTTCTGTTCATTATAATTACTATTTACATTTTCAAAAATATACCTCATTTACCAATATAAATAATAAACTTATTAATAGATATCTTATCTGATGACTGAAGATTTAATTAATAAAAAAGATATATACTTCCCTTCGTATTTAGGGACTAACGAAAACCTAATTAATCTCCTAAATAAAACAACCCAAATTCTTTGTGACTGGTTCTCTAAAGCAGATAAATATGGTCCATTACCATTTGATGAGAATTTCAAGTGCTTAATGCCTGATGAGGATGGTAATTCTACAGAAGATTTGTTTTCTGATATTCAATCCCTTTTAAATAATTCTTTTAATCCAGTTCATCCCGGCTCTTTAGCTCATCTAGATCCCCCACCTTTGATTTTTTCTATTTTAGGCGATTTAATTGCTGCCGGTTTAAATAATAATCTTCTTGCTTACGAGTTGTCTCCAAGTATTACATTGCTTGAGGAATCATTATGTAAATGGTTTGCAAAAAAAATAGGGTTTAATGATTCTTCAGGAGGCATAGCAGCTAGCGGAGGTACTTTAAGTAATTTGAATGCACTTATAGCAGCTAGACATAATTCTGGATTAGGTTCAGACCCCAATTCTGTATTGCTTGTTAGTGAAGATGCTCATTCCTCCTTTATTAAATGTATAAGAATAATGGGTCTTGATGAATCAAATCTTATAAGGATTAAAACTGATAATAACGGCAGTATTGATATACAAAATCTTAGAAAAACTATAGATAGATGTTTTGTTGATAATAAAAAAATATTTGCTATTGTTGCCACTCTAGGCACAACTGTAAGAGGAGCAATTGATCCTATTAAAGACATAAGTGAAATATGCAAGGAAAGAAATATATGGCTTCATATCGATGGCTCCATTGGAGGAATTTTTGCAATAACATCTATTCCAATAGAAGGTCTAAATAATATTAATCAGGCTAATTCCATAACAATAAATCCTCAAAAAATAATTGGCATTACAAAAACATCATCTTTGTTATTGGTTTCAGATATGAGTACTTTAGAAAATACATTTTCTACTGGACTTCCTTACCTATCATCTAATGAGGGTATTATAAATAGAGGAGAAATAGGCATACAGGGTTCTAGACCTGCAGAGGTTATCAAACTATGGCTTGGGTTACGTTTTTTAGGACTGAATGGAATAGAAAAAATATTAAAATCATCAATTAAAAGAAAAGATTTTTTTATAAAAAATATTAGTAAAAATAAATTTGATATATATTCAGGTCCTCTTCATATTATTTCATTCTTACCAAAGAAACTTGAGCCAAAAGACTCTGATGTATGGACTCAAATTAAAGTTAATGAACTAATTAACAATAATTTTATGCTTTCTAGACCAAAATTTAAAGGTAAATATTTTTTACGGGTTGTCATGGGAAATTACAATACAAAAGAATCTCATATTGAAGAACTTTTAAGATTTTTAGATTCTTAACTAATGAATATGGGTAGACCAAAAATTATTGCAATAGTAACAGGGTTTATATCTATAGCTATTTGTATTGCTTACTTACTCTTAATAACTATCTTTGATTTCAGAACTTATCTAAATGATCAATTATCCAATATTACATAGTAGATGGAGGTAAACTTTTATTTGATTTAAAATACTTTTTCATTTCAATTTTTGAAATAGCTTCTTTTACGAAGTTGTTTAAAATATCCTCTCTCCTACTAATTCTATAAATCTTATCTACTACTTCTTGAATTCCTCCATCTCCCCAATCTTGCCCATTTTTAAAATATTCAATCAAACTTAGTCCTACTATTCTTATTAACCAGCCTGCGGTAACTGATTGTATAGATTTAGTTAATATTATTCTAGTAAAGCTTGTAGCTAAAGCAGGAGAAATAATGGCAAGACCCCCTTTTAATATTCCTTGTTTAGCCAATGTGCTTAGTAGTGATGTCGCCAAATCTTTAGCATCTTTTTTTGTAAGCTTTATTTCATATATTTTTGATAATTCCATTATCATTTGTAGGTTTACGGAGGTAGTAGTTAGGAAATCAACAGCTGGTAGTGGATTAACTAGTATTACTCCTCCTGTTATCCACATATATTTATTAATAACTTTATTTGACATTAGATATCTTTGTTCTTGCACAAAATTTTTACTTTTAATACCTAATTTATTTGAGCGAAAAAGAATATTATCTGCTAATAATTCTTCACCATTATTATCGAGCGTTTCAATTATTTCTCTAAATAAACTTCCTACCTCTGGGACTAAATTTAAAGTATCTGATTTTATATAAGGAGATTGTTGAGGTACAGCAATTGTTTGAACAACTGAAATTTTATTTTTTCTAGCGGAAGTTATAGAAATTATATTTTCTATGATGAGGTTATTTTCATCTTTTGACCTCAAATCACATTTATTTAGAATTATTATTATTTTTTTTCTTAATTTTAATAATTCTTTAATTAAATAGTTTTCGTATTTATTAATGTCCTGATCTAACACAAAGAGAACTAAGTCGGAATTTGATGCTTGTATAATTGTTGCTTTTTCTCTTTCTTCTCCTAATTTAGATGGTTCGAATAAACCTGGAGTATCAATTATATTAATGTTCCTTTTTAAAATTGGGATACGAATTTTATAACTATTAATTTGCTTAGTTGTACCTATTTTTGCGGAAGTTTGTCCGACAATATTCTTTAATAAAGATCTCGCTATAGATGTTTTTCCTGAGGAACCTGCTCCAAAAAGAGTAACTTTATAATCTCCTGTTTTTAATTGGGAATCTAGTATGTTTTTTTGGTAATTTAAAAGTTCAACTTTTACTTTATCGTTAATTTTTTTATTTATTTTCTCGACCCCTTCCAAACTTATCTTGGCGGCACCATATGTATTTTTGAATGAAAGTGTATTTTTTTTATTTTTATAT
>CABYNZ010000006.1 GCA_902520485.1 uncultured Prochlorococcus sp. | reverse complement strand
TTTTTTGATTTCTTTCCTAATTATTAAACCATCAAGGTCTAGTCCATTCAAAGCTGCTTTAACAATTAATCCACTTACTATAGGGTCTGCACCTAATGTCAATCCTGCTACAGCTTTTGACCTTGAGTCCTTTAAATCTAAAAATAATTCACTTATTAAGTTTAAACCTTTGCCATTTAATGACACTGGTTTACAGTTCAAGTAATGACTGCTTTTTTTTCCTGAAGATAAAGTGAAGTTTCCTTTCTTGTAGGATTTTTCAATTAACTGTTTTAACAATTTTGCTTTATTTAAATCATACTTATCCGAAAATTTTCCCATTAGTAAAAGTTTAATTTATATTTAAAGATTAGAAGAAAAAAAGAAATCTCACAAAAACTTCCTAATGAGGTGTTTTATGAAATATTATTTTTATATTGTATATTGAAATTCAATGTAATTAAAATTACATAAATTCCCTTGGGGGTGTAGCAATCTGGTGAATGCACCAAACTCATAATTTGGCTAAGGCGAGTTCGATCCTCGCCACCCCCATTATTCATTTGTCATTGAATGAAAATAACTCTACTTTTATTTCTTTTATTTTTACCAGCCTTTTTCGCAGCGAGTGAACTCTCTTTTTTATTAATAAGGCCAAGTAAAGTTTTAAGGTTAATAGAAGAAAAAAAGAAGGGAGCATTTGCAATTTTAAAAATTCAAAAACGCTTCAGATCTTCATTAATTGCTTCTCAATTTGGAGTGACAATTTCATTAATTGCAATTGGATGGCTTAGCAATAATCTGGCAAATGATTATTGGAAAAGAAATATTTTATCAAATAGATTTTATGATCTTCTATTATTTTTATTTGTTGTTTTAGTTGTTACTCTTGTTTCTGGTCTAATTCCAAAAGCTTTAGTAATTAACAATCCAGAATCTGCTGCATTAAAGTTAACCACAATATTCGATGCCGTAAGAAAAACCATGAATCCTATTGTGAAAACAATAGAATTCTTTGCTAGCGCCTGTTTAGGCTTGTTCAACTTAAATAACAAATGGGATTCTTTAAACTCGGGATTATCTGCAGGAGAATTAGAAACTCTCATAGAAACAGATAATGTAACAGGTTTAAAACCAGATGAGAAGAATATTCTTGAAGGAGTTTTTGCTTTAAAAGATACTCAGGTTAAAGAAGTAATGATTCCAAGATCTGAAATGGTAACTTTGCCAAAAAATATAACCTTTTCAGAACTTATGAAACAAGTCGATAAAACTCGACATGCTCGCTTTTTTGTGATTGGGGAGTCTTTAGATGATGTATTGGGTGTATTAGATTTGCGTTATCTAGCTAAGCCAATATCAAAAGGTGAAATGGAAGCCGATACATTATTAGAGCAATTCCTTTTACCCGTAACAAAAATAATAGAAACATGTTCACTAGCAGAAATATTTCCAATAGTAAGAGACTACAATCCGTTCTTACTAGTAGTTGATGAACACGGTGGGACAGAGGGACTCATAACTGCAGCTGATCTCAATGGCGAAATAGTTGGGGAGGAAATGCTCAATAATAGAATTTATTCAGATATGAGAATGTTGGATAATTTCTCTAAAAAATGGTCAATAGCGGGAAAATCAGAAATTATAGATATCAATAAAAAGTTAGGATGTTCTATTCCAGAAGGACCAGACTATCATACCCTTGCTGGATTTCTGCTAGAAAAATTTCAAATGATTCCAAAGATTGGCGATGTTTTAGATTTTAGTAACATTAAATTTGAAGTTATTTCTATGTCAGGTCCAAAAATTGATCGTGTTAAAATTATTCTTCCCAAAAGCTAAATTTGGCTTCCTATAGAGGATAATAATAATTAATATATGGATTTGAAATTATGCAGCCAACCTCATCACCAGTAAAGGTTGGAGTCATAGGCATAGGGAATATGGGTTGGCATCATGCTCGAGTACTAAGTTTGCTCAAAGATGCAAATCTCATTGGAGTTGCAGATCCAAATGAAGAGAGAGGCAAATTAGCAATTGAGCAATTCCAATGTGAATGGTTCAAAGACTATAAAGACTTAATTCCAAAAGTAGATGCTATCTGTATCGCTGTCCCAACGCTACTTCATCAAAAAGTAGGACTAGATTGTCTTAAGGGAGGTACTAACGTTCTCATTGAAAAACCAATTGCGGCTAATGAGTTAGAAGCAAAATCTTTAATAGAGGCAGCTAATGCAAGTAAGTGTCTATTACAAGTTGGGCATATTGAAAGATTTAATCCTGCTTTTAGAGAATTAAATAAAATAGTTCATAATGAAGAAATTGTTGTTTTGGAAGCAAGAAGACATAGTCCTCATGCAGATAGAGCAAATGATGTATCTGTAGTAATGGACTTAATGATCCATGACATTGATCTAATTTTAGAACTCGTCAACTCTAAAATACAAAAATTAGCGGCAGTTGGAGGCAGAAATAGTGAAGGATTAATAGATTATGTAAATGCTACTTTTGTTTTTAAAAATAATGTTATTGCAAGCTTGACTGCCAGTAAAATGAGTCACAAAAAAATTAGGAGTTTAAGTGCTCACTGCCAAAATGGACTAGTAGAAACTGATTTTTTAAATCACTCTCTTCAAATCCATAGAAAGTCTCATGAATCATATACTGCAGAACATGGAGAATTAGTTTATAGAAATGACGGATATGTTGAAGAAGTTAGCACAACCTCCATTGAACCTCTTTATGCAGAATTGGAGCATTTTCTTAAGTGCGTTCAAGGCAAAGAAGTACCTGAGGTAGATGGTGAGCAAGCCTCAAGAGCATTAAAAATTGCTGATTTTATAGAGAGTGCAGTAGAAAATTCCGGAGATGCGATTTTACTTGAAGATCCAGTCTAATCTAACAATCTAAACTAAAATAATTTTATTTAAATCCAACTGCAGCTTGCCAAACAAAAACCAATAAAAAGAAAAATAAAGGAATAAGTGGAAGAACATCAACAGTTGGAGCAAAGGCCTTGTAAGCCTCGGGCAATTCAGCGAATGTATTAAATAGAATAAGCACCGTTTTTTTGATAATTTAATTAATTATGATAAGACGTTACCACGTATGGTGAGCAATAGAGGATGTTTTCCAAGGAGCGAAATCATTTGTAAAACAATCATCTCTAATTGCAGTAGAAATTGCATTGGTAAATCTTATTAAGTGTGCAATATTATGCAAACTTATGAGGGTTAGACCTAATATTTCGTCATTTCTAATTAGATGATGCAAATATGCTCGAGAATAGGATTTACACGTCTCGCATTTACAAGTTTTGTCAATCGGAGAAAAATCATTTTTAAATCGAGCATTTCGCAAATTCAATCTTTCATCATTAAAAAATGCAGTCCCATGTCTTCCTAGTCTTGTAGGCAAAACACAGTCAAATATATCAAATCCATTAGAAACAGCTAGAGAAATTTCTCTTAAAGAGCCAATTCCCATTAAATATCTTGGTTTATTAATTGGTAAGAATTTCGGGACGAAATTAATTACACTATGGATTTCTTCAACCGCCTCACCAACACTTACACCTCCAACTGCTATCCCAGGCAGATCAAAAGAACTTGTATATTTTGCGCTATATTCTCTCAATCTTGGATACTTTCCACCTTGAACTATGCCGAATAATGCTTGATTAGATTTCTGATGAGTCTCAACACATTTTTGCAACCATGAATGAGTTCTCTGTAAAGATTCCTCAATATCATTTTCGTTAGCTGTATGAGGAGGACAATGATCAAAAGCCATCGCAACATCAGATCCAAGATCCATTTGAATCTGTATTACTTTTTCAGGTGATAAAAATACATGACTCCCATCTCTTGGATTTTTAAATTCCACACCTTTATTAGAAATATTATTTAATTTGGCCAAACTAAAAACTTGATATCCTCCTGAGTCAGTAAGAACAGGCTTAGGCCAATTCATGAACTTATGTATTCCACCAGATTCCTTAACAAGTTTTTCTCCAGGTTGTAAATGAAGATGAAAGGTATTTGAGAGAATCATTTCTGACCCAGTAGAGGTTAACTGCTGAGATGAAATTCCTTTAACCGTTGCCAAAGTACCCACAGGCATAAATTTTGGTGTGTTTACCTGACCATTTGGTGTATGAAATATGCCAGTTCTTGCACCTGTATTCCCGCAATTTGATGTAATTTCAAATTCAAACACGATAATTTATAAAATTTTTTGATCCTTTTTAATTAATCTAGCCTATTATTTAATACTAGATCCTTTTTTATCTCATCAAAAAATATTTAATAAAAAATTTTGCAGGATCTTGGATTTTCTATACGACATTTCCAAAGATTCCTTTAATTAATCCCGAATTTAAAAATATTGCACAATTTGCGCCGCCTTTAGGATTTTTTATTGGAACAATACAGAGTTATATTTTTCTTTACTTAAAAACGAACTCTTGGTCAATTTATGCATCTACATTAATTTGTTTGGCTTCAGGATATTTAATTACTGGTGGTCTACACCTTGATGGTTTGATGGATACTTTCGATGGTATTTTTGCGGGCAAAAAGAGACGTTTAAAAGCTATGAAAGACAGTAAAGTTGGTTCCTTTGGCGTTCAAGCTTTAGTTTTTATAACATTAATTCAAATTGCTTGCATACTGAAGATTCAAAACCTAATAATTTTTGTTTTACCTATTTGCTTATTCTGGGGAAGATTTTCAAATTTATTTTTTATAGAAAAGTTTAAATATTTGAGTTATAAGAAAAAATCTGTTAGTCACAAAAAGTTTTGGAATGGATTTAAAAAAGAATCTTTGATCTCCATTATTTTTCTTTTAATTTTCATTGCATACCAATTAGTTTCAATTACATCCCAAGCAATACTAATTAAATTCTTAACTCTTATTTTATTTGGTATTTTTCTAAGCTATTTTATCCCAAAAATACTTGGGAATGTCATTGGAGGCTTCAACGGAGATGCCTGCGGCGCTAGTATAGTACTAGTTGAAACTGCAATGTTTTTTATGCATGCAATTCTTTTATAGGAAGTTCTAAATAGAAAATATTTTTCTTTTTAAGATTTTTTAATTTCTCAGCATTATTAATCGATTTATTTCCAACCAATCTCAATTCTCCTCCAATTTGTTTTGCTAATTTCCTTGCCAGATAAAGTCCCACACCAGTGCCGTCCTTCTTCTTAGCGGCAGATCCTCTAAAACCTTTTTCAAAAATCTTCTCGTTTTCATTTTTGGTTATTTTTTTACCATCATCAAATATACAAATTCCATTACTCGTAATTAGGAGTCCAATTTCAGCTTCTTTTTGGGCATATTTAAATGCATTTTCTAATAAGTTGGCCACAATTTCGGCAATTAAAGCATATTTTGCCTTTAATGGAGATAAAGTCCAATCTGGCCAAAAAGAAGGTTCAGTCCAATCTCTATTCTCTAAGTCCGCATTAGCTTTGCACCTTTCTAATATCGGCTTCAATAAATTCTGAATAGTTATTACTTTTTTATTATCTAAATTTGGTGGCAACAATAATCTTTCCTCTCCAATTTCTAAGGGAAGTTGAATAGGTGAATTTAATTGTACAAAAGAATCCATATATTGATTAATTTGTTTTTGCTCTATTATCATGCGTTCGACTATTTCAATAGAGTTTTCATCTGAACCAAGTCTTTTGATTAGTAATTTTGCATATGTCCTTATAGCAGCCAATGGATTCCTTAATTGATGGATTATGACATTGACCTGATTTTTTAAATAATTGATTTCTTCATTTTTATTTTGACGTTCTAATTCGATAGAGACGCATTTAGCTAAAGATATTGAAAGCGCTTTTAATCTAGAATCAAGAGATACTGGCCAATTCCCCCCTTTCAAATCAGTTTCTACCCTAAGGACACCAAGTAAAATATCGTTTTCTTGAAGCGGGTACCATCTTCTATTAGGCGATGAAACTTTTAGTGAAGGATCATCTTCTATTGATGTAAGTAACCTATCAATTTGTGGCCATTGACCAATCATTTCAAAAGATGCTTTAGTTCCTTGTTTAGCTGAAGCAAGATACATAACTAAATTAGTCACGCCCATTGAGCAACCAAAACTCTCTAGCTGTTTTATAATAAGTTCTTCAAATTTTTTTGAAAGATTCATAATTAATGAAATTTATAGAAATTTTTTTAAAAAAAACTTGAAAAAGGGCTTGTAAAATATGAAAAAAGTATTAAGATATATAAAGAGGTCTGACTTTAGCCAGCCTTAAATATGAATATTTAATCATATTTTAAGCTACATCAGGGGTTGATGGGTCCTCTATGTAATTTGAAGTGAATTTAAAATCACATATATAAGATTAGTAAACTTATATAAGACTAATCTCAATAATAATTTCAGGAGTACCAATCAATGTCAAAAAAAAGAAAAAGAATTAGCAGAAGGAGATTGGCTGGCCAAAGAGTAATGGCACATGTACCTATTTATCATATCGAAACTGGCAAACATAAACCAGTTACAGCAGCAAGAAGATTCATAGCTGAAAATGGTCTCTCTGCGCCTTCAGTTTTCAATGTCAGAAGAAATGAACACACCATAGATAGATTTTTTTGGGGTGAAAAAGGCTTATTTAGCGCCCAATATGCTGAAGAAAATCATTTTCTATTTCCATCACTAAAAGTTGTAGTTGAAGGAATTGGTGAAGAAAAAATATTTGAAGGTCTAGAACTTACTGCAGATGATTGGGAAGAGATTGAAGAATATGAATATGCTTTTGTTTAAAAAAAATTACTTATATTTGAACTAATAAAATTAATTAAATTTGAATCAATTTGATGAAAACCATCGAATTCTAACAATTTACAAAATTTATAAGACTTACTCTTTACCTTTTCATAAATAGTCCTAGAAGCATCTATAGGCACAACGTCATCAAATAAACCATGACTAATAATCAATGGAGAGAACTTTTCTCCTGGGGCCCAGTTGGGGTGAGGATAACCACTACAAGCAACAATTAATCCAAAATTTAACTTAAATCCCGCATCAATTGCCATTGCCGCCCCCTGAGAGAACCCCAACAAAATTGTTTTTCTTAGTGGAATCTGATCAGTATCAAATTTTTTAAATGTAACTAAAAGTTTATTTACTTCAACCTCAGCTCCATTCCAATCATGTGGGTATAATCCATACCACTGTCTTCCCTGACCGCTTGGGTGTAATTCAGGAGCCCTCAAAGAAATAACCTCAAAATCAAGATTTATTTTTTCAGTCATCTCCTTTCCAAATGTTAAAAGGTCATCTGAATCAGCTCCCCAACCATGCATCAAAATAATTCTATGAGTTGCGGTTTGAGAGCTAATCGAGACAAATTCATGATTGATAGCGTATTTCATGTTTATATTCTTAAGTAAGTAAACTTTCCCATAATGTCTCCACTAGCTTTAGTAAGTGTTTCTGATAAAAAAAATATAATTCCATTTTGTAAGGAATTGGTAGAGCAATTTAATTATAAAATTCTATCAAGTGGAGGAACTGCCAAACATCTTATAGAGGCTAAAATTCCAGTTATTAGAGTCGCTGATTTTACTAATTCTCCAGAAATTTTGGGAGGAAGAGTTAAAACTTTACATCCAAAAATACACGGTGGAATATTAGCTAAAAGAACTGATGAGGAACATAAAAAAGATATAGATGCTAATAATCTTGAATTAATTGACTTAGTAGTTGTAAATTTATATCCTTTTAAAAAAACTGTAGATCAGGGAGCTAAATGGGAAGATGCTATTGAAAATATCGATATCGGAGGGCCATCTATGATTCGTTCTGCAGCTAAAAATCATAAAGATGTTTCCGTTTTAGTAGATCCTAGTCAATATCAAAATTTTCTCGAAGAAAGTAAAAAAGGTGAATTAAAAGACAAATATAAAGCAAAATTAGCCCTTGAAGCATTTCAACATACAGCAGACTATGACACTGCAATATCTAATTGGATAACAAAAGAAAGAGATTTACAATCTTCCAAATATATTGAATCTTATCCACTAATCAAAACCTTAAGATATGGGGAGAATCCACATCAAAAAGCTTTCTGGTATGGTTTAAGTAACATTGGATGGAACTCAGCAGAACAACTACAAGGAAAAGACTTAAGTTACAACAATCTTTTAGATCTAGAGTCGGCACTTTCAACAGTTTTAGAATTTGGCTACACAGAAAAAAGTGAACTTCCAACCGACGCGTTTGCATCAGTTATTTTAAAACACAATAATCCTTGTGGTGCCTCAATTAGTAATTCAGCTTCTCAAGCATTTTTGAATGCTTTAGAATGCGACACAGTTAGTGCATTTGGAGGAATAGTTGCTTTTAATTCACATGTTGATAGTGAGACTGCAATTCACCTCAAAGATATTTTCTTAGAGTGTGTCGTAGCTCCATCTTTTGATGAGGAAGCTTTAGAAATTTTAAAAGTTAAAAAGAATTTAAGAATTTTAAAGTTTTCAAAAGATCAACTTCCAAAAAAGAATCAAACTTCTACTAAATCAATAATGGGCGGATTATTAGTTCAAGATACTGATGATAGTGAAGAAAAAACCGAAAATTGGATTTCAGTAACTAATAAGAATCCTAGTAATCAAATTAACTTAGATCTAAATTTTGCATGGAAAATTTGTAAACACGTGAAATCTAATGCCATTGTTATTGCAAAAGAGCAAAAAACTATTGGTATTGGAGCTGGACAAATGAATAGAGTTGGAGCAGCAAAAATTGCATTAAAAGCAGCTGGAAAGTTTTGTTCCGGTGCTGTTTTAGCCAGCGATGGGTTTTTGCCATTTGCAGATACTGTGGAATTAGCAAATGAATATGGAATAAAAGCTATTATTCAACCTGGAGGAAGTCTAAGAGACCAAGAAAGTATTGATATGTGTAATTCGAAAGGAATCTCTATGGTACTTACGCAAAAAAGGCATTTTTTACATTAAATTATGTTGATTTTGGATAATATGTAATCTTGTTAGTTTTTCTGAATAAAGATAACCTGCCTGGACCTGCACATAAAAAGTAGAGAGAAATAGCTCCATATATAAAAGATAATTCGAAAGCATAATTATGCCCCTCAACAACAGCCAGAGGAAAACCTTCAAGTCCAGTATCAAGCATATGAAAATAAACAGCAAATGCCATTGTGGAAAGTAGACCAAGAGAAGAAAGCCTTGCAAAAATTCCTAAAGCCAATCCTACTGGGCAAACTAATTGAGTAATTGCTGCTCCAAAAGTCCAAATAACAGGATCACCTGGTAAAAATGGGAAGTACTTACCAACTACAAACTCAGCAAAACCCTGGGGGTCCTGAAGTTTCTCAAGGCCATGATGAATCATCAAAGCGCAAAAACCTATCCTTAAAACAAAAATAGATAGTTCTCCAAGGATATTTACTTCTGACCCTGAAGATGAATTAGCAACTACAACTTCAACTTTTTGGGGCGCTTTAGTTCTATTCATACTTGCAGTTTGAACCTGATTAGTTTGTGCTTTGTCTTCCATACTTCATAATTTTTTTATTATTCTAGTTAATAAAGTAGATCTTTTGGAATTATCTGACTAATAAATTAAAAAAACTAAGCAAAGTTAAAGATGAAGTAATAAATTCAAGTAGCAATATCAATTAACTTTTCAATAACATCTGCAACGACCTTATCAGGAGTTGATGCACCTGAGGTAATTCCAACATTAATGTTTCCACTAGGTAGAAAATTATTTTTAAGTTCTAAATCTGATCCTAGTGGTTTATGAAGTATTGAGTTTTCTTTAACCAATATCCTCTCTGGCGTATCAATGTGAAAAGAAGAAATATTTTTAGTAATTGCTATTTCTTGTAAGTGAGTAGTATTGGAAGAATTGAAGCCTCCAATAACTACCAAAATATCTAGATCTTCATCAACCAAAGAAAACATTGCCTCTTGTCTTTCTTCAGTTGCATCACAAATAGTGTTAAAAGCTAAAAAATGACTATTTAAGTTTTCTGGTCCAAATTTCTTTAACATCGTCTTCTCAAAAACCTTTCCAATTTCCTCAGTCTCACTTTTAAGCATAGTTGTCTGATTTGCAACTCCCACTCTATCTAAATCTTTATCGGGGTCAAATCCATTAGAACAAGCTTTAGCAAATTTGTTCATAAACTCATTTCTATTACCTCTCCCCAGAATATATTCAGAAACGTAGTTAGCTTCTTCTAGATCAAGTACAACCAAATATTTACCTGCGAATGAACTTGTAGCGAGAGTCTCTTCATGCTTAAATTTTCCGTGAATAATTGATGTGAAAACGTGTTTTTTATGTTTTTCAACTGTATGCCAAACCTTAGAAACCCATGGACAAGTTGTATCAATGATATGACAACCTTTCTCATGCAAGAGTTTCATTTCTTGAACTGTAGCTCCGAAAGCAGGAAGTATAACAACATCCCCATTAGCAACTAAAGAAAAATCTTTAATTCCATTTTTAGCTGAGATGAATTTTACATTCATTTTTCTTAGATGATCATTAACCGAGGGATTATGAATTATTTCGTTTGTAATCCAAATATTCTCATTTGGGTAATGTCTTCTAGTTTCATAAGCCATTGCAACAGCTCTTTCAACTCCCCAACAGAAACCGAAGGCTTGGGCTAACTTAATATTTAGTCTGCCTTTAGTGTAAGTAAAACCATTATCTCTAATAGAACTTATCAAATCACTTTGGTAAGCTTCTTCTAACGCTTGAGCTCTTTTTGTTGGAGAGTCGAAACCCCTTCTATTGTATCTATCAGAATGATGAAGGGATCTTCTAAAAGCTTGAGTATCCATCTTTCTATATTACAACGTTTTAAATAATTTTTCGTAAAAAAAAAGAAACCTGACATAAGTCAGGTTTCTTAAATCAATTTTAAGTTTGATTATTTAGCAGATGCAAAGTCTGGATATGCTTCCATTCCATGCTCTCCTATATCTAAGCCTTGAGTTTCTTCCTCTTCGGATACTCGGATTCCACCGAATAATCCTCCAATTACAGACCAGGCAATCCAGCAAGTAACTAGTGTCCAAATAGCATAAGCTGCGGCACCAAGAGCTTGAACTAGAAGAAGTGTAATACCTCCACCATTGAACAATCCCATACCAGCTCCATCACCTTGTACAGCTGTACCCCAAAGACCGATGACTACAGTACCCCATACACCACAAACTCCGTGAACAGAGAATGCACCAACAGGATCATCGATTTCAGCGGCATCAAGTGCTGCAACAGAAAATACAACGATTATTCCTCCCACTAGTCCTGCGAACCAGGCTCCAGCAAGAGTCATATCACCGCAACCAGCAGTGATACTAACCAAACCAGCAAGGATTCCGTTAATTATCATTGTAAGATCAGGCTTACCAGAAGTTAATGTTGAAACAATAGTTGCACCAATAGCTCCAGCTGCTGCTGCCAAAGTAGTTGTTACAGCAACATATGGAACCCATTGATCCATAGCAAGTTGAGAACCGGGATTAAAACCATACCAACCTATCCATAGAACTAATGCACCTAAAGTAGCTATAGCCATGTTGTGCCCTGGCATAGCCTGTGGTTTCCCATCAGAGTATTTGCCAATTCTTGGCCCAAGAAGCATAGCTCCTACAAGACCCGCCCATGCTCCAACTGAGTGAACAATTGAAGAACCAGCAAAGTCTACAAAACCTAAAGAATCAAGCCAACCACCATTCCATTTCCAGCTACCAGCAATTGGATATATAAATGCAGTTAATACAACAGCAAAAACAACAAATTCTCCAAATTTAACTCTTTCAGCAACAAGACCGGATACGATAGTTGCCGCAGTTCCTGCAAATGCAGACTGGAACAAGAAATCAACAGTTGGGACTAATCCAGCATCAGTTACCATATCCGCAGTAACAGTTGGATCAAAAAATAAGCCGCCAAAATAAAGCCATCCGTCAGCAACACTACCTCCGTACATTAATGAATAGCCGATAAACCAATAAGAGGTTACAGCTAGAGCAAATACGAATAGGTTTTTAGCAAGGATGTTTACTGCGTTCTTAGAACGACACATACCTGCCTCAACCATAGCGAAACCAGCGTTCATAAAGATCACTAAAATAGTAGCGATCAAAAGCCATAAATTGTTAGCAAGAAAAGCTGCATTCAACTCAGGTAAATCAGCTGCGTGAGCTGAAAGATTAAAAATACCTAAACCAAACAAAGCTAAAGGAACAGTCGCAAGCCACAACATAGAGCGGTTTGAACTAAATCCTCGAATACTCCTCAAAAGGAGCATAGGTCCATTAACAAGACTTGCATCTTGTAATCTGGACCTAGAGCGCCTTTGAGGCGTTTGCAAAGCAGTGGTCATAAAAAAAAATTAGATCTGCAAAAAAACAGTTTGTGCTGTTTCCTTTCATATTTAATTTTGCTCAAAAAACTTATTAGTGTCTAGTAGTCGTTGTTACCAATTTTATAGTTGCATCCCAAAACTATATCTGTTAAATTTAAAAATTTTTTTTCAAAGAGTTTCAAAATATCAAGATCTTATTTATTTCAAAGGTTTAATTCCTTTCCATGATACGTGGTCTGCATGAAATTCAAATGAACATGGAATAGTTATCATTCCTGCACTTAAAGATTCTCTAAAAAGACTGCCGTACAGGGGATCTGCATCATCTCCAGGGGCAAAAAAACAAGCGTCTTTTCTCGTAATACAAAGTACTAAAACACTTTTACTTTCAGGAATTAATTTCTTTAATTCCATGAGGTGTTTTTGACCTCTTTTCGTTACTGTATCTGGGAATAGAGCTACATTTTCTTTAATCCAAGTCGTATTTTTAACCTCTATGTAAATGTTACGTTTATCAGGATTTGAAGATTTTGGAGTTAAAAAAAAGTCAATTCTGCTTTTTTTATCTTTTCCATAGGGAACTTCAGATTTAATTGTCTCTATTTCGCCTATTATTTCGTTTAGTAGATTTTTCTCAATAACCTTTTTAATTAACTTATTTGCAAATAACGTATTAATACCTACCCAAACCTCCTGGTTTTTTGCGTCAAAAACACATATCTGTTCCCATGTAAAAGGTAATTTTCTTTTTGGAGAAGGGGAAACACTAATCCTTACTTTTGCCCCCTCACTCAAAAGTCCTTTCATTGGACCTGTGTTAGCACAATGTGCAGTTACAACCTCTCCACTCTCTAATTTAATATCTGCAAGAAACCTTTTATACCTCTTGATTAAAACCCCTTCAATTAATGGATCAAACTCAATTATCCGTTCATTCATAAAAATGTCGTTTGTTAAAAATCAAATATAATTGAAACTTAAACTTCTTTAAAAATTTAGACAAATCCAAATGAATTCATTTTTAAAAAATAATGTTTTTTCAATTTCATTTGGTACTAGTCTAAGTAAATTAGCTGGATGTATAAGACAAATATTCATAGCTGCTGCTTTTGGGGTTGGAGTAACATACGACGCATTTAATTATGCCTATATAATTCCTGGTTTTTTGCTGATAATCATTGGAGGAATTAATGGTCCCTTACATAACGCAGTAGTTGCAGTTTTAACTCCGCTTAACAAAAAAAAAGGAGGAATAGTTTTAACTCAAGTAAGCATAAAACTTTCAATATTATTATTCATTTTAGCCATATTAATTTACTCTAATTCCAGTCTATTAATTGAATTATTAGCCCCCAATTTAAGTTCGGAAGCTCAATCTATTGCTACTTACCAATTACAAATACTTACGCCTTGTATCCCTTTATCCGGTTTCATAGGTTTAAGCTTTGGCGCCTTAAATTCCAAAAGAAAATTCTTTTTATCAAGTATAAGTCCAGCAATAACAAGCGTAACTACTATTTTTTTTATTTTATTTAGTTGGATTTTCAACCAAGAAAATACATCTTCTCATTTCTTTACTTATACGGGATTACTAGCTTTTGCAACTTTGACAGGAACTTTAATTCAGTTTGTTGTTCAAATTTCGGAAATAAATAGAATTGGTCTCTTTAGATTAGAGTCAAACTTTAATTTATTTAAAGATGAAGAAAGGAGGATTTTCAAACTAATTATTCCAGCATCTATATCATCCGGTCTAAGCCAAATTAATGTTTTCATCGATATGTTTTTTGCTTCAAGTTTTCAAGGAGCAGCATCTGGACTAGCTTACGGAAACTTTCTTATACAAGCCCCCTTAGGTATATTATCTAACTCATTGATTTTGCCATTACTTCCAAAATTCTCCAAATTGAGAAGTGATAAAGACGATAGAGGTCTCCAAAAAAACTTGATATCTGGAATAGAGTACTGTTTCTTGACAGCTATTTTTTTAACTGGATTTTTCATAACATTCAATAATCAAATCGTACAATTAGTTTTTCAAAGAGGGGCTTTTGATTATTTAGCGGCTTTAAAAGTGAAGAATATATTAATTACTTATGCAGTTGGCATACCTTTTTATCTTTATAGAGATTTATTGGTAAGAACTTACTATTCAATAGAGAAAACAAACTTCCCTTTTAAATCTTCATTTGCAGGGATAATATTTAACATTTTTTTTGATTGGTTTTTAATTGGAGCCCCAATTAAGAATTTTGGGAATCTTTCTCCATATAATTTCGGAGTTGTAGGAATAATTTTATCTTCAGTAATAGTCAACTTTATAGTTTGTATTTTGCTTTCTTTTAATCTGCGAAATGAAGATATCCATTTGCCTAACTTGGATTTATTGAGGAAAATCAGCCTTATGTTACTAGCAGCGTTTATCGATAGCACACTTTGTTTTGCTATTCTCAAAACTACAAATAACTCTAATTCAAATCTGGGAGATTTTTTATTATTAATATTTGGATCTCTATCTTATTTTGTAATTTATTTTTTACTTACAAAGTACTTGAAAGTAAATAAATATAAAATTTATAAAAAAAAGATTTAGTTTTCAAAAAAACTTTCCAAAATCTCTTCTAATTCTAGAATTTGTGAGTTAGTGATTAAATTAATTAGTGGAATACTATTAACACCATCCCCTACCTTTACATTTACTGCTTTCAAACTTAATTTTGCAGCCTCCAATGGGCCTTTATCTTTATTGCTAATACATTCAATAGCGAGATGCCTAGCTAGACCAGCGTCTCCAAGATACAAATTCCACTTTTCTATTTTAATAAAAAACTTTTCGGAAATAACATTTTCTAGATCACTTATAAGTATCTGAGAGGCCATAAATATAAATTGATTTAAGTTGATTGTTTTGAAGTATCTTTAGGTTTTTTTATAATTACGAAAAGTAAATGGGAGGCCAAAAGAACTGACCAGACAATTGCAAAATTATTAAAAAAGCCGATTTCATATTTAATCTCTTTTAAAAGCCACGTGCCACTTACAATCGCAGTAAATATCATGCAGTGAATAACAAAATTTACTATTCGAGAAAAATGTTTATAGATAGGATCTTCTAAATCACCATTTCCGTACCACTTTATAGGCATATCAATAATTAGATTGTTAATAATAGATATTTTACCCGAAATCTAGTTGACTAAGAGACCCTGAAACAGAGATATTACATAATTATGCGCCTGTAGCTCAGTGGATTAGAGCACCTGACTACGGATCAGGGTGTCGGGAGTTCGAATCTCTCCAGGCGCGTTTACTATTCTGAAATATTCTTTTTATATTTTTCTAAAAAATATCGTCTATATTATGGGTATTACTTATTAAATTTAATGAATATCCTTCAAAATCTTAAAGAAAGTGATCCAGTAATATCAAATTTTATCAACTCTGAAAAAAATAGGCAGGAAACTCATCTTGAGTTAATCGCAAGCGAAAATTTCGCATCAATTGCCGTTATGCAGGCTCAAGGTTCCGTTCTTACAAATAAATACGCCGAGGGATTACCTCAAAAAAGATACTACGGGGGATGTGAATTTGTTGATGAAATTGAAGAATTAGCTATTCAGAGAGCAAAAAAATTATTTAATGCAAATTGGGCTAATGTTCAACCCCATAGTGGAGCGCAGGCAAATGCTGCTGTTTTCCTAAGTCTACTTAAACCTGGCGACACAATCATGGGAATGGATCTATCTCATGGTGGACATCTAACTCATGGGTCGCCAGTTAATATGAGTGGTAAATGGTTCAATGCAGTTCACTATGGTGTAAATAAAGAAACTAGTGAATTGAATTTTGATGAAATAAGAGACATAGCACTTGAAACAAAACCAAAATTGATCATATGCGGATATTCTGCTTATCCAAGAACAATCGATTTTGAATCATTTAGAAATATTGCAGATGAAGTTGGTGCTTTCTTAATGGCTGATATTGCACATATTGCCGGTCTTGTAGCAAGTAAACTTCACCCAAATCCAATCCCTTATTGTGATGTAGTAACTACAACTACTCATAAAACATTAAGAGGGCCTAGAGGGGGACTTATCTTATGTAAAGATGCAGAATTTGGAAAGAAATTTGATAAATCTGTTTTCCCTGGAACTCAGGGTGGGCCCCTCGAACATATAATTGCCGCTAAAGCAGTTGCATTTGGAGAAGCCTTGCAGCCAGATTTCGTTAATTATTCCCAACAAGTAATAAAAAATGCAAAAGTTCTAGCTTCAACTTTAATAAATAGAGGTATCAATATCGTGAGTGGAGGAACTGATAACCATATTGTTTTACTCGATTTAAGAAGTATCAATATGACTGGTAAAATTGCTGACTTGCTTGTAAGTGAAGTGAATATCACTGCAAATAAAAATACCGTTCCATTTGACCCTGAATCACCTTTTGTAACCAGCGGACTAAGGTTGGGAACTGCCGCTTTGACTACTAGAGGCTTTAATGAGAATGCTTTTGCTGAAGTTGGCGAAATTATTGCTGATAGATTACTAAACCCAGACGATTCACAAATTGAAAGTCAATGTAAAAAAAGAGTATTAAGCTTATGTAATCGTTTTCCTCTTTATGAAGGCAAACTCGAAGCATCAATTAAATGAGTCCTAATTCCAAGGGAGTTGAAATTCTTTCTATTGGAACAGAGCTACTCTTAGGAAATATTATAAATACCAATGCTCAATGGATTTCTGAACAGTTATCTCAATTAGGCTTAAATCACTTTAGGCAATCAACTGTAGGTGATAATTATGATCGAATTATAAAAGTCATTCAAGAAATATCGAAAAGAAGCAATCTTCTAATTACAACTGGTGGTTTGGGACCAACCCCAGATGACTTAACTACTGAAGCAATAGCAAAATCTTTTAATGTCACTCTTTTTGAAAGACCGCACTTATGGGATGAGATTAAACAAAAACTGTCAAACTCAAAACTCCAGAACGATTCATCTAGCTTAAGGAAACAATGTCTCTTCCCAAAAAATGCTCAAATAATTAATAACCCTAGGGGCACTGCCCCAGGAATGATATGGGAACCAATAAAAGGATTTACTATTCTTACTTTCCCTGGAGTACCAAGTGAAATGAAAACTATGTGGGAAGAAACGGCGTGTGATTTCATTAAAACCAAATTCTCAGATAATTATTCCTTTTATTCAAATACTCTTAAATTTGCAGGTATTGGGGAATCTAATGTTGCAGAAAAAATTAATGATCTATTAAATCTTAAAAACCCCACTGTTGCTCCATATGCAAACTTAGGAGAGGTTAAACTAAGAATCACAGCGCGAGCAAAGAATCATCTAGAAGCAAAAAATATAATTAAACCTGTAAAAGAAAAATTAAAAAAAAATTTTTCGAAATTTATTTTTGGAGAGGATAATGATACGCTTCCTAGCGTTTTAATAAAAGAACTAACCGAGAGGAACCAAACTATTGTTTTTGCTGAATCCTGCACCGGAGGCCTTCTATCTTCATCACTAACATCAATATCAGGCTCATCTAAAGTTTTTAAAGGTAGTATAGTTTCCTACAGTAATGAGCTAAAGAATTCATTATTAAATATTTCTGAAGAGAAGCTTACAAAATATGGAGCAGTTTCTGAAGAAGTTTGTGAGTCCATGGCAATTAATGTAAGAGAGAAATTAGGAGCAGATTGGGCAATAGCAATTAGTGGAATAGCTGGTCCTAACGGAGGCAGTCAAGATAAACCGGTTGGACTTGTCTATATATCAATTTCTGGACCGAATAATCATATAACTAATATAAAAAAACTATTTAACGTAACACGAAATAGAATAGAAATTCAAACACTAAGTGTAAATGTGTGTTTGAACAGCCTCAGATTAATCCTATTATCAAATAGTAAGTAACTATTTTTACAAATTGAGTCAAGATACCTTATTTGATAAAGTTTGGGATTTACACAAAGTTTCAAGACTTCCAGGTGGATCTGATCAAATTTTTATTGGACTACATCTTATCCATGAAGTTACAAGTCCTCAAGCATTTGGCGCTTTGAAAGACAAAAAATTAAAAGTTAAATTCCCTGATAGAACTGTTGCTACCGTTGATCATATTGTGCCAACAGACAATCAGAGCAGGCCTTTCAAAGATAATCTCGCTGAACAGATGATTGAAACACTTGAGAAGAATTGCTTAGAACATAAAATAAGATTTTTTAATATTGGTAGTGGTAATCAAGGAATAGTTCATGTAGTAGCACCGGAATTAGGCCTAACTCAGCCAGGAATGACAATAGCTTGCGGAGATTCACATACTTCAACACATGGAGCTTTTGGTTCAATTGCTTTCGGGATAGGTACAAGTCAAGTAAGAGATGTTCTTGCTACCCAAACCTTAGCCATGAACAAATTAAAAGTAAGGCAAATTTGGTGTGAGAATAAATTATCCAATGGGGTTTATGCTAAGGATTTAGTTCTTCATATTATTAATAAACTCGGTGTAAAGGCTGGGGTGGGGTTTGCATATGAGTTCGCAGGCCCTGCGATCAATGCATTATCAATGGAAGAAAGAATGACTATATGCAATATGTCTATTGAAGGAGGAGCAAGATGCGGCTACATAAACCCTGATGAGGAGACCTTTAGTTACATTAAAAATAAATTGTACGCTCCAAATAACGAGCATTGGGAAAAAGCGGTCACATGGTGGAAATCATTAAAAAGCAATGAAGATTCAATTTATGATGATGTAATTAAAATAGATGCTTCAAAAATAGAACCAACCGTCACCTGGGGAATTACTCCAGGCCAAAGTATAGGCATTAATCAACAAATCCCTCTTTTAGATGAATTATCCCCAAATGACAAATTAGTTGCTGAAGAGGCTTACGAATATATGAGTTTCAAGCCAGGACAATCAATAAAAGATATTCCTGTAGAAGTTTGTTTCATAGGCAGTTGCACAAATGGGCGAATAAGTGATTTGAGAATTGCAGCTAAAGTATTAAAAGACAAAAAAGTATCTAAGAATGTAAAAGCATTTGTAGTGCCTGGCTCAGAAAAAGTAGCCAATAAAGCAAAACAAGAAGGTCTTGATCAGATATTTAAGGATTCTGGATTTCAATGGAGAGAACCAGGCTGCTCAATGTGTTTAGCAATGAATTCAGATAAGCTAGTAGGTAATCAAGTTAGTGCTAGTTCTAGTAATAGAAATTTCAAGGGCAGACAGGGATCTCCAACCGGGAGAACACTACTCATGAGTCCAGCAATGGTTGCAGCTGCTGCAATTAATGGCAAAGTCAGTGATGTTCGAGAATTTATCAGCTAATGGAATCCGAGTTTACCCCACCAATTGGAAAAATTTCACAAATAACTGGGAAATGCATTTCATTGATTGGTAACGACATAGATACTGATCGAATTATTCCTGCGCGTTTCTTAAAATGTGTTAATTTTGATTCATTGGGCAAATCTGTTTTTGCAGATGACAGAAAAACCTTGAACGGCAGTCACCCCTTTGATCTAAAAGAAAATCAAGATTCCTCTATTCTTATTGTAAATAGTAATTTTGGTTGCGGCTCTAGTAGAGAACATGCACCTCAAGCTCTAATTCGATGGGGTATAAGAGCAATAATAGGTGAGAGTTTTGCTGAAATTTTTTATAGCAATTGTATTGCAATTGGAATTCCGTGTTTTACTCTTTCTAAAAAATCAATACAAAATATCCAAAAACATAACATTAATAAGAGTTTATTCTTAGAAATTGATCTTAAAAATTCTACAGCAAAATCAAAAGATATAAATATAAATCTTGAGATTAAAGAAAGTACAAAGAAAATGTTTTTATCTGGAGAATGGGATGCTACAGCAACATTACTTGAAAATTCTTCTTTGGTAGAGAGAAAATTTAAAGAATTACCCTATGTAAGATTTATTTAGGTCGTTTAATGGATATAAAAAATATTAAAGTTATTGGAATTTTTTAAAACTTTTATTCTTACAAAATTTGCAATAAGTCTGGAATATTTAATCCTGAGGACTTTCTAAATCTTTTCTATTAGGTGTTCTAGTTGGGTCACTAGCTAAAAATCCGAAGAGAAAGATTCCAACGAAGAAAAAAACAATTGTGTATACAGAAATTTTAAGGGCAAGCATGGAATTACTAGTGCTGACATTTATATCCTAATAAATTTATATTTAAATTATGGCAAAAGGTTTACTTTTTGTATTTTTGGAAAATTTTGAAATACTTTAAAAGAAATTAATCATCATGATCATCCCATGGATCTGTAAGCTTTGCAGCTTTAGGTCCAAAGGCCGTCCAAAGGCCAAAACCGGTCAAAGCTAAAAGTAATGCCAGAATTGTTACAGCTATAGAAACTGCAGGATCTGGAGCGGATGATAAAGTTTGCATCAATTTTGCTAAGTTTGTAAACAATTTATGTATAAGTTCTTATACAATAGCGAAATAATTACCGATTTAGTGAATTCAACATGGGCCAAAAAACAGCATTAGGAAGTCTTTTAAAAGCGATTGGCAATTCAGGTCAAGGCAAAGTAGTGCCTGGCTGGGGAGCAGTTCCCGTGATGACAGTAATAGGATTACTACTTTTAGTATTTTTGGTAATTCTTCTACAAATTTATAACCAATCACTACTACTACAAGGCTTCTCAGTAGATTGGAACGGAAACTAAATTTCTAGAAAAACTCTTAAAGTTACTTTTAATTTAAAAATCCTCAGTAAAACCTTTAGGGATTTTTATTTTTTTGGGTATAGTTTGGTTGTATATTTATAATTCTCAATTAAAGAGATTGAGAAATACATCATGAAAGAAATATATTTAATTGGATTAGGAAATCCCGGTAAAAAGTATTCAAAGAGTAGACATAATATTGGATTTTTAGTGCTTGAAAATCTCTCGAAAAAATATAACTCAAATTTTTTGTTAAAAGATAAGCTTAAAAGTTTCTGCTCAGAATTTCAAATCAATGATTCTACTTTCAGGTTATTTTTACCAAATACGTTTATGAATAACAGTGGTGATGCTGTCCGAGCAATAGTTGATTGGTACAAAATAAATTTAGATCAGATTTTCATATTAGTCGACGATAAAGATTTACCCCTCGGGAAAATAAGATTTAGAAGAAAAGGAAGCTCAGGAGGACATAACGGGCTTAAAAGCATCATTGAACAATTACAGACAAAAAACTTTAAGAGAATAAGAATTGGCATTGGATCGCCTCCTCTAATTAAAGGAAAAAATAATTTCAATACCATTTCACATGTATTAGGAAATATTTCTATAGAAGAAAAATCAATATTGGATAAAGTGTATAAGAGAGTTATAGAATCCCTCGAACAACTAAATACTAAAAAAGAAGAATATATAATTAATGAATTAAATTCTTTTGACAAAGACCAAACCTAAGAAATGCGTTCAAAACCTGAAACGATTGCCAATGTGAGTATTAAGGAATATAGCTTCTCCAAAAAGCAAATTCAGGGGGTTGTTGAAGCTAGTCAATTTAAGTGGACTTTTATATGGTCCTTTCATAAAGGTCTATTAACGGTAAATCCACCTTTGGGAAGAGCATTAATTGAAGATGCTTTATTGAGATTTTTATTGAAAAAAGATTATGAATTAGAAGCAGGGAATGAATATAAATTCACTATTTCAGCCAAGTTTTAAAATCTATGTTTTGATTCAAAGTAAACTTCATTTTGCAATAATCTTCTAAAATTATTAAAGCTGATATCGCATCGAGGTTTTTATTAAGAATAAAAACCTCTCTAGGCATTAAAAACTTCAAACCACTAATCGGGAAAAGTTCGAAATATCTTGCTTTAGCCCTGTAGGTAGTATTTTTTTCCTCAAAATTTATTATTTCTTTTTTAAAAAAATATAGTTTTTCTCTGATTTCTGTACTTGAAGTACCATTACCTATAATAATTTGTGATACGTCCTCAGTGGCTATTAAATTTCTGAGATAATTCTCAAGTAGTTCACTTTTAACAATGACTGCTATATAAACTTTTTTTTCAATGATTTCAGCTAAAACTAAGCCGCATTTATTTTTTCCGGGATCAATAGTTATTACTTTAGGCATTTAAGATGAAATCTTTAAAATATTAATTTCAACGACTATGGGTTCTACAGTTTTACTATCCCTTAAAGATACTACTTCTAACTTAAATTTGATATTTTGATTCTCTTGAAGGAAGTCTCTAATTTTTTTTACAAAATTTCCACTTGTTTTAATTTCACTAACTTGTGATCCTTTTGACTTAATTTCATCCCTTGTTTTTCTAAGCAATGATTTAATATTTATATTTATAGATTTAAGGTTTAGATCACTTTCTTCCAGAATTGAACTTGAAATAACATCCCCTTTTTTGACTATAAATTTATTCTCTAATAAATCAGGGTATACAAAAACATAATTATCCCCTTTTAAAACATTTGTTGCTGATTTAATTAATAAAATCCAGTTACCACCTCTAGCAGCTATTTTCTCAATTTTTGAAATATCACTAGGTCTCCACAAAAGAATATTCTTTGCTTCTTTATTAACTGGGATAACTATATTCCTAACAAATTTATCAGCTTCATTATAGATCTTTGGTAAGTCTATTTTTATATCTGAGCTAGGTTTAATCTCAGCAATAAATAGTGTCTGACCTCTTTTAATAACAATATTTCCTCTCCTAAATATTTTAATATTATTTTTTAATTGATTTAACTCCTTTTCTTTTTGAATAATTTTACCTTCAAGTTCCTTTCTTTCTTCCTTTAGAGGGATTAAGGCCTTTTTGCTTTCATCTAAAGTTTTTTGCAAAAAGGGAATGTCAATAAAAAGCCTTTGTCTGAATTCTTCACTAACTAAAATCAATAACCCTATTGATATTGAACTAATAAACCCACCAGTAATTATCGTTATAATAGTTGCTGTTTTTTTTGGTCTTAATTTTAAGATACTAAATCTTGCTTTACCAATTTTTGTTCCAAGAATATCCCCAAATGGTGCAATTAATCCACCTAATAATATTAAAAAAACAATTAAAATCCAAGCCACACTTATGCATACACTCAATACATCATAATTTATGATGAATCAATTAAATCTTTTTGCAAGTGCAATGGGATCGAACACTGTAATCTTTTTTCTTTCAATATTAAGAAGCCCAGAATCCTTTAAATCTCCTAACAACCTTGTAATTGTTACTCTTGTAGAACCAATCGCTTCAGCAATTGCCTGATGTGAAAGCCTTAGGTCTATTGTAATACCTTTTTCACCTGCAACTCCAAAGTCTCTACAAAGAACCATTAAGAAACTTACTAAACGAGAAGACATATCTCTATGTGTAAGAGTTTCTATCATTGTTTCGGTTTGTAGGATCCTACTTGAAAGTCCCTGTAACAGTAATAGACCTACTGATGCATCTTCCTCTATAGCTCTTAAAACAGAATTTGCAGGTGCTGTTATCATTTCAACTCTTGTGAAAGCTATGGCATGATAAAAACGATCAGATCTATGGCCCGTTAAAAGAGATAAAACACCAAAGAGACTATTCTCTCTTAAAAGGGCAACAGTTATTTCTTCACCTGACTCATAAACTCTTGACAGTCTTACTGCTCCTCTTCTTATAAGATATACCCTTTCAGCAGGGTCCCCAGGGAAAAATATTGTTTTAGATCTTTCAACCATTTCTGTGCTTGCACCATCAAGACCTTTAATAACCTCCATTAAAGTTCTATTGATTGGAAAACGTTCTCCAACAGAGTTTATTTTACTTTGTCCTGACTGCTGCGAACTAAAGCGGTTGAATCCTCGTGAAGCAGGTATCATAAATATCTTAACTATTAAAAAATTTAAGGAGACACTCTAAAATATCTTGTATCAACAGTAACAATTTTCAATTCTTATTAGAATATTAATTAGACTTTTTTCAGTCAGTTTTCAGTTGCTTAAACCTTTTTTAAGTAAAATTACACTATATGCAGTGTCAATAGATTCTAATTATACTGCATGTAGAAAGAATCTAAATAATGGTTATTAGCTCATCCAATACTTATTCCGAAAATAATCTTGATGTTGTAAATATAAATACTACTAAAAAAATTAACTTAAACAGATTCACACAAAACGGTCAAATTCAAATCTATAAATCTTCCTATCGGGGAAGCTACTCATCTATCATCAGAGACTCTCTAAGAAATGCTGCTCTTGGTAGAAAAGTACTCTTAATACAATTTATGAAAGGAGGAGTCAAACAAGGAATTGATAATGCAGTGAGGCTATGCGGAAATTTAACCTGGGTAAGATCTTCAAATTCCTTTGATCAATATAATGCTGAAGAAATTGAAAATAATGAAAATTTAAAAAAATCTATTCATGAATCCACTTTGGAATTATGGAATTTTTGTAAAAAAGAACTACAGTCTGGGGAGAATGACCAAATAATAATGGATGAAATTTTTTTAGCTATTGATATGAAAATTATCGATAAAGATGATTTGATTTCAACACTTGAAAACCGATTTTTATCAGGAGATGTAATCCTTACTGGTACAGATATTCCTAAAGATCTATTATTAATGGCTAACCAAATTACCGAACTTCGCTCATAAAACAATGCTAAAAAATGATCTCTGGATAAATCAAAAAGCCTCGGAGGGAATGATAAAACCCTTTCAATCAAATTTAGTGAGGCATCTTGAACCTGACAATAAACAAAAGCCAGTTTTGAGTTACGGATGTTCATCTTATGGTTATGATTTAAGACTTTCATCAAAAGAATTCCTAATTTTCAGACATATCCCCGGTACTGTGATGAATCCCAAAAAGTTTAATCCTAATAACTTAGAAAAAACTGTTCTTCACCATGATAATGATGGAGACTTTTTTATTCTTCCAGCTCACTCCTATGGTTTAGGAGTGGCTTTAGAAAAGATGAAAGTACCAGAAAATATAACTGTTATTTGCATAGGCAAAAGTACTTATGCACGATTAGGAATAATTGTTAATACGACCCCCGCAGAGGCAGGTTGGGAAGGTCATCTAACTCTAGAGTTTAGCAATAGTTCGGGTGCAGATTGCAGAATTTATGCCGAAGAGGGTATTTGCCAACTACTCTTTTTTGAAGGTGATCCATGCTCTACAACCTATGAAGATAGAAGAGGCAAATATCAAAACCAACCAGAAAAAGTTACTCTAGCAAAGATCTAAAATGAGTAAAGTTGAACTTATTTCGCTAACTCCTGATGCAGAAAAAACAATGGCATACATTGCGAGAGTAAGTAATCCAAAAAATCAGGAAAATGAAGACTATTCGAAATTATTGAGTTATTGCATTAGAAATGAACATTGGAGTGTTTTTGAACAGTCATTTATGACCCTACAAATAGAAACTAATAGAGGAATCGCTGCCCAGATTTTAAGACATAGATCATTTACTTTTCAGGAATTTTCACAGAGATATGCAGATAGTTCTCAATTGGGTAATATTCCCTTACCAGAGTTGAGGCGCCAAGATTTTAAAAATAGGCAAAATTCAATTCCTGACCTCCCTGATGAGTTAAAAAAGAGATTCAATGAAAAAATTGGTTTGCATTTTCAGGCTGCTTCAGAATTATATGAAGATTTACTCTCTCAAGGCGTGGCCAAAGAATGTGCGAGATTTATCTTACCATTAGCGACTCCAACCAGAATTTATATGTCTGGATCATGCAGATCGTGGATTCATTACATTCATTTAAGATCAGCTCATGGTACCCAAAAAGAACACAAGTCTATCGCCCAAAATTGCAAGTCTATTTTTAAAAAAAGTTTTCCAATAGTATCAAAATCTTTAGAATGGTAAATATTATCCATGACTACGAGGACTAAACTCATTATTTTTATTTTCATGAATAGTTGAAAATTCAGCATTAATAATCTCTTCATATTGATTTTCTTCTTTTTTTAAATTATTGATAGATTCTCTTATTTTCATTTCATCTTGTTTACCAATAAAAGTAGATATTAGATTTCCCTTTTTATCAAAAATGTTAACTTGAGGAATCCCGTTGACGTCAAACTTCTCGATATAATTACCCCATTTTTGATTATCAACATTTAAAAAAACAAAATTAATATCTTTTTCGTATTCATCTTTAAAAGCAGAAACTTGTGGAGCCATTTCTTTACAAACTTCACACCACTCAGCATAAAATTCCATAAATGTAGGCTTATTATTTGTAAAAGCTATTTCAGGGTCAGCAGATAATTCTCCAAAACTCTTTAGAAGATAAGTGGATTTAAAAAAGAAATTTCTAAACAAAAGTAATAAAATAACAACAATAGATATAATCAAAATGAGTATTGTTTTTAGATTTGACTTTAAAATTGACCCTCGACTATCGGTTTGCACTTTTAAGGAATTACTAACTTAAAACATTTTAAATAAGTTAAACAATTAAAGAGAGTTTGAAACTTTCAGCTATTAATCAACTGATAAAATAAAAACTGAATAATTTTTAAAATTTCTTTAATTCCTGAAATCTAATTATGCAATCAATCTTTGGAACTGATGGAATAAGAGGAAGATTTAATAAAGAGTTAACTTATTCTCTAGCCTACAAAGTAGGGTACGCTTTAGGTTTGATTTTAGAGAACAAAAGTCCAATATTAATTGGAAAAGATACAAGAATTAGTGGAGATATTCTGCTTCAGGCAATAACAAAAGGTATAAATGAAAGTGGCAAACAATTTATAAATCTTGGAATCTGCCCTACCCCAGCCATACCTTTTTTAATCAAACAAGAGAACCTGAGTGGTGGGATCATGATATCTGCAAGTCATAATCCGCCTGAATATAATGGCATAAAAATTTTTGATAATAATGGTCAAAAAATTACCAAAAATTTTGAAAATAAAATTCAAAAAATCATTGAAGAGACAAATCAAAATTTATCAGTTCCTACAAAAGTGATTCCCCTTACAATAGATAAAGATCTTATGGATATTTATACTAAAAGCCTAATCCAAACAATGGGCGGAGAAAATCTATGCGGGTTTAAAATAATATTAGATACATGTTATGGATCAGCGACAAGCTGCGCAAAAAAAATTTTTCAGTCGCTTGGTGCTGATGTAAGAGTTATCAATAACTCTAAAAATGGGTTGAAAATTAATATGAATTGTGGTTCTACTAACCTCGAACCATTAAAAAATGCATTAAGAGAAAGTCCTGCAGATATGGGTTTTAGCTTCGATGGGGATGCCGATAGAGTAATCGGAATCGATTCAAAAGGGAATATATTAGATGGAGATCACATTCTTTTTCTTTGGGGTAGAGAACTCATGGAACAAAAAATTCTTACAAATAATTTACTAATTTCTACGCAAATGGCAAACTTAGGTTTTGAAAAGGCCTGGGAGAAAATTGGAGGAATTTTACATAGAACTGATGTAGGAGATAAATATGTGCATGATGCAATTAAGAAAAAAAAAGCTGTTTTGGGAGGTGAACAGTCAGGGCATATACTTTCAAAAATTAATAACTTTTCTGGAGATGGGATATTGACTGCACTTCAAATCTCTAAATACTGTAAAAAGAAAAATATTAATTTAAATGATTGGCTTAAAAGTAGTTTCGAACCTTTTCCTCAAAAACTTACCAATATTAATTTAAAATATAATAAATTTGATCTAAAAACCAAACTCTTAATTGATCAAACTATAGAAAAATTTCAACTAATATATTCGGATAATTGTAGAGTTTATATAAGGCCTAGCGGAACAGAACCCGTAATAAGAGTTTTAGTTGAGGCCAAAAAGCAAAAGAAAGTTGATTCTCTATCAAGTGAAATAACAAAAAAACTCTCTTTAGAAATTAATAAAATTATAAATTAACGATTGATCAAATTTTCATATAAATCCTTTCAAAAATATCAAATTGGTTAACAATTACATACTTTTCTCTATTAGTTTTAAATTTATTTGGATTAAAACTTTTGGAATAATCGAAATCTTTTTTATTTAATGTTTTAAAATAGAAATTACTTAATATAGTTGAATCCATATAATCGAATAAATCCTTTACATCTGTTTTTATAAAAATCAGGGTACCTTTTTGCAATGAATTTGAAAGAATATTAATAAATTCTGGCTGAATTACGCGTCTTTTGTAATGTCTCTTTTTAAACCATGGATCAGGAAAATTAAAAGAAATACTTTTTAGATTCTTGGTAATAGATTTACCTTGGACATGATCCAAAATATTATTAGCATTACCAAATATAAAATATAGATTTTTAATTTCTCTTTCAAGCACTTTTAATTTAGCATTTTTGACTAATTTCTCGCGAATTTCAATACCTAAATAATTCCAACTGGTATTATCTAAAGCTAAATCAAATAGAAATTCACCAGCGGCACAACCTATATCCAAATGAAGATTCAATTGAGAATCACCAAACATTTCTCTTAACGAAGGTATTCTCTCAATTTGATTAAAATTACTACTGAGAGGATTAACATGCTGTCTCATGCAATTATCAATATATTTCTAGGCAATAATATAAGGATGCATAATATTCATAACTATGACAATAGTAAGTTCAAAAGTAGTAATTTGATGTTTAATTATTATGTGTTTAAAAAAAAGTTTTGAACGTTTTTAATCAAATATCCATTTGGCTATCCTTTCAACTTTCAATAATTTTCCTTATTGGAATTCCTGTTGCTCTATCCTTTTGGTCAATTAAAAAAAGAAATAAAGCAGTTATTAAACTTCTATCAATTTATTGGAAAATATCCCTTTTATTTTTTATAAGCCTTCTACTTTTAATAGGTAAGTATAATTATGCTCTTTTTATAACAAATATTTCAACATTATTAATGACAGTTTCAATTTGGTTTTGGAACGATATTAATGATGAATTAAGAGAATATAATTTTTCTTACTCCCTTGCCACAACTACAAAAATATGGAGATGGGCTGTAACTTTTATATCTTTCAATTTCTTAATTCAGAGTCTACAAAACTTTAACTGCTTTTCTTTTATTAATTCGGCTGCTTGTTCAATATGGCTTCAGCCATCTTCAAGTTTATATATCTTTATAAAAAATTTATTTAATTTTTTCTTCGGAGCTAACTTTACTCAGCCAATGGCAAAATTTTTAGGATTATTTTCATTATTAATTTTTATTTTAGGCCTAATTCAATGGTCAATAATCAAATTACCTAAAAATGGAAGAAACTCTTTCTTCTCCGAAAATGGCAGAAATTGATTTAATAAATAAACTTGAAAAAATAAGTTCCCAGATGCCTAATAGGATACTAAAACTAGAAGGCCTCATTATAAAAGAAAATTATAAAGAACAATTAGAAATACTTATTTTCAAAGGTTTCAGTAGTTCAACAACTCATCCAATTGAAATAGATTTAGAAAAGAAAGTTATTGCATTTTCTTATACAATTAAAAATTTTAAACTTTATAAAGCCCCATTAACAGAAACCGAAGATAATTTTATAAGAGAAAATGAAAATTCAGTTTTCTTCTTGAATCAAAAAAACTGGATTTAAGTAAATTCAAGATTAATAATATTTGAACATCTTTTGCATAATTTTGTATTTTGAGTTCCACTAAAAGTTTCTTTTTGATAATGCCAACATCTATCACATTTTCGACCATGGGCTTTAATTATTTGAATTTTCCCAAGTGCATTATTATCGTTAATGAGGAAATTCTCAACCAAATCTGATGCCACATGAAAGTTTGAAACTATAAGCCAATCCCTAAATAAATCTACATCTTGATTGCCAAATTCTTTTAGCCAAATCAGTGAATTTTTTACAGCTTCATCTTCAGGTAAATAAATAACTTCAGTTTCTAAAGCTGCTCCAATTAATTGTTTATTTCTGCATCCTTCTATAGCCTTGTTAATTTCAACTCTCAAATTTCTTAAATTTGCAATGTGCTCATTAAGAATTTGATTTTTCCATGATTGAGAAAATGTTGGCCATCCTCTTTGAAATACTGATTTTTCTTTAGTTGAATATGGAATATTTTGCCAAATATCTTCAGCCATATGACAAAG
Organism: uncultured Prochlorococcus sp.; assembly: GCA_902520485.1. Lineage (GTDB taxonomy): Bacteria > Cyanobacteriota > Cyanobacteriia > PCC-6307 > Cyanobiaceae > Prochlorococcus_A. The sequence continues at coordinate 21,433 of CABYNZ010000006.1, read as the reverse complement.
CACTGGAGAAATAAGTACTGCTAAATTTTCAACAACTTTTGACAAAACAAACTGACATGATCTTCTCCTAAATTGCGATTTAGAACTTACATATAACCTATCCTTTGCAATATCCAAATAAAAATTTGATAGATCTACAACGCAAAAACTTTGCAAGATTTGGAAAAATTTTGAAAATTCATAATTTTCATAAGCATTTGATATTTGATCTGCAACCTCAACTAATCTGCCTAACATCCATTGATCTAAGAGAGGCAATTTATCTATTTCAAAACTATCAATTTTAGGATCATAATCATGAATATTACCTAGAAGATATCTTGCAGTATTACGAACTTTTCTATAAACGTCTGAAAGTTGCTTGAGTATATTTGAACCAATTGGAACATCTACTGAATAATCTACAGAGCTTACCCATAGCCTTAAAACATCAGCACCATATGCAGGTTCAGTTTTTTTATTATTACCTCCATTAATGATTATATTTGGATCAACAACATTGCCTAAAGATTTGCTCATTTTTCTTCCATTTTCATCAAGTGCAAAACCGTGAGTTAAAACTTTCTTATATGGAGGTTTATTATTGACCGCAACAGATGTTAGTAAAGAAGACTGAAACCATCCTCTATGTTGATCTGAGCCCTCTAAATAAAGATCTGCTGGATACTTTAATTCACTTCTTAGTTCACATACTGCAGCCCAGCTAGATCCTGAGTCAAACCAAACATCCATTGTATCAGTCCCTTTTTTCCATAGATCCGATTCTTTTGCATAATTTTCTGGCAATAGATTCTTTACATCCCAATCCCACCAAATATCTGCTCCATGTTCATTAAAAAGTTCTTGAATATGATTAATTATCTCATTGTTAAGGAGAATACCATTACCATTTTTTTTATAAAAAACTGGAATTGGGACTCCCCATGACCTTTGTCTAGAGATACACCAATCTCCTCTACCAACAACCATAGAATGAATTCTTTTCTTTCCTGTTGCTGGCATCCATTCAACATCTTCGATTGCCTTTAATGCAGATGATCTAAAGCCATTTACAGATGCAAACCATTGTTCTGTTGCCCTAAAAATAGTTGGTTTTTTAGTTCTCCAATCATACGGATATCTATGCTTATAATTTTCTTGTAACAGAAGCAAATTATTTCCCTTTAAATATTCAATAATCGAGTCATTTGCGTCTTTAAGGACATTTAATCCTTTGAAGTGACCAGAATGTTCGTTTAAGTTACCTTTTTCATCAACAACACATGTTATGGGTAGATCATATCTTTGACCCACATTAAAGTCATCTATCCCATGACCAGGGGCAGTATGAACAATTCCAGTTCCTGATTCTGTAGTAATATAATCTCCTCCTATTACGATTCTGCATTTTTTATTCTTAGAGGGATGTTGATATTCAATATTTTCCAATTTAGAGCCTTTAACCTCTAAAAGCACCTTGAAATCTTTATTAAATTTCTTACTTATTTCAGAAGATAAATCTTTTGCAAAAAGGTAAATTCGTTTCTCTTCATCGAAAGCAAAAACGTACTTTATTTTTGGATTTACCGCAACCGCTTCATTTGCAGGAATAGTCCAAGGAGTAGTGGTCCAAATAGTTATAAAAGTATTATTTTGAAAAAAATCTTTTTTGATATCAAGATTTTCTTGAATGAAATTTAATAGAATTTCCTCTGGTATTTTAGTAATTTTCAAAGAAACATAAATACTTTTTGAATAATGTTCATCAGGATATTCTAATTCTGCTTCTGCAAGTGCAGTCCTTGAACTTGGGCTCCAATGCACAGGTTTAAGACCTCGATATATATAGCCATTTAGAAACATTTTCCCAAACACTCCAATCTGAGCAGATTCATAACTTTTCTTAAGAGTTAAGTAAGGGTTATCCCAATCTCCCCATATGCCCCACCTTTTAAAGCCCTCCATTTGATTATTAATTTGAATATGGGCATAATCTGTTGCTTTTTTTCTTAGATTTAGAGTGTCAAGATTCTTTCTTTCATCAGATTTTAAATTTTGAAGAACTTTTAATTCAATAGGTAATCCATGACAGTCCCAGCCAGGCACAAAATGGACCCTAAATCCTCTTAAGGTTTTGTACTTATTAATTATGTCTTTTAAAACTTTATTAAGGGCATGACCCATATGAAGCGCTCCATTTGCATAGGGAGGGCCATCATGTAGTGTAAATATTTCACCTGAGTTGCTTGAACCTAATTGGAAATCAATATCATTTTTAGACCAAAAATTCTGAATTTCAGGTTCTCTTACAACTGAGTTGGCACGCATTGAAAAGTCAGTTTTAAGTAAATTTAAAGTTTCCTTATAAGAAAAGTCTGATTTTTGTTCTTTGCTATTTTGAGATTTCATTCGACGATATAAGAAATATTGGTGATCAAAAGAATTATTTAAATAAATCTAATCCATTATATTCATTATTAATTGACCTTTAGTTTTTTTTGGATGTTTCAAATAACCAATTTTTTTGATTTCAGATATTAATATTATCATTTTTATCATTTCTTACCCACTTTTTTTGTGTCTTGTTCTTATTCTTGCTACCAAAGTTAAAGAAATTTAAGGGTTTCGTAAAATCACCAAATACAAGATTAATAGATTCTAATATTTTCGAAAAGTTATTTTTTAGTTCCAAAAAGGTAGTTAATTTTTTCTTTTCGTTATCTGTTAATTGGTACCATCTAGATAAAAAAAGCTCTACTAGATAAAAAACAATTAGTATTGATACAAAAAGGAAAATTACAAAAAATGACTCATCTAATGTTTTATTTTTAATTATTAAAATTAAACCTATTACTAAATTTAAAAAAGCTTTTATTAAGTCTTTGGGTTTGCCGAGCTCAAGATAAATTATGGGTACAGTTAGAAAAATGGTCCCAATTAAAATATAAAAAGTTCCCAAATAAAATATCGAACTATTCATTAAATTAATTACTTAACTTAAGTATAAGAGTTGATATATATAAACAAACTACTTATCAGAATTCCCTTAAGTGCGGTCGGGGAGACTTGAACTCCCACACCCGAAGATACGAGTACCTAAAACTCGCGCGTCTACCAATTCCGCCACGACCGCTCAAATAAAATAATAATTGAAAGAGGTTAATTTTTAAAAATTTTTTTTCTTAAGATGATTAATTTGACACATTAGATTAAATTAAAAATCTCTCAAAAGAAATTTTTTATGTTTAAGCATGCAATCATCCTAAAATATTAGTTATATTATCTTCAGAATAAAAGAAACGATTTCAAACTTAATCACTAAAAATACAACGAAAAATACTAATTCTTCAAAAACATTTAATTGGCAAAAAGAAATTAAAAATTATGTAGATCCGCCAAGTTTTTGGAATCCAACATTAGGGTTATTTTTTGGCGGTTATTTTCTTGCTTTTCTTAGCATATGGCAATGGTATAGAGGTGTTTGGCCATTACCTTTACTTGTAGCTACTGCTTTTTTAGCTTTACATATTGAAGGTACTGTAATTCACGATGCCTGTCATAAAGCTGCTCACCCAGTTCCTTGGATAAATCAAGCAATGGGACATGGCTCAGCAATTTTATTAGGATTTAGCTTCCCAGTTTTTACTAGAGTTCACTTACAACACCATATCCACGTAAATCACCCCAAAAATGATCCAGATCATATCGTAAGTACTTTTGGTCCAATTTGGCTAATTGCTCCAAGATTTTTTTATCATGAGGTATTTTTCTTTCAAAGAAAACTTTGGCGAAGATATGAATTACTACAATGGGGAATCGAAAGATCTATATTCATTACTATTATTTTGGCAGGTTTGAAATTTGACTTTATGAATTTAATTTATAATTTATGGTTCGGCCCAGCATTAATGGTAGGAGTCACTTTAGGAATATTCTTTGATTATTTACCCCATAGACCATTTCGATCAAGAAATAAATGGATAAATTCTCGAGTTTATCCAAGCAAATTTATGAATTTATTAATAATGGGTCAAAATTATCATCTTATTCATCATCTTTGGCCTTCGATTCCTTGGTTTGAATACAAAATAGCTTATGAAAAAACTAAGCCATTATTGGATAAAAAAGGCTCCCCTCAAAGGGTTGGGATATTTGAAAGTAAAGAAGACATTTTTAACTTTATTTATGATTTATTAATAGGAGTAAGGAGTCATAGCAAAAAGAGGGGAAAAATAAGAAAAATCATAAATTTATATCCAGGTTTTAAAATAAAAAAATTTTTATTAAAGGTAGTCAACAAAACATTTATTGGAAGCAACTAAATAACTCATTCATTAATAATTTTTGGTACTTTAAAATATTTATCTTCTCTCGATGGACCCAATTCTAAAAGTTCTTCATTGCAATCAGAATTTTTCTTTTCATCTTTTCTAAATACATTTACAACCTCTATAGCTCTCGTTGTACCGGGGACTTCATCTGTATCAATTTTTTCAAGTTGTCTTATATAATCCAATATCTTTTCTAATTGTTCTCCATGATTATTAATTTCATTCTCGTTAAGTTCTAATCTCGCTAAATGAGCAACTTTTTTAACTTCCTCTTTAGTTATTTTTGTCATACCTTTAATGTCTTTCTTATTAAATAATAGTTTATTAAGAACAACTTATTTACATATCCTTTGAATTTCAAATAATTTAGAAAATAATCACTTCTTTTTGCAAATGAATATCAATTAATAGCCTTAATTATTTTTCTCAGCTAAATATATTATTAGATAGATATTGAAAAATAATAGAAGAATTATTTCCAAAAAATTTTTTTTATCGGCACTCTAAACTTGTTGCTCCTGATTTAATAGGCTGTCATCTCATAAAAAAAAATAATGAGATAGATCAAGTTAAAGGGGTTATTGTTGAAACTGAAGCTTATTCACAGGAAGAAGAAGCCTGTCATGGCTACGGCAAAATGACTAAATCAAACAAATCATTATTTGGCAAACCTGGCACATTTTATATTTACAAATCTTATGGCATACATCATTGTTTAAACATAGTTACTGATAAAGAAAATTTTGCGAGTGGTGTTTTGATAAGATCAGTTTTTATCTCTAATGAGAATGAAAGATTAGCTTCTGGACCTGGCCTAGTAACTAAAACATTCAGTATAGATATTTCATTTAACTCAATTGAAGTTCTTAATAACAAATCTTTATGGATTTCTCCACGAGACTCCACTTTAGAAGAAAAAGATCTTATTCAAACTACGAGAATTGGCATATCAAAGGCAAAAAATATAAAATGGCGTTGGTATCTCAAAAATAGTAGGAGTGTTAGTAAAAGATTAAAAGGTGATAGAACACCTAAATTTCAATAATCATTTTTCTTTTTAAGCGTAATGCAAATTTGGCCTCATAAACATATCCACACACTAGCTAATTTTTCAATTAAAGATTATGAGTCAGTATTTGAATTGGCTAATAGATTTGATGCACTAAATAATGCAGGAACAAAAAAGATACCGGCCCTACAAGGGACTTTGGTAACGTCTTTATTTTTTGAAGCTAGTACAAGAACAAAAAATAGTTTTGAGCTTGCAGCAAAAAGACTTTCTGCTGATGTCCAAACGTTTGCGCCTTCCTCCAGCTCTTTAACAAAAGGCGAAACAATAATTGATACAGCCATAACTTACTCCGCTATGGGGGCAGATACATTAGTTATCAGACATTCATCGAGTTACATAACCTTTGAGATCGCAAAAAAACTTGATGCAATAAATTCCAAGACTTCGGTTCTTAATGCTGGAGATGGATTACATAGTCACCCCAGCCAAGGATTGCTTGACATCTATACATTAATAAAATTCTTTTCCCAAAAAACACTGAATCCAGAGGTTTTAAATTCCAAAAAAATTTTAATTATTGGAGACGTTAATCATTCAAGGGTTGCCAGGTCAAATCTTTGGGCTTTGAGTGCATTCGGCGCCGATATAATCTTATGTGGTCCTAAGACTTTAATACCTGATGAATTTATCAATTTTTTTAAAACCCCCGCGCCAAATCAAATAGAAGATCCAGTTAAATCAAGAGGTTCCATAACAATTTCTAGATCATTGGAAGAATCAATAAAAATTGCAGATGCGATTATTGTTTTAAGACTCCAGAAAGAGAGAATGATGGAAAATTTACTAAGTAGCATTGATTCATATAGTTTGGATTATGGCTTAACCCCTGAGAAATTATCTTTAAATAATAAAGAAATTCCAATTCTACATCCTGGTCCCATCAACAGAGATATAGAAATAAGTAGCAAAGTAGTAGATCAATATCCTAATTGCTTAATTAATAATCAAGTTGCGAATGGTATCCCTATAAGAATGGCTTTGCTTTATCTATTAAAAAAACACAACAAGTAAATTTATAGCAACTTAAGACTCTCAGTAAAGAAACCATAAAATAATCCTAATCTTAGAGAATCTAATAAAAGTACTAAAAATTTCTTTTTCCTTTCAAATCTAAAATTTCTTCTTAGAAATATTAAAATCTCAATAAAAACTACTGATAAGAAAGCAGCTATAGGATCCATGAGTTCCACAACGGCACTTACCATACCGAGAGAACTTCCAAAAAAGTAGCCCATTAAAAGGGTAATCAATGATATTGAATATCTTCTCCATGGATTATTAGCCCAACTGCTTAATGTATGAATATTTTCCACAATTTTTAACTGAAATTTTGTCTTTTGAGGTTTAACAACCATTTTGCATTAAACTAAGACGCTTGAGAATTTGATTGAATTTTAGTATTTCCTTCTATTAATTCAAGTAATGCTTCTAACTGAGCTATTAATCCTCTTAATTCGCCTGGTTCAGGGAAGAAGTCATCTTCTTTTATTCCTAAGTGCATTTCTCTGAGCTCTTGCCTTAAATAGCGTATGTGACTAATGACTTGATCTCTTTTGGTTTGAGACATGGTATCGATTATTGCAAATTTATTTTAAGAGAGAATATTTTTGAAAAGGAGGGTTTGCATATTTATGACTGAAAATGAAGATAAATGACTTAACAACAATTTGAAAAGATTATGAAAATTAAAGATTATAATATCCTTGAAAATATGTACTTAATTCTTATATCAATTTTAAATAATTACTTGAGGCTTTATTATTAGAGTATATTGACTTTACTCAATATGAAATTCATTTCTGAAAATAAAATAAGTGAGGAACTAGTAAATTCTTTTGATGAAGAAATGACCCTTGAGCTCGCTAAAAGGCTAGAGGAAGATAATTATAATTCTCCATTTGATGGTTTAAAAGATTGGCACTTACTGAGGGCTCTTGCAATCAATAGACCTGAATTAACAACTAATTATACCCATCTCCTCGATCAGGAACCTTTCGATGAAAACTAAAACTAAGGACTCCAAAATAAAGGTTCTATTATTAATAACTGGGAGTATTGCAGCTGTAAGAATTCCATTATTAGTTAGCCAATTAGCGAAAGAAAATTATGAAATAAGATGCGTTTTATCAAAAAATGCAGAAAAATTAATAAAGCCCCTTTCTCTTTCTATTCTAAGTAGAAATCCGTGCATTTTAGAAAATGATCAATGGTCTGATAGTCAATCAACACCTCTTCACATAGAACTAGGTAATTGGGCTGATATTTTAATCATCGCCCCTTTAACAGCGACAACATTAGCAAAATGGGTAGCTGGAAATGCTGAGGGATTGATCCCAAGCATTTTAATAGCAACTATAAAGCCAATTATTGTTGCCCCAGCAATGAATACACAAATGTGGCTAAATAAAGCTGTCCAAAAAAATTATGAAAATTTACAGAATTACGAAAATGTTTTGTCTTTGCAACCAAGTGAAGGTCTCTTAGCATGTGACGCTATTGGTATCGGTAAGATACCTCCAAATGATCTAATCCAATTAGCTCTTGAATTTATAGCTTCTCACAAACAAAATGAATATCGCAAAGATTTACTTAATAAAGAAATTTTAATAACTGGAGGTTGTACCTCAGAGAAAATTGACGCTGCAAGACACATTACTAACAAAAGTTCTGGAGCAATGGGCCTACTTCTTTCTCAAGTAGCGAGGTTCAGAGGAGCACAAGTAAAATATGTTCATGGGCCTCTGAAAATCGATAAGAATCTTACTGATGGAATAAAAAGATATGAAATTGAAACTAGCGTTGATTTAATTAGGGCACTAAATAATGAAATATCAAATTGCGATTATTTTTTCATGAATGCAGCAGTATCTGATTTCAAAATAACCTCTGATACTTCAGCTAAAATTCCAAAAAATCAAATTAATGCTCATTTGAATCAAAACTTTGAGCTTGTCCCAGATATTTTAAAAACAATTAGTAAATCAAAAAAAGATAACCAAGTTTTTGTAGGATTTTGTGCTTTTACAGGATCTATCGAAGAAGCACGAATTACAATTAAAGAAAAGATTATCCAAAAGGGTTGTGATTATCTATTCGCAAATCCAATTGATCTTGAAGGACAAGGATTTGGCTTTTTGGCACAAAATGAAGGTTGGCTATTCGACACTAACAATATGGAACACTACATTAACAAAACATCAAAAATTGATTTAGCAAATAAATTAATAACCCAAATTATTTCATTAAAAAAATAAAAAATTTTTTTAATTTGTATTTTTTTGTAATCTTAATCATTAAAAATAATGTGATAGCTTAAAATGATTCCAGTTTTTTTTAAATCTAAAAAGCTACGGGTTGTTTCGAGGATTTAATAGTTCTATCTTTTATGGTCCTTTCCCTTGTAATATCCGTACTGAACTTATTAGATGACCTTTAATCTATCGTCACAGAACTTTACTGCAACTTTAATTATGAGAATTCGTTCTTTCTTAGCTTTTGTTATTTCAATTTGTGTAACTTTTGCTTTCGTACCTGTTAAAACATTTGCTTTTTCTGAAAGAGGAAATGCACAATTCACAGATGTTGTTAACACAGGAAAAGCTAATGATTGCCCTACATTAGACTCATCTCTAGTCGGATCAATATCTCTAGGTAATGGAGATAGCCTTAAAGGAATATGCATGCATCCAACAGAAGTTTATGTAAAAGTGCCAGGAACAAAACGAAAAGCTGCAGAATTTGTTTCTACAAAAATTATTAGTCCTAGAAATAACACCACAGTGACAGAAGTTTATGGAGATATAGATTCAGGAACTTTCACTGAAAAGGGTGGAATTGATTTTCAACTTATTACTGTATTAACTCCTGGTGGTTTGGAGGTGCCATTTGCATTCTCAGCAAAAGATCTTACAGCTGATCTACCTTCCTCTATTGAGCCAGGCACTGAGGTTAGTGGCTCAACATTTACACCAAACTACAGAACTGGTGACTTTCTAGATCCTAAGGCAAGAGCTAAAAATACTGGTGTTGAATATGCTCAAGGTTTAGTTGCATTAGGAGGAGATGACGAAGAACTTGCAAAAGAAAATATTAAAGTTGATGTAAATGGTACTGGCGTTATTACTCTTTCAATCAACAATGTAGATTCTGACACAGACGAATTTGCTGGTACTTTTGAAGCTATCCAACCTTCAGATACAGATATGGGTTCAAAGGATCCACTTGATGTAAAAATAATTGGGGAGCTTTACGGAAGAAAGGCTTAAATCCTACTCAAGAGAAAAAGGGGGTTAAACCCCTCTTTTTTTTTCAGAATTTTTCTCTATCAATTTAAAAATGGAATTACAACAAAAAACTAAAACAGATACTAATGGACTAATACCGCCTTATGGAGGGGAACTAAAAAATCTAATTATCAAAGATAAAAACCTTAAAAATGATCTTATCTCTAAAGCTACTTATGAGTTTGAATGTAGCGAGAGAAATGCATGCGATATAGAACTTTTGATGGTTGGAGCTTTTTCTCCATTGGAAGGTTTTATGGATGAAAATAATTACAATTCGGTAATTAAAAATAATAGAGATACAAACGGGTTGCTTTTTGGCTTGCCTATTGTATTTGATACAAATAATGAAAAAGTAAAAGCTGGAGAGACAATATTGCTTACTTATAAAAAACAAAAAATAGCTGTTTTAGAAGTTAACTCTAAATGGGAACCTGATAAATCCTTAGAAGCTGAACTTTGTTATGGTACCAATTCTTTAGATCATCCTGCTGTTAAGATGATTTTTAATGAGAGAGGGAGTTTTTATATAGGAGGAAGAGTTTTTGGTTTAGAACTACCAATTAGAGAATTCCCCTGCAAAACCCCAGAAGAAGTTAGATCTACACTGCCATCAAATCATGATGTAGTCGCATTTCAATGCAGAAACCCAATTCATAGAGCACATTATGAATTATTCACTAATGCCTTACTCTCAGATAATGTCTCCTCTAACTCTGTTGTTTTAGTTCATCCAACTTGTGGGCCAACTCAACAAGATGACATCCCTGGTAAAGTTAGATATTTAACTTATAAAGAATTAGAACAGGAAATATCTGATGAAAGAATAAAATGGGCTTTTTTACCTTATTCAATGCATATGGCAGGGCCAAGAGAAGCTCTTCAACATATGATAATTAGAAGAAATTATGGCTGCACCCACTTTATTATTGGTAGAGATATGGCTGGTTGTAAGTCGTCATCAACTGGTGAAGATTTTTATGGTCCATATGACGCCCAAAATTTTGCTAATAAGTGTGCAGATGAATTGATGATGCAAACTGTTCCTTCAAAAAATTTAGTTTATACGAAGGAAAAAGGATATATTACAGCTGAAGAAGCTAAAGAACTTAATTTTGAAATTATGAAACTTAGTGGTACTGAATTTAGGAAGAAATTAAGGAATGGCGAACCAATTCCTGAATGGTTTGCATTCAAAAGTGTAGTAGATGTTCTAAGACGCTCTTAATATTGTTTTATTATTAGTATTATAGATTTATTAAAGATTTTTTATCGTGAACAAACGTTGGAGAAACGTAGGACTTTATGTCCTAGCTGTTATTACTGTAATTTTCATTGGTACTTCAGTTTTTGATAAACCTAGTACTGAAAGTTCTACAAAGACCTTGAGATATAGTGATTTTATAGAGGCAGTTCAAGATAAAGAAATCAGTAGAGTCCTAATATCTCCAGATAATGCTACAGCTCAAGTTGTTGAAAACGATGGGAGCAGGTCTGAAGTTAATTTAGCCCCTGACAAAGATTTATTAAAAATACTGACTGAGAATAATGTAGATATAGCTGTAACTCCTACAAAATTAGCCAATCCATGGCAACAAGCATTAAGTAGCTTAATTTTCCCAGTACTTTTGATTGGAGGCCTATTTTTTCTTTTCAGAAGATCCCAAAGTGGTAATCCTGGAGGTGGTAATCCTGCCATGAGTTTTGGCAAAAGCAAAGCAAGACTACAAATGGAACCATCTACACAAGTTACTTTTTCAGATGTTGCTGGTGTTGAAGGTGCAAAATTAGAACTCACAGAAGTTGTAGATTTTCTTAAGAGTCCAGATAGATTTACTGCAGTAGGAGCAAAAATCCCAAAAGGAGTTCTTCTTGTCGGCCCTCCTGGTACAGGAAAAACATTGTTAGCAAAAGCAGTAGCTGGAGAAGCAGGCGTACCTTTTTTCTCAATATCTGGTTCAGAATTTGTAGAGATGTTTGTAGGAGTTGGAGCTAGCAGAGTTAGAGATCTTTTTGAACAAGCTAAAAAGAATGCTCCTTGTATTGTGTTTATTGACGAAATAGATGCAGTTGGAAGACAAAGAGGCGCTGGTATGGGTGGAGGAAATGATGAAAGAGAACAAACATTAAATCAACTCTTAACTGAAATGGATGGTTTTGAAGGTAATTCAGGAATAATAATAGTTGCTGCCACCAACAGACCTGATGTTTTAGATTCAGCTTTAATGCGCCCTGGAAGATTCGATAGACAGGTAACAGTAGATAGGCCAGATTATGCTGGAAGATTGCAGATATTAAATGTTCATGCGAAAGATAAAACTCTTTCAAAAGATGTCGATTTAGATAAAGTTGCTAGAAGAACACCAGGATTTACTGGTGCAGATTTAGCTAACCTTTTAAATGAAGCAGCAATACTAGCAGCTAGAAAAGATTTAGATAAAGTAAGTAACGATGAAGTCGGTGATGCCATTGAAAGAGTTATGGCTGGCCCAGAAAAGAAAGATAGAGTCATCAGTGATAAGAAAAAAGAATTAGTTGCTTATCACGAAGCTGGTCATGCTCTCGTTGGAGCATTAATGCCTGATTATGATCCAGTAGCAAAAGTTTCAATCATTCCAAGAGGCCAAGCTGGAGGTCTAACCTTCTTTACTCCAAGTGAAGAAAGAATGGAATCTGGTCTTTACTCTCGTTCTTATCTTCAAAATCAAATGGCTGTAGCTCTTGGTGGAAGAGTTGCTGAAGAAATAGTCTATGGAGAAGAAGAGGTAACAACAGGAGCTTCAAATGATTTACAACAAGTTGCCAATGTAGCAAGACAAATGATCACTAAATTCGGTATGAGTGACAAAATAGGTCCAGTTGCTCTAGGTCAATCTCAAGGTGGAATGTTTCTCGGAAGAGATATGAGTTCTACAAGAGACTTCTCTGAAGACACAGCCGCAACAATCGATGTAGAGGTGTCAGAACTTGTTGATGTTGCCTATAAGAGAGCTACAAAAGTTTTAACAGATAATAGAACTGTTCTTGACGAAATGGCTCAAATGCTAATTGAAAGAGAAACTATAGATACTGAAGATATCCAAGACTTGCTCAACCGATCAGAAGTTAAAGTAGCAAATTATATTTAGTTTAAAACAATAAATATTTAATGAATATTAAAGAAGATTCTTTTTCTGACTTGCTTCTAAAAGAATCTTTTTTTTTACTCGTTAAACCGGAAGATAATATTTACTCAAATACTTCTATTAGAAATTCTTTTTTTGAAGAATTAGGAAGCTTAGTAAAATTAGGATTAAAAAATATTGAAATAAGTTGGTCAAACAACGAAAAGTGGTTGGATTTTGTATCCGAAATCAAACTCAATTTCCCACAAATTAATTTAGGCTCTGCCTCCATAGTTAATAAGCAATCAATAGAAGATTCATTAAAAATTGGCTTAAATTTTTCTATGATGAAATTTTGGGATAAGGATCTTTTTAATTATTCGAAGTCAAAAAATTATTTATTAATACCCGGAATTCAAAATTTAAAAGATCTTGAGGAAGCGATAAATTTAAATTGCAACATTATCAAAATTTATCCAATAAAAAGTAAAGCTAGTTCCATAGATATACTCAACTTTAAAAGTATTGATTTCATTGCTGCTGGAGGCCTATCAATCAATGATGTAAAAACTTATCAATCTTTAGGATATAAAGCAATCGTTATTGGAGATAAAGGTATTATTAAAAAAAAATTTGATCCAAAAATATATGAATGGCTCAAAAATAATTAAATCAAAGATAAATATAATTTATTTAACAAAAATACTAATTATTGATTAAGCCACATTGAGCTTGATTCAGTAGTAAATGATCAGCAAGTACTAAAGCCACCATAGCATCAACCATAGGAACTGCTCTTGGTAGAACGCATGGATCATGTCTCCCTTTTGCTTTCATCAAAACTTCTTTTCCTTCAGCATTTACTGTTTTTTGTTCTTTCCCAATAGTCGCTGTAGGTTTAAAAGCTATCTTCATCTCAATATTTTCACCATTACTTATTCCTCCCTGTATACCGCCTGAATTATTAGATATTGTTTTTAACTTCCTAATATCATCAGATTTAATGAATGCATCATTATGTTCGCTTCCTTTTAAATAAGTTCCAGAGAAACCTGAACCTATTTCAAAGCCTTTCGTGGCAGGCAAAGACATCAAAGCCTTCGCTAAATCAGCTTCTAATTTATCAAAAACAGGCATTCCAAGACCTGAAGGGACATTTCTTACTAGACATTCAATAACACCGCCACAAGAGTCTCCTTGACGCTTTAATTGCTTAATTCTCTCTATCATTTCTGCAGATACATGTTCATCAGGACATCTAACAATATTAGAATCTATTTTTTTGAGAGAAATCTTTTCTTTATTTATATCAGAATCAATGTCATGTATACGCTTTACCCAAGATAGTATTTCAGTGTTACAGAAGTTTTTTAATAATTGTTTTGCTACAGCACCAGCAGCTACCCTCCCAATTGTTTCTCTTGCAGAGGCTCTTCCACCACCAGAACTTGCCTGAATGCCATATTTCAGATGATATGTACCATCTGCATGAGAAGGTCTAAATACTTGTTCCAAATTATCATAATCTCCTGGTCTTTGATCCTTGTTTCTTACCAACATCGCTATTGGAGTTCCAAGTGTGAACCCTTCCTTTATCCCACTTAATATTTCAATTTTATCTTCTTCATTTCTAGGTGTTGTAATGTCACTTTGGCCAGGCCTTCGCCTATCTAATTCATTTTGTATCAGATTTATATTTACTTTTAACTTAGGGGGACATCCATCTAGGATAACTCCTACTGCACCACCATGTGATTCTCCAAAAGTACTAACACGAAAAATTTTTCCAAAACTACTACTCATAGAAATATCAAATGTTTTATCTATATAAACATTATATGAAACCAATTGAAAATTAAACAAAAAAAAGCCCCCTTAAAAGGGAGCCTATTAATTTAAGAACTTTAAGCTTAACCAATAGCTGGAGCTGAAAGAGCTACTGTTGTAGACTCAGCTGCTGCTAGATCAAGTGGGAAGTTGTGAGCGTTACGCTCGTGCATTACTTCCATACCTAGGTTTGCTCTGTTAAGAACGTCACCCCATGTAGGAACAATCTTACCGTTAGCATCAACAACTGACTGGTTGAAGTTGAAACCGTTAAGGTTAAATGCCATTGTGCAGATACCCATTGAAGTTAACCATACACAAACAACTGGGAATACAGCTAGGAAGAAGTGAAGACTTCTGCTGTTGTTGAAACTTGCATATTGGAAGATCAAACGACCGAAGTAGCCATGAGCTGCAACGATGTTATATGTTTCCTCTTCTTGTCCGAACTTGTAACCGTAGTTCTGAGACTCTGTCTCAGTTGTTTCTCTGATTAGAGATGAAGTAACAAGTGAACCATGCATAGCTGAGAATAGAGATCCTCCGAACATACCAGCAACACCAGCCATATGGAATGGGTGCATAAGAATGTTGTGCTCTGCCTGGAAAACAAACATGAAGTTGAATGTTCCAGAGATACCTAGAGGCATTCCGTCAGAGAATGAACCTTGACCGAATGGATATACAAGAAATACTGCGAAAGCTGCTGAAACTGGTGCAGAGTATGCAACACAGATCCAAGGACGCATACCTAGACGGTATGAAAGCTCCCACTGTCTTCCCATGTATGCTGAAATACCAATTAGGAAGTGGAAAATTACAAGCTGGTAAGGACCACCGTTGTATAACCACTCATCTACAGTAGCTGCTTCCCAGATTGGGTAGAAGTGTAGACCAATAGCGTTAGATGAAGGAACAACTGCACCTGAGATGATGTTGTTTCCGTATAGGAATGAACCAGCAACTGGCTCTCTAATTCCGTCGATGTCTACTGGTGGTGCTGCGATGAATGCAACGATGAAGCAAGCCGCTGCTGTAAGAAGGCATGGAATCATTAAGACGCCGAACCAACCAACATAAATTCTGTTGTTAGTTGATGTTACCCACTCACAAAACTGTGGCCAACCTTTTAACAGCGAAGAACGCTGCTGCTGAATAGTTGTCATGAGTTCGTAAAGTATGTCTCTAAATTGAGACGTGTAAATAAAAACGGAAAATCAATTCCGCTTCGAAGATTTTAGACCAAAATCGCTAAAAATGTGTAAATATTTTTTCTTTAAGTAAACTTATTTTTTGGAAAACAGGAGAAAAGAACTTCCGTGTCTTAAGATTTTCTTTGTTATTGAGGATTCAACTTGGTAATAATCGAATGGCTTCTTAACGGAAAAAGATCTAGAGAGGTAGTTTCCTTAAGAGAGGCTAAGCATAGAAGACTGCAATTAGAGGCTTTTGGAGCTGTTATTTATTGGAGTGAAAGAATTTAGGTTTTTAAGACTTAAAAATTAGAAAAAAAAATAAAAGTATTAAATATTAAATAAACTTATCTATAAAATAAAAAATCCTTATTAGTTTTACACAATTTATTGTTCCGATTTCTTAATTTAAAAACTTTCAAACTCTTGAACCCATTGTTTTTTGGAACAAATCACTTCTTTTTGTGTGTAGCTCATGGCAATTTTTTTTTCCTTATAAGCAACTTCTCCAATAAAAACAGGCCAAATCAATTGGTCCCGTTCATATTTGTGGATTATTCCTTGGCTATCCAGAAATAATGGATCTCCTTTTTTAATCATTTTCCAATCTTGATTTATTCTCTCAGGATGAATTAGGCCATCAATATCTCCCTTTTCATCTCTTGGATAATCTATACTCCCTTGATGAACGTGAACCACTAATTCTTTTGGCAGTTCTATAAGGTTATTTTTTAATTTATTTATCTCTTCCCTTAAGGAGCTAATTATAAGTGAGAATCTATTTATAATATTTTGATCATAAAAATTTTGTGCGACAGCTCCTATTTCAATAACTAAACCACATGGCCAAGCTTCTACAAGAAAGCCTGTTTGGGCTTTATCTTTTTCGTGCAAATAAATAGGCAATCCAAATTTGTTCTGCAGTAATGCAGCTAAACAAAAATCTTTGGATCTCCTCCCATACATAACAATGCTTGTTCCCATATTTGCAGTAGTAGTGTGCAAATCGATTGCAATTTGACAGGGTTTATATCCGTCAATTCCAAATTCATCCATTAAAAAGTTGGCTCTATTAGTTTCATAAAAGCTATTCTTGTGTTGATCAAAATTCTCACTTTCTTTAAAAGATCTATTTAAATCTACATCTATATATCTGCAACCTTTTTCATAGGCAGCAGGATTACCTATGATGTACTCATACTCAATACCATTATTTAAACTATTTTCCGTTTTATTAAATTGCTTAACAGCCCAAACAGGATTAATTTCATTCCCATGAGTGCCTGAAACGATAAGTATTCTTTGAACAGTCATTTTTTCTTTAAAAATAAAATTTTATGCAAAATAAATACCTTATAAAGGCCTCCAGGAAACTCTGGTTTTGGTTTTGGACCCAATTAATGAATGGCTTCGCACCATCAGATTTACATGGTAACTATAAAAGGCCTAAAGGTATAACAATTGATAGTGAATACGATATTAATAATGAAAGTGGACAAATTTATTTATTGGTAGGAAATTCTTGTCCATGGTGTCAAAGAACTTTACTCGTCCACGCAATAAAACATTTATCTAAAAAAGTTAAAGTTATTTTTTTAAAAGCAGATCTTGAGCATGGCGAATGGATTTTCAATAGAAAGTTTAAGGGATGCCTGAGACTTTCAGACTTTTACAAAAAAGCTAATAAAAAGATTATTTTTAGAGCGACTTTACCTCTTTTAATTAGCTTTGTAAAAGATGAAGTAAATATTTTATCTAATGAAAGTTCACAAATTATAAGATTACTCAATTCAATAAAAATTCAATCAGAAATTCAGATATTAACTATTAAGGACTGTAATAAAAAATTTTTAGATTTAATTAATAACCGCATTAATGATGGAGTATATAAATGTGGTTTTGCCAGAAACCAGTTAGCTTATGAAAAAGCAAGTCAAAATCTTTTCGCAGCTATAAATGAAGTTGAAAATTTACTACAGAAAAATAAAGGTGACTGGATATTTGGAGAAGAGTTAACCTACGCGGATATTTACCTTTTTCCAACGCTTATAAGATGGGAATTGATATATAGCAAACTTTTCAAATGTACTGAACAAGAACTATCAAATTTCAAGAAAATTATTGAATGGAGACTAAATTTTTTTAAATTATCTACTGTAAATAGGACATGCTTCGACAATGAGTGGAAAAAAGATTACTATAAAGCTTTATTCCCTTTAAACCCAAATCAACTAATCCCAGTTTTACCATCGCTAGAGAAAATAATGAGATTAGGGTCCGAAAAAATATAAAAATCAATTTCCAAAAAAAAAAAATGATGTTGTAATGAACACTTATTTAGTTCATAGATAATGCAATTTCATTAGAAATTAACTATGTTAAGTATGTCTACTAAAGTACGAAAAGCTTAAAATGAAATCCATTGACGAACACATCCAAAAAGATCAATCGGAAATCGAATCTGCAAAAGCAGAGGGCAATCTTCCAAAGGTCAGACATTTAACTGAAGAGCTAAAAGAACTCGAAGAATATAAGGATCATCATCCAGAAGATAAACATGATCCTAATGCTTTGGAATTATTTTGCGACGCAAACCCAGACGAACCAGAATGTCTTGTTTATGATGATTAAGTTTATTTAATTATTAGATAATGCAAAAAAAAAGGGCTCAAAAAGCCCTTTTTTTATGCCTGAATTCTTTTAGTAATCCATATTGAAATCTGATGGGCTACCTGTCAGAGAACAGACCACAGACTCTTCATTTTTCATTTCCTTAACTTCTACAATCGGTCTTCCCATTTTCTTAAGAACCTCAATATCTTGTATGGTTTGACATCTAGCTATTATTTTTCCTTGTTTATCAAAACAACTGTAGAAATTCATATTAGGTTTAAAGAATTATCTTATTTATGGCTAATTTTCATTATTAAATCAAGTATATTTATTTACAAAAAAATTTTTAATTTAAGTTAGATCCTTTTCCACACTTCAGAAAGCAGTGAGGATAAACCTTTTTTTAAAGATGAAGAAATAACTAAAACTTTCTTTTTTGATAAATCTTCTAACTTTTTTGTAATTATTTTCAAATAATCATCATCTACCAGCTCCATTTTATTTAACACTATTATCCTCTCTTTATTTAAAAGACCTTTCCCATATTTTTTTAATTCCTGCTCAATAATCTCAAAATCATGTAAAGGATTTTCTGCAATTGCATCAATTAAGTGAACAAGTATCTTCGTTCTTTGGATGTGCCTTAAAAAATCATGGCCTAAACCTACGCCATCAGCTGCCCCTGATATTAATCCAGGAATATCCGCAAAAAGGCAACCATTCCCATCAATTTTTCTTACTACACCTAAGTTAGGTATTAGAGTCGTGAAAGGATAATTTGCGATTTTTGGACGGGCAGATGATACAACTGAAATCAAAGTACTTTTTCCAGCATTTGGAAGGCCTATAATCCCAACCTCTGCAAGAAGTTTTAGTTCTAATTGAACCTCCCATATCTCACCATCTTTTCCTTCAGTGAAAGATTCAGGGGCTCTATTTTGATTACTTAAATAGTAAGCATTACCATGTCCACCTCTTCCTCCAATGGCAATAGTTAAACTTTGTTTATCTTTAGTTAAGTCTCCTAAAATGATGCCGGATTTAATATCCCTTATTTCTGTACCGCAGGGGACTTTAAGGATTCTATCCTCACCTGAAGCACCTGATCTCTTATTCGGACCTCCTTTGCATCCATCTTCAGCAATTATTTCACGTTTGAATTTGAAATCTAATAATGTTTGAAGGTTATTATCAGCCATCAAAATAACTGAACCCCCTCTTCCACCATTTCCCCCCGACGGTCCTCCAGCAGGAACGAATTTTTCTCTTCTAAATGAAACTATTCCATTTCCACCTTTTCCTGCTTTAAGAATAATGTTGGCTTGATCAATAAATTGCACTTAATACGCTTATTAAATTGTTTTCTAGGTATTTTAAATTTTATTTTATCCACGCAATACTGCAACCAGGGCCACCCTCGTTGTTGGCTGCATCTTCAATCTTATCAACATAATTTAAACCTGATAACCAATTTCTTAGTCCTTTTTTTAATTTTCCTGTGCCAATTCCATGAACAATCCATAGCGGGCCATGAAATTTTCTAATTTTCTCTTCAATAATTATTTCGGCTTCATGGACTCTTAACCCTCTTACGTCAATTGTATTTTTACTCGTTCTAATTTTAGAAAAAGAAAAATCTTCTCTTATAGACTTGATCTCAATTTTTGAACTTTTGAAATTAGGCTTTTCTCCATTAATACCTTCAAAGTCATTTACAGATAATGTACTTCTAAATGAACCACATTTAATCTCATAAAAACCATCTTTTTTATCTATATCTATAATTTGTCCCGTACTATTTAGACTTTTAATTTTTACAAAATCACCTACCTGAGGGTTCCACGATATTGACTTTTCAGGTTTTTTTTGGGTTAAATGTTCCTTTTCAATTTCCTTTAATCTTTTTCCAATAATTCTCGTATCCTCTCCATTTACATTTTTATCTCTTAATTTTTTAATCAAATCTATCACCTCTTTTTTAGCGGATACAATATGTTTTGATAATTTAGACCTTTCAATTTCCTGGATTTTTTCAGCATTTATTTTTTGATATTCATAATTTCTCTTCAGTTCATCATGTAATATTTCAGTCCTTGCAATCAATTCTGCAGCAGCTTCTGCAGAATTTTGTTGTTTAATCTTCTCTTCCTCAAGTCCTTTGATAATACTGTTAATATTGTCAACTTCTTTTGGCTTTAGATAATTTGCAGCTTCATTGAGTATGCTTTCATCGAGACCAATTCTCTTTGAAATTGACAAAGCATTACTTCTCCCAGGAATACCCCAGTTGAGTATATATTTTGGCTTCAAAGAATCCTCATCAAAGGCAACTGATACGTTTTCAAATCTTGAGTCGTTATATTTTAAAGCCTTAATATCTCCATAATGTGTAGTTGCAAAAGTGATATCAGATTTATTTGCAAATTCTTTTAATAAAGCCATCGCAAGAGCACTTCCTTCAAGAGGATCTGTGCCAGATCCAATCTCATCTAGCAAAACAACCGACAATCCTTTCTTATAGTCAAGTGAATCTAATATTTCTTTTATGCGGGATATGTGCCCACTGAAGGTAGATAAATTTTCTTCTAATGATTGATTATCTCCTATATCCACATATATATTTGGACAAAAAGGGATAATAGGATTATTAGTTGAAGGTATCAATAATCCTGCTCTAGCCATAAGTAAAGACAAGCCAAAACCTTTTAAAGCTGCTGTTTTACCTCCAGTATTTGGACCTGTAATAGCTACAACTTTAATATTCCTATTTATATAAAAATCGACAGCTACTGGTGAAGGGGCTCCTTTTTTCTTATGTTCCCAAATCAATAACGGATGAGAAAAACCAATTAAAGAAATAATAGGACTTTTCTCAAAAGTAGGAGTTTTGCCTCCAATCCATTTCGAATATCTTGAACGAGTTAGGGCATTTTCTAATCTCAATAAAATGGATGCCATTTCAATAAGATTTTCTGAATTATCACTAACAACCTGGGACCATTTCTTAAGTAATTTAAATTCTTCTGCTGTG
>CABYNZ010000005.1 GCA_902520485.1 uncultured Prochlorococcus sp. | reverse complement strand
TAATTGACTTGCAATAATTTTGACTTCATTTAGAGAATTTATTTCATCTTTCGATCTCTCAAAATCTCCATTATTAACCTCATGAGTAATAACTACAATTTCAGCTTTGTCCTCACTTGCATCAAGTTGAACAATTGATTCAATTGATACATTATTCTTTCCAAAAATATCACCAATCTTTCCTATTACCCCTGGACTATCAAGACAAATAATTCTAAGGTAATTTTTTTTATTTATTTGTGAAGGTTCGATTATATGACAGTTTCTCCAGAAATAAAAAGATAATAATGGATCGATTAAATTATTATTTTTTACAGAGGCGGCATGCAGATTTAATATATCTGATACTAATGATGCAGCAGTTGGGCCACTCCCTGCACCTGGACCATATAGCATTATCTCTCCAAGAGGATCAGCCTCTATCAATAAGGCATTATTAACTCCCTTAACTGTAGCCAATGGATGAGATTTTGGAATCAAAGAAGGTCCTACCCAAATATTCAAAGCTAATGAATCATTACTATTAATTTGCCCCCTTTCGGAGAGCGCTAAAAGTTTTATTTCAAACCCTAATTTATTGGCATATTCAATATCCTTTAGATTAATTTTACTAATTCCTTCAGAATGAATCTCCTCTCTTTTGATTTTCCCTCCAAATGCAAGTTCACTAAGAATTGAAATTTTATCTGCAGCATCATGGCCCTCAACATCTGCAGTTGGATCAAATTCTGCATACCCAAGGCTTTGTGCCAATTTTAAGGTCTCCTTGTAATCAGCTTTTTCATTTGTCATCTTTGAAAGAATAAAATTTGTTGTGCCATTTATTATCCCAACCATTTTTTTTATGCTGTTACTTTTTAATGACCTTTTTAAAGGTTCAACTATAGGAATCCCCCCGCAAACTGCCCCCTCTGACAATATATAAACTCCTTCTTTTGATGCAGTTTTGTATATTTCTTCTCCATATCTTGCAATGACTGCTTTATTTGCTGTAACAACAGATTTA
The DNA here is from genome assembly GCA_902520485.1 of uncultured Prochlorococcus sp. GTDB lineage: Bacteria > Cyanobacteriota > Cyanobacteriia > PCC-6307 > Cyanobiaceae > Prochlorococcus_A. The sequence goes on along the minus strand of CABYNZ010000005.1, from coordinate 52,734 downwards.
CCTAATTTTAATGATTTCAGAATAATATCTTTCGCTAAATCAACCCCACCCATTACTTCAACAATTACATCTATAGAGGGGTCATTAATTAGTATAAATGGATCATCAGTTAATAAATTATTATCTAACTCAATATCCCTTTTTTTATTAAGATCTTTAACTGCTATTTTTGCAATTTCTATTTCTTTTATAATTGGATGTGAATCAATTTCAGAACTTAATATTTTATAAATCCCTGAACCTACAGTTCCAAAACCTACAATCCCAATTTTGCATTTTCTCATTTTTTATTTCTTTTAACTTTGAGTTTAATTTTATATTATTAGGCCTGCAAAAATTCATTTGCTTGAGACTGCATTTTTAATAAAATATTTAAAAACCCATTTGATCGTGAAGGAGTTAAGCTTGCTTTCAAACCAGTATCTTCTATAAATTTCTTATCTATTTCAACAACTTCATTTGGTGTTAACTCATTTAATCCACTTATTAGAAAGGCCAACAAACCCTTTGTTATGAGAGCATCAGAATATCCTTCCCAAAATAATTTACCAGATTTAATAGTTGCCTTAACAAAAACTTCTGAAACGCATCCCTTAACTTTATTTTCTTCAATAAGGATTTCACTATCTGGTTCTTTCAATTTTTTGCCTAACCACAAAATGTATTCATATTTCCTTTTTGGATCTTCTGATTTCTTCAACTTTTGTACTAATTTTGATAAATTATTGTATTTTTCCTGATTTTCCATTTTTTAAAACTATAAATTAATCACTTATGAGTACTCCATTATACAAATATTTCTTTTTCTGTGATAAAGCCCGATAAAGGAATATCCCACTCAGCTCTGGTTAATGGAATCGTACTTACACAATTAGAAGTTAATACTCCAATGCATGGAACATTTCTCCAATTATTATCTCTCCTTAATTTATCAAAATAACCTCCTCCATAACCTAATCTTGTTAATTTTTTATCAACGGAAAGACATGGTACAAATATCATGCTTATCTGCAAATAACTTAATGGGGAAGAGTTGTTTGGACTTAGTATCCCCTCAGAATCTTTGGTAAGAGGTTTTTCGTCCCATGGATAAAATAACAACTCTTTTTTATCTTTACATCTAGGTAAAGCTAAACTAAAGTTTCTTTTAAGACTTCTTATATCAACTTCATTTTTTATAGGCCAATATATGCAGATATAACCAATATTTTTATCTCCCTTAACAAATGAATCAATATATAATCTCACATTCTTTTCTACATTTTCTCTTTGATTAAGAGAAATACCATCTCTTAGTTTTCTAAAAGTATCCCTCTCCAATTTCTTATTTTCAAAGATCGTCATATTAAATTTTCAGTTAATACCATCCTCATTTAGTTTTGTGAGTGCTATAGCCAATGCATCTGCTGAATCATCAGGTTTTGGAGGTGTGTCAAGATCTAAGTTATACATAACAGCATCAAGAATATCTTTCTTTGATGCCTTTCCAGATCCAGCAATTGTTAATTTTATCTGAGCAGGTGAATACTCACTAACATGAATTTTTTTAGAGGCCAATACCATCATAATCACGCCTCTGGCCTGCACCACACTAATAGTAGTGCTTGACCTATAAAAGAAAAATTTTTCTACTGCCGCTGTAGTTGGCTTCCAATGATTTATTAATTCATTAAGATCTTGGAATATCTCATAAAGTCTATCTTCTTCTTTTTTATCTTTACCTGTCTCAATAACGCCACAATCTAATAATATCTTTTTTTCATTTTCTATCTCAATTATTCCATAACCAACTCTAGCTAATCCAGGGTCAATCCCAATTATTCTCACTGTTACTAAGTTTCAGCAGATAATTGAAATTTTGATAGATTTTCTTTTTCATCTAAATCAAATACTTTACAAAAAGCTTGAATAACTCTTTCACCTGAATCAACTTGTTCTAGGGGATCTTTTCTAAGTCTATGTCTTAAAGAACAAGAAATAACCCTTGCTATGTCATCTTCTTTCACTTCAGTTCTGCCCTCAAATGCTGCGATTGCCCTTGCTGATCTATTGGTAACAATATCACCACGTAAACCATCTACATCTAGTTCTCCACAAATTGCAGAAATATTCAATCTTAAGTCATCATCCATTTGAACAGAATTTAATATTTCTTGTGCTTTAATAACTTTTTGTTGAAGTTCATCCTGTTTTTTCTCAACACTCAATGAAAACTCATCAGGATTATCATCAAAAGAAGTTCTTTGATCAACCACTTGAACTCTTAATTCAGCATCTCTAACTGTCTTAACTTCAACACTCATTCCAAACCTGTCCAATAATTGGGGCCTTAATTCACCTTCTTCTGGATTTCCTGAACCTATAAGGACAAACCTCGCAGGATGTCGAACTGATACTCCCTCCCTTTCAACTGTATTCCATCCTGAAGCAGCCGAATCTAAAAGTACATCGACTAAATGATCATCAAGTAAATTCACTTCATCAACATATAATAAACCCCTATTAGCTTTTGCTAATAACCCTGGTTCAAATGCCTTAACACCCTCACTCAAAGCCTTCTCTATATCGATGGTCCCACAAAGTCTGTCTTCAGTAGCCCCTAAAGGCAAATCAACCATAGGTACTTGTTTTTGAATACTCTCTAGATTTTCTCCTTGAGTAATTTTTTCCAAAACTTCTTTACTTTGTAAATCAGGATCGACTAGGGAACTATTATATGGATCGTCTTTAACAACATCGATTGCAGGCAACAAATCTGCTAAGGCTCTGATTGTAGTAGACTTTCCAGTCCCTCTATCACCCATTATCATCACACCTCCAATTCTTGGATCAATAACATTTAACAAGAGCGCCAATTTCATTTCTTCTTGACCAATTACAGCTGTAAAGGGAAAAACTCTTCTTTTCTTTGTTGTAGGCACAGTTTTAGTTTTCTTAAATATTCAAATAATCAATAGATGCTACTTCAGAAAATGTTTTTAGTAAATATCTCTTTCAAATTAAAACTACAACGAAATAAAATCTAACTTAATTAATTATGTAGCTAGTTTCTTTTTGAATTATTCAAAAACCAGTTTATTTGATGGACAATTCCTCTTAAAACATTTATTTCGTGCATTGATGTATTTGCCCTCAAAATAAAATTCTTAAATTTACTGATTTTTGCCTTAGAAGTATGTTTTAAAAGATATCCAACCCTCAAAAGTAATTCCTCTATCTCCAAAAACGAATCATGAATTTGTTTTGATGATGCAAGATTAAAAACTTTTAGTTCTTGATCAAAGTTTCTTTTTGAAGACTTATTTAACTCATACAAAGCTATTGAAACTGCGTGAGAAAGATTTAATGAAGGGTTATTCTGAGAAGTTGGGATATTAAAAGTTTTATTTGCCAAAAGCAATTCGCTGTTAGTTAAACCTCTATCTTCTCTTCCAAATATAATCGCTAAATTATTTATTTTTTTAAAGGATAAAGTCCAATCAAATATATCTTCAGAAGATCCAAAAAATGAATTTTTATTTACATCAATCCTTCCACAGGATGCTAAAACTAAATCACAGTCAAAAATTGCTTTTTGAAGATCATCAAAAATCTTACAATTTTCAAGAAATTTATGACCTTTAAGGGCCATTTTTTTTGCTTCTAAAGAAAATATATCGCATTTCGGAGAAACAATTCTTAATTCATCAACTTCAAAATTACTGCATAATCTAGCAACGCTCCCTACATTTAAAGGGCCATTTGGTTCAACTAATATTACCTTTAAATTAGAAAAATTTTTTCCCAAAATTATTCAAGGCTATGAAGATACTTTAATATGTTGGACATATTTACAGGATCAATTTCGAAACTTGGCATAGGAGGAGTTAAGCCTCCAGTAACTTGTTTTATTATCTGTTTATCATTCAAACGTTTGGTTATTGAGTGTAAGTCTGGGCCAACTAATCCTCTTGCTGTGATTCCATGACATCCAACACAATTTATCTTAAAAAGAGCATCCCCTTTCTCAGCAGAGCCATTAAGCGCAAGAGTATCAATAATATATTTATTATTTTCATGATGATTTACGAAAAATATTGAAAAACAAATCAATAAAACTCCAAATACAATAAAGATAAATTTTAAGAATTCTCTTTTAAAGTCTCTTTCTGCTGCAGTTGATGAAGATGTTGACACAAAAAATAATCTCTATGTAACAATTGTGAATAAGAAATTCAAAAAAGGCAAACAAATGATCGAGCCTCTTCTTTGTGGAATTGTTTTAGGTTTAGTACCAATAACTCTTCTTGGATTATTCGTAAGTGCATGGAATCAATATAGAAGAGGTTCAGGGATGCTGGACATTGATTAAAAATGTTAATCTTGACTGCCCATAATTTCTTACATCTATAGTTTCCCACAAAGTACTTTTTTTAATAAATACGTTTGGAGAATGTTCACAAATAACTGTTGAATCTTTTTTTAAAAAATTACAATTGAATAATTGATTTAAGACTAATTCATGGAAATCCACGTCGTAGGGAGGATCTAGATACACAAAATCAAATTTCAATTTGTTTAAATCCATATTTCTAGATGACAAGTTTCTCTCATAATTTGGTTTTGTCCATTTCAAAACGTCTTTACAAATAACTTCGATATCATTTCTCCTATTCTTTATATTCTCCAACGAGAGTAAATTTTCTAAGCAAATTTTTGAGTTGATTTTGTTTTTTTCAATTGCAATTATTTTGCTTGCTCCGTGATTATAGGCTTCGCAAGATATGGCCCCTGTTCCACTAAATAAATCTAACCAGTTACTATTTTCAACTCTATTATTCAATATATTAAATATGGCCTCTCTAACTCTCAAAGTGGTAGGTCTGGTATAAGAATTATTTGGACTTTGGAGTTTTTTACCACCTATTAATCTTAAGTTAGTCTTCATCCCTAAGCATCTGTTATTGAATATTACTCAGCCATCTTCTCAAAAGTTTTTCTCCGGTTTTTCCTGATTTTTCCGGATGAAATTGACAGGCCAATAAATTATCATTCTCAATCATTGCAGTTAATTTTTCAGAGCCATAGTCAACCTGAGCTGTAATAATATTTAAGTCATCTGGGATTGCATGATAGGAATGTACAAAATAAACCCAATTATTTAGTTCTTCAATCCCAAATAAAGTATTTTTTTTTGTAGGTAAAAGTTGACACCATCCCATGTGTGGGATTTTTTGGTTAACAATATTGGGTATTTTTTTTATTTTTCCTTTTAGAATTCCAAGCCCTTCAACTTTTCCTTCATCACTAGATTCAAAAAGCAGTTGGAGGCCTAAGCATATCCCAAAAAAGGACTTCCCACTTTTAATCCAATTTTTCAAGTCAGTTATCAAATTAGTATTTATGAGATTATTCATCGCTGGATCAAATGCTCCAACTCCAGGAAGTATTATCGCCTTACAATATTTGGAATCATTAAAGTTTTTTATTAGTATAACTTCTTCTCCAAGACTTTCTAGAGATTTTTTTACAGAATGAATATTACCCATTCCATAGTCTATTAGCCCTATTTTATGCAAAGCTTTTAAATTTATAAATGCTTAGTTAAGGTGCTCGAAAGAGTTGCTTTTGGCACAGCACCAACAACGGTATCAACTTTTTGACCTCCTTTAAATATCATTAATGTAGGAATACTTCTAATTCCATATTGACTGGCTACATTTGGATTCTCATCTGTGTTTAATTTAAAAACTTTAATTTTCCCTTCAAAGTCTTTTGAGATTTCTTCTACAACTGGAGCGACCATCCTACAGGGACCACACCATGGTGCCCAAAAATCAACCAATACTGGTAGATCACTTTGCAGTACATCCTTGTCAAATGAAGAATCAGTTACGGCTGGAGCTGATGACATAATTTAAGTATTCCTTTTTGAAAATTTAGCAGGCAATTCTTTTAAGTGATGATTTCATTACAGATAAAATAATATAAGTAACAAAATATCTAAAAAAGCCCGATTAATCGGGCGATTTAGTGTGTGAGGAGTATGGGGTTTCCCCCATCATTTCATAATAACTCTTAATTAGAAAATTTTTCAATTTAATATTTAATTCACTAAGGTTTTATAATTTTGCTCTAATTCAACTACTTACCCATCCCAAGCTGCTGAGCTTTTTGATAAACCTTACCCTCTGTAAGAAGCGATGGTGCGATAACTATTTCAACTTCTTGCATTTCTTTAATATTTTTTGCCCCAAGAGTACTCATTGAGGTTCTAATAGCTCCTAATAAGTTATGTGTCCCATCATCAAGTAAGGCAGGGCCTTTAATTATTCTTTCTAAGGATCCTGTAGAACCAACTTCAATTCTTGTCCCCCTTGGTAATACAGGACTTGGAGTAGCCATACCCCAGTGGAATCCTTTACCTGGAGCGTTTGAGGATTTAGCTATTGGGGATCCAATCATTACAGCATCTGCTCCACATGCTAAACATTTACAGATATCTCCACCAGTTACAATTCCTCCATCACCAATAATAGGAATATAACGACCACTTTCTTTAAAGTAATCATTTCTTGCCGCACTACAATCAGCAATTGATGTTGCTTGAGGGATTCCAATTCCTAATACTCCTCTTGATGTACATGCCGCTCCAGGTCCTATCCCAACCATCAATCCTGCAACTCCAGCATCCATTAGTAGTTTTGCAACTTCGTAAGTAACACAATTTCCAGCTATAACTGGGACATTCATAGATTGGCAGAGATCTTTAATATTTAAGGTTTCCTTACCTTCCAGACCAAGATGTTCAGTTGAAACAACGGTTGCTTGAAGAAAAAATAAATCTATTTTGGAATTATTAAGTGTTTCTTTAAACTTAATTGCAGCTTGAGGAGTCCCACTAAAAGCAGCTATACCTCCTTCTTCTTTAACCTCACTTATTCTTTGTAAAATCAATCCCTCCTTGACCGGTTCACTATATATCTTCTGCATTAAAGGAACGAAATCATTCTTCCCAACTGATGCTATTTGGTTCAATATTTCATCAGGATTTTCATATCTTGTTTGTATGCCCTCCATATTAATAACCCCTATGGAACCTAATTTTGTTAGTTCTACAGCCGTATTAACATCGACAACACTATCCATGGCACTAGCTACGATTGGAACTTCTCTTTTGATATCACCTATTGACCAAGAGGGATCAGTCAAATCGTAATCTAGTGTTCTATTACCAGGGACTAAAGCTATTTCATCAATGCCATAAGCCCTTCTGACTTTTTTATTTAAACCAAGTTCAATATTCACGAAATTTTTTCACATTATTTTGATTAAATTAACAACTAAAGGGGTAATAAGCCAAGGATTATTCAAAAACAAAAGGTTTTATTTTGATTTGTGTGTAAATGTGAGTATTTGGGAATTAAATAAATATTTTTTTTTATTCATTATGACAATCAGCGATTATTATTAAAAAAAGGATTCTTATATGTCTGATAATTTAGATTCTGATAACTCAGGATTAAACGAAGATAATGATCGAATTATTCAAACTGACCTAAGAAATGAGATGTCTCGTTCATACCTTGAGTATGCAATGAGCGTTATAGTCGGTCGTGCTCTTCCAGATGCAAGAGATGGATTAAAACCTGTTCATAGAAGAATTCTTTATGCGATGTATGAACTTGGTTTAACAAGCGGTAGACCATACAGAAAGTGTGCAAGAGTTGTTGGAGAAGTACTAGGTAAATATCACCCTCATGGCGATACTGCTGTTTATGATGCTTTAGTTAGGATGGCTCAGGATTTCTCTATGAGGATGCCACTCATAGATGGTCATGGAAACTTTGGTTCTGTTGATAACGACCCTCCAGCAGCAATGAGATATACAGAATCTCGTTTACAGTCTCTTACAGATGAAAGTTTACTAGAGGATATTGAATCTGAAACTGTAGATTTCGCCGATAATTTTGATGGTTCTCAACAAGAGCCAACAGTTTTACCTGCGAGAATCCCTCAACTGCTTCTAAATGGATCATCTGGAATAGCAGTAGGAATGGCAACTAATATTCCACCTCATAACTTAGGGGAATTAATTAATGGTCTTAAATCAATCATCAATAATCCTTCGATTGAAGATAGAGAACTTTTTGAAATAATTGAGGGTCCCGATTTTCCTACAGGTGGTCAAATCTTAGGCAGAGATGGTATTAAAGAAACTTTCAAGACAGGAAGGGGTTCAATAACCATGAGAGGTGTAGCAAATATTGAGCAAATTAAATCCAGTGGTAGGGCAGAAAAAGATGCAGTAATAATTACAGAGCTCCCATTTCAAACTAATAAAGCGGGACTGATAGAAAGAATTGCTGACTTGGTTAATGAAAAAAAATTAGAAGGTATTTCTGATATTAGAGACGAAAGTGATAGAGACGGAATGAGGATTGTTATTGAACTAAAAAGGGATGCCTACCCACAAGTAGTTTTAAATAATTTATTTAAGTTAACACCTCTACAAAATAACTTCAGTGCAAATATCCTTGCTTTAGTAAAAGGAGAGCCCACAACACTTTCACTCAGGAAAATGTTAGATGTATTTCTAGATTTTAGAGTGGAGACAATAAGGAGAAGAACAGGATTTTTATTAAAAAAGGCAGAAGACAGAGATCACATTGTAAAAGGTCTTTTATTAGCATTGGGCTCTATGGATGAGATTATTAATCTAATAAGATCCGCAAAAGATACAGTTTCAGCAAGAGAAAAATTACAAACTGATCATGAGTTATCTGCCACACAGGCTGAAGCTATCTTACAAATGCAATTAAGAAGATTAACAGCACTAGAAGCAGATAAAATCAAAGGGGAACATGATGAGTTAACCAAAAAAATCAACTTATATAAGCAAATATTGCAAAGTAAAGAAAGAATTTTTGAAATTATTCTTGAAGAACTTAATAAAATCGATGAAAGATTTTCCTCTCCCAGAAAAACAGAAATACTTGATTTAGGCGGAGGTCTAGATGATATTGATCTTATCGCTAATGACAGATCTGTAGTTTTATTGACAGAAGCAGGATATTTAAAAAGAATGCCTGTTAATGAATTTGAATCTACAAGTCGTGGGTCTAGAGGTAAAGCTGGAACAAAGACACAAGAAGATGATGAAGTAAAACTATTTATAAGCTGTAATGATCATGATACTCTTTTGCTTTTTAGTGATAGAGGCGTATCTTATGCTCTGCCAGCATATAGAGTTCCCATGAGTAGCAGAACAGCTAAAGGTACTCCATCAGTTCAACTTCTCCCAATACCAAGAGAAGAAAAGATAACCTCGCTAGTTGCCGTAGATTCTTTTGATAACGATTGTTATCTATTAATGCTAACTAAAGCTGGATTTATAAAAAGAACTTCACTTTCTGCTTTCTCAAAAATTCGATCTAATGGATTAATAGCAATAAATCTTGAGGATGGAGATGCTTTAACTTGGGTTAGGCTATCAAAAGAAGGTGACAGTGTTTTGATTGGATCAAGAACAGGAATGGCGATTCATTTCAGACTAGATATTAACGAATTAAGGCCGCTAGGCAGATCGGCAAGGGGGGTTAAATCTATGAACCTTAGAAAAGGAGACAATCTTGTATCTATGGATGTTTTAACATCTAATTTGGTTGATCAATTAGCTAAAAGTGAAGATCTCACGAAAGATTCTGATGAAAATCTTGAAGTTAACTCTTCAGAAGGTCCTTGGGTACTAATTGCCAGTGCATTTGGACTAGGTAAAAGAGTTCCTGTAACTCAGTTTAGATTACAAAAAAGAGCAGGCATGGGTTTGAGAGCGATAAAATTCAGAATTAAAGATGATGTACTAGTTTGTTTGAAAGTCCTGGGAGAAGGGGAAGAATTACTTTTAGTGACCGAAAAAGGCGTGATAGTGAGAACAAACGCAGATAAAATTTCCCAGCAATCTAGAGCAGCTACTGGAGTAAAATTACAAAGATTAGATGAGGGTGATCATTTATCAGAAGTTGTATTAGTTCCTCATGAACAAACAGAAGAAACAGATAAATTCAACAAAGGCAAGGAAAATTAAGAGAAAATGGTTTATTAGATAATATGGAAATATTTGATATTCTAATTTTAGGTTCTGGGCCTGCAGCACTATGCTTGGCTTCAGAATTAGCCAAGCAAAATCTAAACATAAAGGGGATCTCAACTAAATCTCCAAATGAAAAATGGGAGAATACATATGGCATTTGGGCTTCTGAATTAGAGGAATTAGGATTAGATTCTTTGTTATCTCATCGATGGTGTAAAACTGTTAGTTTTTTTGGAAATGGGGAAAATAAAAAAGGAGATAATCCAACAAAACATAATTACGATTATGGTTTAATAAATCAAGAAGCCTTTCAAAACGAACTTTTAAAAAAGTGTAAAGGGATTGAATGGTTACGTGAAACAGCAAAAGATATTAAAGAGAAAAATAAAATATCTGAGGTAACTTGTTTTTCAGGACTAAAGATAAAGGCGAGGTTAGTAATTGACGCAAGTGGTCATAAAAGTAATTTTGTAAAAAGACCAGTCCAAAATGAAATCGCTCAACAAGCTGCGTATGGAATTGTCGGCAAATTTTCATCGCCACCCGTCAAAAAAGAACAGTTTGTTTTAATGGATTTCCGTCCAAATCATTTAAACAATGAAGAAAAATTATCATCTCCATCCTTTCTCTATGCAATGGATCTTGGAAATGAAACTTTTTTTGTTGAAGAAACATCATTAGCTAGTTATCCTGCATTATCTCAAGAAAATCTTAAAAAAAGACTTTTTAAGAGACTTAATAGTAAAGGTATTGAGGTAAGTGAAATTTTTCATGAAGAGAATTGTCTTTTCCCAATGAATTTACCCCTCCCATTTAAAAAACAATTTGTACTTGGTTTTGGAGGTTCTGCTAGCATGGTTCATCCTGCATCAGGATACATGATCGGATCTTTATTAAGAAGAGCTCCATTACTAGCAGAAAAATTAGCAATCTTTTTAAAAGAACCGAATCTAAGTTCTTTTGAACTAGCAACAAAAGGTTGGGAGACCCTATGGCCCTACGAATTAACACAAAGGCATAAACTTTACCAATATGGTCTCAGAAGATTGATGAGTTTTGACGAAAGTAGATTAAGAAGCTTTTTCTCAAATTTCTTTAGATTATCGACCAAAGAATGGGTTGGTTTTCTTACTAATACTCTTCCACTTCCAAAACTAATTTACGTTATGAGTAAAATGTTTATAAATTCACCTCTTAAAGTAAAACTAGGAATGCTTAAGTTAAATTAGAATTTTTTATTTGCGCCAATCATCGATATTAATATCTGAGAAAACTTTATCTTCCTCCTCAATATCTTCAAGGAATTTTAAATTAATAGTGGAATGATTTTTAATCATTTCAACTATTTTCCAGAACCTAAACAAGTGTCTTTCTATCCTCTCTTTTGCAAGCTCAGTTGTAGTTCCCGCTCTTAGGATAAAACTCCAATCAGAGGACTCAGATAGAAGTAATTCTCTTGCTGCTTGCTTGAAAAGTCTTGTAGATAAATCATTATTAAAATTTTTCGAGCATAAATCAACAAAAGTTGAGCCTGCTTTGGTAATCTCTGGAACAATCCACGCATTTGCATCATTAATCCAGTAATTGTGGTAACCTCCTTGTCCCCAGCTTGATGGTGATGGATCGCAAATTTGAAGATTTGGCTTTTGAAGTAAAAATTCTTTTAAATTTGTAAGCTTAATTGAATATTTATTAGAGTTCTTTAAAATATTTTCAAGAAAAAAGGGTCCCTCATACCACCAATGACCAAATAACTCTGCATCAAATGGAGCTACCAATAAGGGCTTAAAGGAAGAGGATAAAGTTAATTTTTCTAATTGTTTGGATCTCGCAAGAAGATAAGCATCAGCATGTTCTGCAGCCTTCTTTTTGGCATCATTTTCTAAGTAAAACGCCTTTTCCCCTAAAGGTACTTTATCGTCTGTAATTTTGTGAAACTTCAAACCCAAAGGTCTTTTAGTTGAGATACCTTTCTTTTGGAGCTTGGATAGAGGTAATTCCCATCCCAAATCTTTATGAAATTCCCTATAAACTTTGTCTCCCGGGAACCCATCCTTAGCAGACCAAACAGGCAAAGTTGACTCACTATCTCTTCCGAAGAAGGCAACTCCTTTTTTTGAGCAGATTGGAGCGTACACACCATATCTAGGCCTTGGTGTGGAATTTAGAATCCCATGACCATCTAAGATTGCATACCTAATTCCGGAATTAAATAGTATTGCATCTAAATTCTCATAATATGCACATTCAGGCAACCAAATACCTAAAGGCTTAGTTCCAAAGATATTTTCATGGTTCCTGATGGCAGTGTTGATCTGTCCTTTAACAGTTTCTGGATTCTCCCTTAGGATCGGCAAATATCCATGAGTAGCAGCACAAGTAAGAATATCCAAATTTCCAGAGTTATTTAAAACTCTAAACTTCTCAATTAAATTTCCAGAACATTTTTGCCAATATAAGTATTTATCATTAAGGTTATCCATTAAAAATGCAGAGGCATTTTTTTCTTCTTGTGGCAATTCGTTTAAGAAACCATTCCTTGTTTTAATCCAACTTGGAAAAGTTTCTTGAATTTGTTTATTATTTAGAAGTGATAATAATGTTGGAGACAAACTAATAGTAAGTTTTGTATTTTCAGAATTTTCATTTTTGGAAGATTCTATTGATTGAAGAAGTGGTATATAACATTCCAAAATGGCCTGAAATAACCAATCCTCTTCTAAGGAGTTTTTTTCATTTTTTCTGACATAAGGTAAATGAGCATGTAAAACTATCGCTAACTGACCTAAAACATTTTTTTTAAGGTATTGCCCATTCATACTTTTTATAATTTATGCCTGTAATTCTATAAAAAATCAAAATTAACCTTTTATAAAAGGCAGCTTTAATTCTAAAAGAATACTTTAATAAATTAAGTATTTCATTTTTTTTTCAGAATTTTAACCAATATTATTAAGTAATAAGCCTTTAGCAATTTTTTATTGAACAAACTCTAGTCAATTTTTTTTAATTAGCTTAAGATAAGTTTATTGGGTACCTTCTAATGTCAAAAGATCCAGGAAGAATTTTGATCTTTGATACAACTCTCCGAGATGGAGAGCAATCTCCTGGAGCCAGTTTAAATCTTGAAGAAAAACTTGCTATCGCGCACCAATTAGCAAGATTAGGAGTAGATGTAATTGAAGCTGGGTTCCCTTTCGCAAGCCCTGGAGATTTTAAAGCTGTTAATAAAATTGCCAATTCTGTGGGAAAAGAAAAGGGTCCTATAATATGCGGCTTAGCTAGGGCCTCCAAAGGTGATATACAAGCATGTTACGAAGCGATAAGTCCTGCCCCCAATAAGAGAATTCATACATTTATTGCTACTAGCGATATCCACCTAAAACATAAACTAAAAAAAACGAGAAAAGATGTTCTTCAAATAGTTCCAGACATGGTTAATTATGCAAAATCATTCGTGGATGATGTTGAATTTTCTTGTGAAGATGCCTCAAGGAGTGATCCTGATTTTTTATACGAAGTAATTCAATTGGCAATTTCAGCAGGAGCGACAACAATAAATATCCCAGATACTGTTGGATTTACAACTCCTAGCGAATTTGGCAAATTAATTTCTGATATAAATAAAAATGTTCCAAATATTGATGAGACAGTCATCTCGGTTCATGGTCATAATGATTTAGGTTTAGCAGTTGCTAATTTTCTCGAGGCAGTAAAAAATGGAGCGAGACAACTAGAATGCACGATTAATGGAATTGGAGAAAGAGCAGGGAATGCCTCTCTAGAAGAATTAGTAATGGCCTTGCATGTTAGGAAAAGTTTTTATAACAGTTTTTTCAAAAGAAATCCAGATTCACCAACTCCTCTTACAGCTATAAGAACTGAAGAGATAACAAAAACATCTAGGCTTGTTTCCAACCTAACTGGAATGACTGTTCAACCCAATAAAGCTATTGTTGGAGCTAACGCTTTTGCCCATGAGTCTGGAATTCATCAGGATGGGGTCTTAAAAAATAGACTAACTTACGAAATTATTGATGCAAAAACTATTGGTTTGAGTGATAACAAAATATCTCTAGGGAAACTTAGTGGGAGAAGTGCTGTAAGAGCAAGATTAGAAGAGATGGGATACGACTTGAGCAGGGAAGACCTAAATGATGCATTTGCTCGTTTTAAGGATTTGGCTGATAGGAAAAGAGAAATTACTGATAGAGACTTAGAAGCGATTGTTAGTGAACAAGTACAGCTTCCAGAAGCAAAATTTCAATTAAGTCTTGTACAAGTAAGTTGTGGTAATGCATCTAAACCTACCGCCACAATCACGCTTCTAAACACGGATAATAATACTGAGGATACTGCAGTTTCAATAGGTACTGGACCTGTTGATGCTGTATGTGAGGCTCTTAATAAGCTAGCTAAAGTTCCTAATGAATTAATTGAATTTTCAGTAAAGTCTGTAACAGAGGGAATTGATGCTTTGGGGGAAGTGACAATAAGAATAAGAAGGGATAATAAGATATATTCTGGTCATTCTGCTGACACGGATGTTGTAGTTGCTGCTGCGAATGCTTACGTTAATGCTTTGAATAGACTTGTATTTTCTGAGAAAAAGAATTCAATTCATCCACAATTTGATAATTTAGAAAATTCTGATAAAACATTTCTTTCTAATCCTGCAAATTAAATTCTTTATTAGGATTATTAAGTAGCCTTAAAAAAAGTATCTCAATACTGTAGATTAAAATTATAGTTAAAGCAGTAAATATGAGAGAAAGGCTACTAGGATATTGGGCACTTTCGTGGGTTGGCTTAATCGGCAATATTATCGCACTTCCAGTAATAGCATTAATAATTAGTTATGGGCCTCCACTAAAAGTTGCGAATATAACACTTGCTATAAGTCTTGGATGGCCTGCTGCGATTGTTGGAATAGTTTCTTCAGCAGCTCTTTTAGCAGAGAAAAAATGGGGTGTAACTTTAACTCTAGTATCTTTATCAATGGTAATTTCTGGTATGGGTCCTTATTCAGTTGTAAGGCTAATAACTCTTCAAGATATTTTTGGAATTGGTGGGTTTACCCTTTTAACAACATTAATGAGTACGTTAGCTCTTCTTTATTGGTGTAATCCAAAGCATCGAAGAAGTATCAGACTATAGAATTAAAAATCAAGAAAAAGTATTATTCTTGCTAGTTGGATACTGAATTCTTCTATGTCTAATTCTTTTCCAAACATTCAAGAATGCTCTTTTTATTAGAAAAATTTCTCCTTTCGATAAATTACCATCATTTAATTGACCATCTTTTTGACGCGAGTAGATAATATTAGATATTGTTTCCAAAGCTTCTTTATCAGATGCATTAATATTCATAGCTCTTAGTGCCGCTTCACATCCGTCTGCAAGCATTAAGATGGCTGTTTCTTTTGACTGAGGAATAGGGCCTTTGTATCTAAAATAATGTTCATTAATATCGAGATTTTTTTCTTTGGCTTTTTGAAAAAAATATCCCATTTTTAAGGTACCTTGATGTTCAGGTATAAAATTAGCTATCAGTTTAGGTAGTCTATTTTTTCTTGCAAATTTCAACCCTTCATCAACATGTGCCTGTAATACTTCTGCACTTTTAATTGGGTCATCTAATTCGTCATGTGGGTTTTTTGAACCATCCTGATTTTCGATAAACCAATTTGGTGCATGCAACTTTCCAACATCATGATACAACGCTCCTGTTTTAATTAGATCAATATCACCACCAATCATTCTTGTAGCTTCCTCTGCTAAACCACATATAAGTAAGGTATGTTCGAAAGTTCCAGGAGCTTCAATAGACAATCTTCTAATTAGGGGTTTTTCCTTATCAGCCAATTCGAGTAATCTTGCCTTAGTTAATAATCCGAATATCGATTCAAAAACAGGAATAAATAAAATAGTAAAAAGCATTACTATTGCCAGTAACAAGGAATCAGAAAATATATCCCCATAAACAAAATCTTGCTTATTTATAAGAGATACTTTATCTTTACCAATCAATAACCATTGACTCAAGAAAGATCCTATGGGGATAAAAATTGATAGTTGAAGTAACTGAGCTCTACTTCTTATTCTTCCTCCAAGGAGAGATACTACTGAAGAGCAGACTAATAAAATAAAAAATAAATTATTATTTATAGCAACTGCTGGGTCTGGCCAACTAAAGCTTGCTATTGATACCCAAGCTAAAGCTGTTATACTTCCCATTCCTTGGGATATTATTAATGCAGGTGGAATTATCATAGATAATGGACTTATGGATGAAGCTAAGGATAATTTCGTAGCTTGTACTGCTAAAAGTAGAGTAATGATCAAGAAGATCTGTCTTGAAGAAATTGTAGGATTCTCTTTTTTTGCAACTAATATCAAAATTCCTGAACTAACAAGTATTTCAGTAAAGGTCAAAAGCCAAGAAAAAAAATCTGCGATATTTAAAGGCGAGATAAGAAGTAATTTATAAGAAGAAATTATTGAAATTAAAATGCATAATAAAAAAATTATGAGATTATCTATTCTTGAAATTTTAATTGGTTGTTTTACTGGAACTTGACTTCGCCTCCACAGATGAAGCAAATTCTTTAGGGTAGTTGTGATGTTTTGCACAGAATATAAATAAATCTATTTGAATAATTTAGAATTATAGGCATGCTAGGTGTAAAAAGGAGATGTTTTTCTAAATGTCATTAAAATTAGATGGTAAAAAATTATCTCTTGAAATTGAAGAAAGATTAAATGACTATATCTCTAGTAATAAAAAAATTGCAAAAAGAGCTCCAGGTTTAGCTGTAATAAGAATAGGTGAGGACCCTGCGAGCGGTGTCTATGTTAATAATAAGGAAAAAGCATGTTCAAGAATTGGAATAAAGAGCTTTATCTTTCATCTAAAAGATAGTGTAGAGCAAAAAGAAGTTGAACAATTAATAATCAAACTTAATTCAGATAAGGATATTGATGGAATGTTGCTACAACTTCCCATCCCAAAGAAGTTTGATGAGCAAAAGCTGATCAGCCATATTAATCCAAGAAAAGATGTAGATGGATTAAATGAGATAAACATCGGCAAATTAGTGAAAAATGAGCCTGCGATGAGATCATGCACACCAGCGGGAATTATTAATTTATTAAAATCCCAAAATATTACAATTGAAGGTAAGAAAATTGTTGTTATTGGAAGAAGTTTGCTGGTTGGGAAACCCCTATCACTTATGTTGTTGAATCTAAATGGCACGGTAACAATGACTCATTCAAAAACATTAAATTTGAATAAAATCTGTAGGGAAGCCGACATTCTAATTTCGGCTGCAGGAAAGCCCAATCTTGTAGATTCGAGTTTTGTGAAAGAAGGAGCAGTAATTATTGATGTAGGAATACATAGATTAAAAAGTTCCGATAAAAATCAAACCAGATTATGTGGCGATGTATTATTAGAAGATGTCATTTCTAAAGTATTTGCTTACACACCAGTACCAGGAGGTGTTGGGCCAATGACAGTAACAATGTTACTGGTAAATACTATTTTTAGCTGGCAAAAAGAATTTGGTTTATCATCAACTCTTAATGACCTTTTGCCATGAACTCCAAGATGAAAAAACTTTTACTGAAGGTATAAAATGACTGAAGTAATAAAAAGTATCTCTGATTTTGAAAAATATCTTAAAAACACAAAAAAAGTTGTAGAAGAAGCACTTGATTTTTCCTTAGGTCCTGAAAATCCAGAAATTTTAAGACAATCAATGAGATATTCCCTTTTAGCTGGAGGGAAAAGAATACGTCCAATTTTATGTTTAGCATCCTGCTCACTAGCTGGAGGGGAACCCTCCCTTGCTGTTCCAACTGCAGTAGCAATAGAAATGATCCATACAATGTCCTTGATCCATGATGATCTTCCCGCTATGGATAATGATGACTTGAGGAGAGGCAGGCCTACAAACCATAAAGTTTATGGAGATGCAATAGCTATTCTTGCGGGCGATGCTTTATTAACTAGGGCTTTTGAAATGGTCTCTTTAAGAAGTCCTGGAGTCGATCCAAATAGATTATTAAATGTAATTGGCGAATTATCCCTAGTTGCTGGGGCTCCTGGCCTTGTCGGGGGACAAGTTGTTGATTTGGAATGTGAAGGCAAAGAAGTCGACCTCGAAACTCTTGAATATATTCATCTTCATAAGACCGGGGCTTTATTAAAGGCTTGCGTAAGAACAGGAGCGATGATCGCAGGAGCTAACGAAAAACTATTACAGGCTCTAACAACATATGCAGAGGGAATTGGTTTAGCCTTCCAAATTATAGATGATATTCTTGATTTAACTTCCAGCAGTGAAAAGCTTGGTAAAACTGCTGGCAAAGATCTTTTAGCTGACAAAACAACTTACCCTAAATTACTTGGCATGGAGGAGTCAAAGAAAAGAGCATTTGATTTAGTTGAAAAAGCAAAAAAAGCAATTGAACCTTGGGGTTCAGATGCAAAGTATTTAATATCGTTAGCTGACTTTATTACAAATAGAGACAGATAATTAGTTTTATTTTATGTCTGAGTTTTTCTCCTTTTTTAATAATTCAGTTCTTTTCTGGAGTTTATTATCCTGTTTACTAGCTCAATTTTTTAAGATTGTATTCAATTTCTTTTCAACTGGAGAGATGAAATTTGGAATTATGTTCGAGACGGGTGGTATGCCTTCAAGTCATTCCGCTTTAATAACTGGTGCTACATCTGGTATTGGCTATGAATTGGGATTTGATAGCTCCGTATTCGCATTATCAGTAGCCGTAGCACTAATAGTAATGTATGACGCAAGTGGCGTTAGAAAATCAGCTGGAATTCAAGCTGCAGAAATCAATAAACTATCAAAAAAACTAGACCCTCAATCTGAATTACTTTTAAAAGAAACTTTGGGCCACACAAAAATTGAGGTGATGGTGGGTAGTTTTTTAGGACCATTGATCACTTTACCGGGAATGTTTTTTATTGGTTCTCCTCTAAAAATATTTGATTTGATAATAAATTAATAATCCCTCGAAAAACTAATTTGGGTAGCATCTATAAAGTTTTTTGCGACTTCTGGAGAACTTGGCAAATGTAAGTGAATCCAACTTGCATGTAATTTTTCATCAAAAAAGCCTTCATTTTTGTATTCAGTTTTCCAAGATTTAATTTTCCATGGGGAAGAAAGTTTCTTCTGATGTTTAGCTTTTCTTAAATAAAGTTCAGGTAAATTATTTTCAATTTCCCAGTAATGAAATTCATGTCCTCTAATTAATTGATTTTGTTTAATGATCGGAGTATCTTTTAAACCCTCAATGTATCTATAACCTACTGAAAGTTTACTTTTTTTTGATCTAAAAGGCAGGATACCACTCATTTTATGATTATTACCTTTTTCATCTTTAATAAAGTCTCCTAAAATCATCATCCCTCCGCACTCTGCATATATAAATCCATTTTTGCGGAATTTCCTTAACGAATTTAAGCTTTTTGTAGAGTTGCTTATATGATCAGCATATTTTTCAGGGAACCCCCCAGGAATAATTAAAGAAGAAGCCTCATCAGGTATTTCTTCATCATCATAAATACTCCATGAAATCAATGGTATGCCTATTTCACTCAAAAACTCCTTAGTTTCAGGGTATTGAAAATGAAAGATTTTATCTTCTGCAATTGCGATAGGTTGACTTTTATCTATTTTTAAATCTTCAAAAATTACAGAATTAGATATTTTCTTTTGAGGAGATTTCAGAAATTTAATAAGAGAAAATACATCAAGATTTCTTTCAGCGAAATTTGCAAAATATTCAACATCAATTTCTTTACCATTATCCAGAGGAGATATTAAACCTAAATTAGCTTTGTTTAAAGTTATTCTTGAATCAGATGGTAAAAAACCAAGAATTTCGATGTCTTCATTTTTAAAAACTTCTTTGATTAATTTTTTATGTCTATCTGAATTAACGTTGTTAAATATAATTCCTGCTATTGACAGCTCACTATCAAAATCTCTAAAACCTCGAACAGTCGCCAAAAGGGAAGCTACTTGACCTCTTGCATTAACAATAAAAATTACTGGCGCATTGAGAAGTTTAGAGATATTCGCTGTGCTGGAATAGGTTGTTGACCCTAATCCATCAAATAGACCCATTGCTCCTTCAATTAATGAGAATTCATATTTCAAAGAATGTTTTAGAAAACTTTTTTGAACCCATTCTTCACCACTTAAAAAAACATCTAAATTCCTACAAATAGGTTGGCCAATTGAACTGAGTTGTTGTTGATCAAGATAATCTGGGCCAACCTTAAAAGTTTGAATCTTTTTTCCTTTTGAGAACGCCCAACAAGATATCAAAAGTGATAAAGTAGTTTTCCCACAATCAGATGAAGGAGAAGATATTACACAAGGCATTAATTAGTTATTTAAACCATTAAAAATTTGAATAGCTATTTTAATAGCATTTTCAAAAAGAGGGCTTGTATTACCTCTACTACTTCCCAATAGTTTACTAACATCATACTCTGATGTAGAAAAAGAATTTGGAACCACTTGTTCAATTAATTCCATATTAGCCATTCCCCCTGCTTCAAGTCTCATACATTCCACTGATTCACAGCCAAGTATTACACAAGTGTTATTTTTTTGAACCTCACTAATTTTTGAAATCAGCCTCAATCCAATAACTTGTCCTAAATGAATACTTGGATTTCCCAAAGATAACGGATTAATTGATGCAGAAATTTTTTCGCCGTTAATTCTTTCAAACTCTATTTTTGTTGATTCTGTATCCCTTTCAACTCTTAGAAAAGACCAACCAAGTTTATCGCTAATCCATGAAATCAAAAACAAAGCTTGAATCATATGATCTCCTGCAATATCAATGTCAATATCAGTAATATGATCCAAAATTGGTCTCCTCGATGGCGGATCAAAAATCATTGCCAATGATTCCCTCCAATTTTTCAATCTAACCCAATTCAAATCATTAATAGCTTTATTTGAATTATTTAATTTTTCTAAAACATTTAAACATCTTTGAGGAGATCCAAGAGCAGTATCAATTATTAACCGTAGACCATAATTAGTAAAATATTCGAAAATTTCCTGCGATTCATCCAAGCTTCCATTCCACCATAACCATTTAGGTAATTCATCAATAGATAATTCATCAATTATTTTTAAACCTTTATTAGATATTGAGGCCGAGTCCCCCCTTATAACAACTAAATCCCCACAAATAGGTTGCATAGCTGTAGTATCACTTAATGGACAGTAAGCGGATACAAAAGTTTTGATTTCTGAATTTTTATTTAATGTTGGCGCTAGCGTTATTAATCTTCTTGGATTCAATGTACTTATTGTTGATTCAAAAAATTGTCCTCTAAAATCCTCATAGTCTTTGTTAGATAAATTTTCCTGCAACAAATTCAATAATTCTTCACTATTAAGGGAAGTAGTTATAGGAAGTCCCTGATCTAATATGAATTTTTTAGCAACTTCAATTATCTCTGGACTTAAATTTCCAGTAATTGGTCCATTTAGTAATCCTTTTTGAACCAAACATTGTTCTAGCCAAGCAGGCTGCCAAACCATTAATGTAAAAGTATTAGCTCCACTATTATCTTTATCTTCTGAAATCCATAATTTATTAAGGTAATTAGAAATTTCCTGATAAGGAAGCTCTAATGGGCTTTGGAGTGTTAATTGAGGTTTCATTTTTAAGGTCTACGCCAGAAAATATTATCTTTTGAAATTAATTGATCAGACTCTGGAGGTCCCCACGTCATAGATTCATAATTATAAATAGGTAACTTCCAAGGAGAATTATCCATCAATTCTATTAATGGCGTATAAAGTTTCCAGGCCGCCTCTACTTCATCACTTCGAGTAAATAAGGTTGGGTCAGAAAGCATTGCATCAGCTAATAATCTTACATAGCCTTCATCAGAGGGTTCTCCAAATGATTGATCATAAGAAAATTCCATCTCAACAGGTCTTGATTTCATTCCAGACCCAGGAGATTTTACCTCAAATTTGAAAGTAGCACCTTCATTTGGCTGAATTCTAAGGATAAGTTGATTTGGGGCAGGATTTATTATTGTTGATTCAAATAAATGAACAGGAACGTCTTTAAAAGTCAAGACTATTTCTCCAAGTCTTTTAGGTAGTCTTTTACCTGTTCTCAAATAAAAAGGAACCCCTTGCCAACGCCAGTTATCAACAAAAACTTTTGTCGCAATATAAGTTTCTGTTGTGCTATTACAATTAACACCATCTTCCTGCCTATATCCTTTGAGTCGATTTGAAATATTTCCTCCCTCTCCATATTGACCTCTTATGCAACAATTCCACGGTTCATTTTCGTCAGCAAGTTTTGAAGCTTGAAGAACCTTTGCTTTTTCATTTCTTATTGCTTCTGGCTCAAACTTTCCAGGAGGTTCCATTGCAGTAACAGCAAGCATCTGAGTCATATGATTTTGAAGCATATCCCTTAAAGCACCAGAGCTTTCGTAATAACCTGCTCTATCTTCAACACCTACTGTTTCAGATGAAGTAATTTGAACACTTGATATATAATTTCTGTTCCAGATTGGTTCAAAAATAGTGTTAGCAAACCTCAAAACAAGAATATTCTGAACTGTCTCTTTACCTAAATAGTGATCAATCCTATAAATCTGACTTTCTTCAGCGCAACTCTGAACGATCTTATTCAATTTTTTTGCACTTGAATAATCTCTTCCAAAAGGTTTTTCAATCACTAAACGACTTTTCTTAGGGTCATCTAAAAGGCCAGCTGCTTTTAGAGATTTACATCCACTTGCATAAAAATTCGGAGATACCGATAAATAAAATGTTCTATTCCCATGAGTAGCTTGTGTTTTATCAATTTCATTTAATCTTCTAGAAAGCCTTACGACATGATCACTTTGTTGTAAGTTAACTGGTTCATAGAAAAGATAATTAGAAAATTGTTCCCACTCCCTTTCTTTACCAGATATTTGATTTGATAGCTTAACTTTCATCTTTTCTCTAAACTCAATATCAGTCCAAGGTCTTCTCGCACAACCAACTATTCCAAATTCACTAGGAATTCTTCTTTGTAAATAGAGTTCAAATAAAGCTGGTATTAATTTTCTATGAGTAAGGTCTCCACTAGCACCAAATATTACCAAGCATTGTGGAGATATGACTCTTTCCTGCCGTAAGCCTAATCTTAGAGGATTACTTAAAGTTGAAGGCATATTTTTAGTATTCTTTATTTAAAATCCTCTTTTTTTTAAATATTAGCTACATATTGTGTCTAAACCAAAAAGTATTTATTAGGTGAAACTTATTTCTAAATATCAAAGATTTAATAAGTTTCTACGTGCCATCTTCCTGCTTTTTTTAGTTGAGGTCTTAATTCTGACCAGTTCAAGCCTTTCTCTTCTGCTGCCCTAGACATTGCTTCATCTATTCCAGGTTCCATACCCTTTAATCCACAAAGATATATGTGTGTCTTTTCATTTTCAATCATGTTGAAAAGTTCATTGGCTGACTCTAAAACTCTGTCTTGAATGTACATTCTTCCACCTTTTGTATTTTGCTGCTCGCGACTAATAGCTTTTGTATATTTAAAATTATCTGGATAATCCTCAAGATATCTTTGAAGATCTTCTTCGTATAACAAATTAGCTGATTTTGGAGCACCCATAAATAACCAAGCTTTACCCTTGAAATTCCACTTATTTTTTTCTTTTTCAGTTGGTTCGAACATTCTTCTTAAATAAGCCCTCATTGGTGCTATTCCAGTTCCCGTAGCCAACATAACAATGTTTGCGTCCTCTTCATCAGGGAGAAGCATTTCTTTACCTACAGGGCCTGTTATTTTTACTTTATCTCCAGGCTTAATATCACATAAGTATGTAGAGCAGACACCATTAATAGTTTCTCCATCTTTTTCATACTGAAGCTGTCTTACACAAAGAGAAACTGTATTTCCATTAAAGTCATCTCCGTGTCTAGTACTAGCTATTGAGTAAAGTCTTAATTTGTGAGGTTTTCCATTAGCATCTTCACCAGCAGGCATGATACCAATACTTTGACCTTCTACATAATTTAGAAAGGGATCACTATCTTTAAGGTCGAAAGTTATGTGATTAACCCTACCAATTGCTCCTTCTTTGAGAAGACTATAGTTTTCAATAACAGTTCCCTCGTATGGTGTCTTAGGACGGTAAATATTGACTGGAACATCTGCATGTTTTTTCTTAACTACTGCTTTATTTTCTGCTTTTGCAACAGGAGCAGGCTTAGAGGCTGCTTTTTGTTCAACAGGTTTTACTGGAGATTTTTTTAGTTCTGTGTCTTGAGGGAAGTTTGAGGCTCTTTTACTAAAAAATTTTTGAATAAAAGAAAAAACTCCTATTACTACTGGTATATGAGCTAAGCCACCTGCGATAACTGTTGATTGTGAATACATTTTTTGGTTTTCTTTATATAAAAGACTATCAATTTGTAGTTTAATTTGTAGTGATTTTACAAAAATGGTTACGTTTTGAGATCGGAATAATTTAATGAAATTATTTTCATTTTTCTGGATTTATTGTTTTTATCAGTATAGTTACACAGACATGATTTTAATCTAATTAAAAATTCATTGTATGAACAATCCTCAAGAATCAATGAATCATTATAAAAACAATGATTTCAGGACAATTGAGCAGACGATGGAAAGGCTTTCTGGCGGTACAAGAAGACTGGCAGCTCAACTTACAACTTCTGCAAGTTTCGATTCTTTGTGGGGTGTTTTAACAGACTATGATCGGCTAAATCTTTACATTCCAAATCTTTTATCGAGCAAAAAAATATTTCAGAAGGGAAATAATGTACACCTTAAACAAGTTGGGGCTCAGGATTTCCTTGGCATGAAATTTTCAGCTGAAGTAACTATAGACTTATTTGAAGACAAGGAGCATGGCCTTTTAAAATTCAATTTGATAAAAGGAGATTTCAGGAAGTTTGAAGGTAGTTGGAAAATTCAAAATATTAAAAATACTTCCAAAAATTCATTAATTTACGATCTCACTGTTCAAGGATGTCAGTGGATGCCAATCGGTATGATAGAAAAAAGACTAAAAAAAGATTTATCAGAAAATTTAATTGCCGTAGATAGACAAGCAAAAACCCTAATAAATTTAGTTTAAGTTTTTAAAATAGCCCCAAGGGGATTCGAACCCCTGTCGCCTCCGTGAAAGGGAGGTGTCCTAGGCCTCTAGACGATGGGGCCAGGAAATTAGCATATACAGCTTATTAAAAATTAAGAGTAAGGCTAGCCTTTCGTCAAGTATTGTTGATCTTTATTTTGTCCTTGCCATACAGGAACAGTGAAATGAAAGCAAGAACCGACGCCAACTTCAGATACAACCCATATTCTTCCCCCATGGACCTGTACTATTCTTCTACAGACAGAAAGCCCTATCCCAAATCCTGAAGTTCCTTCAGAAGTCTGTGGAAGTCTTACTCTATCAAGAAAAATCCTTTTCTGTTCGCTCAAAGGAATCCCTGCACCTTTGTCACAAATTGTTATTTCTACCCACTGATTTGTCTTATGGATCATTGTAATTTTTATGGATCCAGAGTCTTTAGAAAATTTAATAGCATTTTCAATTAAATTTAAAAATACTTGCCTCATTCTTCTTTGATCAGCGAAGACATTTGGTAGATCAGACGGGATATCAGTATCAATTTCAATATTCCTCAATCTCCAGAATTTTTCCAATTCAAGTATCACCTCAGCGCTTATATTACCTAAGTCAATTTTCTGGGGATTAAATAACGCTTCCCATTTTGTTGTTCCAACCTCCAAGAGATCCTGAGATAAGAGTTCAATTTCTTCGAGGCGTCTTTTAATTACTTCTTGCAATTTTGAAATATCTATTTGTCCAAGTTTTTGACTTTGAACAGCTAAAGTTGCAGCGGTTAAGGGAGTTCTTAATTCGTGCGCTACCATTCTAAGTAATCTTTCTTGAGACTCTATTCTTTTTGTTAATGTCTCATTTTCTTGTCTTAAGACAAGAAGTTCGTCTTCCAAAAGAAATTCTTTTTGAGTTCTTATTGAATCTATTTTTGATGGTTGCAAATTAATACCTAGATTTTTCGTTAAGCCTTCCTGTGTCCACCTTGGTAACCATTTCTGTAACTGAGAGAAAATATTACTACCTGCAAAAATTTGTTTCGGACTGGGCGAAAGCTTTATAAGAGCGGGAATAGCAACCAATCTATGTAATTCGAGTAATTCTGGTTGTTCTGTGGGTTCAGAAATCTGGAGTGATATCTCAAATTCACAATCATCTGATTCTAAATAAGCTATCAGAGACTTAATATCATTACTAGAAAGTTGATTTCTAGCTGCTACAAGTATTAATTTTAACTGTTTTTTATCATTCAAATGATTTCCTCGGAAGTGTTGAAAAGCTGTTAATCCTTATAAACACATTAAGATATTTATTTTTATTTTACAGATAAGCTATGAAATAAATAAGGCTTATTTATATATGGTTGCTATTAATCAAAAGAAAAATCTTAATTTTGGCGAAAACCCTCCAGAAATTAATTTAAACAGTAATTTAAAAAGGTGGTTTTCGAGGAATATTGGATTATGGAAATCCAATAGAACTTACTTCATTGAAGAAGTACAAAAAACATATAATTTATGTATGAAAATAAATATAGAAGCTCTTGAAAATAAATCTGAATGGGAATCGCATTATAAATTTACTTGGCACCCTGAAAAAAAATATGATTTCTTTGAGGAAAACCCCCAATACAAGGAAAGAGGAGAAATGCGTGCATTTTTAAAAGGTCACCAACTAATAAGGGAAAATTTTTATTTAAGCAATGATGGAGGGATTTCAAATATTAAGCAAGTCGACGAACATGAAATGATTTTTGAATCTACTTACAAAGATTGGTATATAATTGAACATACAAGACTTGTAGATTCGGATAATTACAGATTTAGGGTAATTTATTCTTGGAACAAAAATAAACTAAAAATAGTAGAGAATCATCACGAAATAAAAATTATTAAGTAAGTCCTTTTTATCTATAAATCTTAAAAATAATAATGTTATCTTGATAATAAATAATCTTAGTTAATGGATATTAGTTTTTACTCAAAAAGAATTCTAAGATTTTTAGGCATTAGTCTCATTATCCCCTTCTTACATTTTGAGATTAATACACTAAATAAACAAATTAAAGCCGAAAAAAATTTTATTGCTGCCTCAGAAAAAGATCTTTTCTTATATCGGCAAATGGGTGCATCTTATCTTTGTATAGCTTCAAAAGCTGAAGTTGATTTTAATAAAGGGCTAGGCATTGCCAGTGCTACTTTTGCGAATGTAATTATTGGCAAGCATGGTGGCTCTATTCAAGAATTAGGAAATAAAAAACTTGACGAAAAAAAACTTTATAACGCAGGGACATTTCAGATTATTGGAAGTGCTCTCAATATTTGTCCTGAAAGCATCCCAGAAAAAATTAAAAATGACTATGAAAAAAGTTTAAAGCAACTTTTAAAAGAAAGCAAAAAATAAATTTTATAATTATCTGAACATTGAACTAACAGAACTTTCTTCATGAATTCTCCAAATTGCTTCACCCAGCATATTTGCTACAGAAAGGACTTTTAACTGTGGGAAATTATCTTTAACTAAAACTGGAATACTATTAGTAACTATAACTTGTTCGAATAAATCCTTTTTACTTAATCTTTCATAAGAAGGAGGGGAAAATACAGCATGTGAGGCACATGCAAATATTCTATTAGCTCCCTCTTTTTTTAATAAGTTAGCTCCAGAACATATTGTGCCCCCAGTATCTATCATATCGTCTATGAGGATAGCAGTTTTGCCTTTAACTTCACCAATAACTGTAAGACTTTCAGCGATATTATGAGCTGCTCTTCTTTTGTCAATTATTGCTAAGGGAGCATCGTTCATTAATTTTGCGAATGCTCTTGCTCTTGCCACTCCTCCTACATCAGGAGAAACAACAACAACTTCCTCGAGATTTAAAGTATCTAAATAATCAATTAATACAGGTGAGCCATAAATGTGATCGCATGGAATATCAAAATAACCTTGTATTTGAGCCGAATGTAAATCCATAGCAAGAACCCTATCGACTCCAGATTTCTCTAGTAAATTAGCAGTAAGTTTTGCCGTTATGGACTCTCTTCCAGAAGTCTTTCTATCTGCCCTGGCATATCCAAAATAAGGGATTACAGCAGTTATTTGTCTTGCAGAAGCCCTCTTGCAAGCATCAACCATAATCATTAGTTCCATTAAACTATCGTTTACAGGAGCGCATGTTGGTTGTATCAGGAATACATCGCAACCTCTAATAGATTGCTGGATTTGGACATAAAGTTCTCCATCCGCAAATCTTTTCGATATTAAGGGAACATTTTCAATCCCTAAGTATGATGCAATTTCTTCAGCTAATTTAGGATTTGTAGTTCCACTTACTAACCTTAATCTACTATTAGTTAGATTAAAATTTGGTTCTTTATTCTGCACTGCCGTGATAAAGCTTGTCACGAAATTAGTACTATAAAACTATATACTTATCGTAGTCGTTTATGTGAATTTAGCAAAAGATAATGTATAGATCTTTTCAAAATCATACCTCTTAAGCAGGATACCGAATAAAGAATAGAATAAAGAATAAAGTAGTAAAAAAAATTTTCTATTTATAAAAACACTTGGGATAATACCAATATTTGTCAATTAAAAAAAATTTGATTATGTTTGAATTTAGAGAATTAAACAAAATTTTTTTGTAAATAATCAAAATATAATTAAATAAATGTTTTCAAAATCAGTTCTTACAAAAAAATCATTAGGGATACTTATGCATCCTTCATGTATACCTGGAGGCAGTGAATGTGGAACTTTTGGTAGAGGAGCTAAAGAATGGATAAAAAAGCTTCAAAAATATGGGATTGAATACTGGCAATTTTTACCTCTCACGCCTACTGATTCTACGGGGTCTCCATATAGCTCCCCATCTAGTTTTGCACTAAATCCATGGTTTCTAGATATTGATAATTTAATCGAGGAAGGCTATATCTTTATTTCAAATAAAGCTGAATTAGGACCCATAAATCAGAATAAAAATCATTTTGATTTTGATGTAGCTGATGCATTAACAAAAAAATTAGGACAACTCCTTTTACAAGGTTGGATTTACCAATCTGAAGAGAGAAAACTTGATTTTTATAAATGGATTAGTAAGAATTCCTGGGTTGAGGATTATGCAATATTTGTTGTTATTAGAGAGGAATTTAAAATGTTGCCTTGGTGGCAATGGCCTAAACAATTTAAAATAAAAAACAATAAGTTTTTAAAATCATGGATAGAGGAAAAAAGTGAAGAGATACTTATTAAAAAATTAATGCAATGGCATTTAGATGAGCAATGGAGAACTATTAAAAACTTTGCTAAATCAAAGAATGTAAAGCTTATTGGGGATTTGCCTTTTTATGTCTCTAGGGACAGTGCCGATGTTTGGAGTAATAAATCATTATTTTCAATTTTTAAAAATGGAGATTTAATCTTTCAAAGTGGAGTTCCGCCTGATTATTTTTCATCAACAGGACA
This sequence comes from uncultured Prochlorococcus sp., assembly GCA_902520485.1. Taxonomy (GTDB): domain Bacteria; phylum Cyanobacteriota; class Cyanobacteriia; order PCC-6307; family Cyanobiaceae; genus Prochlorococcus_A. The sequence continues at coordinate 23,002 of CABYNZ010000005.1, read as the reverse complement.
ATTATGGGGGACACCAACTTATTTTTGGTCAAAACATAAGAGGACTAATTTCGATTGGTGGAGAAAAAGATTTCAAAGGCAATTTGAACTTGTGGACTTGTTGAGATTAGATCATTTCAGAGGTCTTGCAGGATACTGGAGAGTTAATGGAAGTGCTAAATCGGCAATTATTGGAAAATGGATAAATTCTCCAGGGAGAACGCTATTAAAAAAAGTAAAAAAGGATCTAGGGGGTAACTATCTACCAATTATTGCGGAGGATCTAGGAGTAATAACTCCAGATGTGGAGAAATTAAGGAAAAATTTTGAACTTCCTGGCATGAAAATATTACAATTCGCTTTTGATGGCAATGAAGATAATCCTTATTTGCCTAAAAATATTGAAGGAGAGAATTGGGTAGTTTATACAGGTACTCACGACAACTCTACTTCTGTATCATGGTGGGAAAATCTAGATTATGAATCAAAAAAAAGAATAAAGAATGAGTATAAATTTTCAGAAAATCCTTCATGGGATTTAATAGAAATTGGCATGGAGACAAATGCTAATCTTTTTATCGCTCCATTTCAAGATCTATTATCTCTAGACGATTCAAGTAGATTAAACAAACCTGGCACCACAAAAAATAATTGGAAATGGAAGTTAAATCGTCCTTTAGAAGAAATAGAAGATAATATAAAAATGTTTAGTGAACTAGGAAATAATTTTGGGAGAACTTTAAAGTAGAATTTATTAAAAACTACTTATCAATGATCTTATTTTCAATAGTTTGAATCTCAATAACATTTACATTTAAAATAAAGTATCTTTTTAATATAAATACAGTTAGAACTAATATAAAAAAATACATAAGACTTCCCTGCCATGTATTGATAAGATCAAATTTCCTAAAAAGAAAATCCTTTCCCTTTTTCTTTAAAATTTTTCTTTCTTTAACTGCTAAATTTAATAATGTATTTTTTTTTAAAACTAAGCAATCCTCTAATTTAATTAATATAGATCTTATAAAAGGATATTCTGGTCTAATATTAATATTATTATCTTCAATAGAGTTTATTATTTTTTCAGGAATTTTTGAAATGTATGATAATTCTTTAATTGTAAGGCTTTGTTGAATTCGTGCTTCTTTTACTAACTTTGCAATTTCTATATATTGGTCAACCAATTCAGGATTAAAATCTTTAATTTTTTCAGATTTTTTATTAAATAAAAAGAGATTTTTCAAAATATTCATTTAATCTTCTAAAGTTAAATAATCCTTTTAATTCTCATTTTTAAGACAATGTATATAATTCTAATGGAATTGAAATCATAAGTAAATTAATTAGATATTAAAGTAAGAACTAAAATGTAGAAATAATATTTTGTACTGCACTTTTTGCGAAATTCTGGGGACTAAAAGTATCTCTAATTAAAGTTAAGAGTTTTTTCGCATCAGTAAATTCTAATTTTTCATCTTTTATAAGACTTAAAAGAAGATTCTTCCTAACTTCGGATCCTTTTTTACTGACAAATAATTTCAATCCTGCGTTAGCAACTGGTATAAGGTCTGAATTAATATTCTCAGAATCTTTAAATAAAATATTTAACAAACTTTCAACTTTTTCTATTTGAATTTGACCTTTTTTATCAAAAATGACTTCTAAAAGGATTTCTAAAATCTCTTCAGAATTATCTGTAAGTAGTTTTTTAGCAATATATGGGTAAGCAATTTTTAAAATTTTAAATTCAGGGTCTAGTCTTAGTGCTAAACCTTCTTGACTAACAACTGCTCTTATTATTAAAGCAAACCTGCTGGGAACTCTAAAAGGATAAGAATACATTAGTTTTGAGAATTTATCAGTAACATTTTTAAGATTAAAATTACCGACCTCAGCGCCAAAAGATCCTCCAAGAACTTCTCTTAATGGTTCAACAAGTTTTTGAAGATCTTGTTCTTTGGTTAAAAAACCTAATTTCTGGAAATCTTCTGCCAGAAGATAATATTCTTCATTTATTATGTGAACAATTGCTTTGATAAGAGTAAGTCTATCTGAATTTGTAATAGTATCCATCATTCCAAAATCAACATAAGCTAAATTCCCACAATCTGCATTTCCTCCTTTAAGAGCAAACATATTTCCTGGATGTGGATCTGCATGAAAATATCCAAATTCAAATAATTGCTGCAGTCCACTGATGACACATGTTTTTATAAAAGAAGAAGGTATTAAGTTATTTTCCTCTAATAAAGCTCGGTCTCTTAACTTAACTCCATCAATCCAAGAGGTTGTGATAATTCTTTTAGATGAAAACTGTTTTTCTAATTTAGGAATAAAAATATTTGGGTTTTCTTTGAATAAATTTGCAAACTTTAAAGCATTTTCGGCCTCTTTTTGATAGTCAATTTCATCAAAAAGTGCTTTACCAAATTCATCTATTATTTCTCCAATTCCAACACCTATATTTAATGGTAAGAGTGGGGATAAAAAAGTTCCTAAAAACCTTAAGATGACAACATCCCTTCTTATGAGAAAGTACAAATTTGGCCGCTGTACTTTGACAGCTAGATAAGAATTATTTATTTTTGCTTTATAAACTTGACCTAAACTTGCAGAAGCAATAGGACTATCTGGAAACTCTTCAAATAATTCATAAGCAGATGATCCCAGTTCCTCTTCAATGATTTTTAAAGCAATTTTGTGATCAAATGCTGGGAGATTATCTTGTAAGTTTGTAAGTTCTGTAAGCCAATCTTGCCTAACAAGATCTGGTCTAGTTGAGAGTGCTTGTCCTAATTTGATAAAACAAGGTCCTAAATCTGTTATTACATCAAAAAGATATTTCGAGAGATTTTTTTGTACATTTTTATTTTTACTGTTACCTTGAAAAAGTATTCTTAAAAAAAGAAAAATAAAAGTTAAAAGGATATATAAAACTCTTGGGATAAAAATCCATGGTCTCAAAATCAACCAAAGTAAGTCACCTTTTGCAGAATATTTTGAATAAGATCTTTTCATTAAAGTTAAAAAATATCAAGAAAGATAACCATGTAAACCATTCTATATATTTCAAAAATACTTTATGAGCATTTCATCTTTTCTAACTAAAAAGTTTCAAAAGTCTTTATTCTTTCCCGCTCATAACAGAGGGGCAGCTTTACCAAATAAATTAGTGAAGTTATTAAAATATCCGCCTGGGTATTGGGACTTGCCCGAGCTCCCAGAAATAGGCTCTCCATTATCCCAAAGCGGATTAATTGCTAAATCTCAAAGAGAATTCTCTGACAAATTTGGGGCTAAAGGGTGTTTTTTTGGAGTTAATGGAGCTTCCGGATTAATACAATCAGCAGTAATTGCAATGGCAAATCCAGGCGAAAATATACTGATGCCTAGAAATGTTCATATAAGTGTTATAAAAATCTGTGCGATGCAGAATATAAATCCAATATTTTTTGACCTAGAATTTTCAACCGGAACGGGGCATTACAAACCAATTACTAAAATTTGGTTGGAAAATGTATTTAAAAAACTAAATTTTGATGAGAATAAAATTGCAGGGGTGATTCTTGTAAATCCCTCTTATCATGGCTATGCAGGAGATTTAGAGCCTTTAATAGATTGTTGTCATCAAAAAAATTTACCTGTTTTAGTTGATGAAGCCCATGGTTCATATTTCCTTTTTTGTGAAAACCTTAATTTACCAAAACCGGCCTTATCATCAAAGGCTGATTTAGTCGTTAATTCATTGCATAAGTCACTTAATGGATTAACTCAAACGGCGGTACTTTGGTACAAAGGAAATCTAATAAATGAAGGTAATTTAATCAAAAGTATTAGTTTGTTGCAAACTACCAGTCCAAGTTCCTTATTACTTTCTTCTTGTGAAGAGTCTATTAGAGACTGGCTTAATAAAAAAAGTTTATCAAAATATCAAAAAAGAATTTTAGAGGCAAAAAGTATTGCCAAAAAATTAATTCAAAAAAATATTCCCCTTATAGAAACTCAAGACCCCTTAAAAATTGTATTAAATACCTCTAAGGCTGGAATTGATGGTTTTACTGCGGATAATTTTTTTTATAGAAATGGGCTTATTGCTGAATTGCCAGAAATGATGACTCTCACTTTTTGCTTAGGATTTGGAAATCAAAAAGATTTTCTTAATTTATTTGAAAAGTTATGGGAAAAATTACTATTAAATTCCAAAAAATCAAAAAGTTTAGAAGAGATCAAATCGCCTTTTAAATTAGTTCAAACTCCAGAAATCGAAATTGGAATTGCTTGGAGAAGTGAGACTAGGAGTATTCCTTTCTCGCAATCATTAAATAAAATATCTGGAGATATTATTTGCCCTTATCCCCCAGGGATACCTCTACTTGTTCCTGGAGAAAAAATTGATTTGGATAGGTTTAATTGGATAAATAATCAAAGTCTATGTAACAAAGATCTGGTAAATTTTAATATAAGGGTTCTATAAGCATTGAAATTTCATATGAGATTGAGAAGTGGATTACTTATAGGAATTTTTGGTTTAATTGTTGTTTTGTTAGGCGGATGGGTTTTTACATTGGCAACAGCGTTGCTTACATATTTAGCATTATTGGAATTTTTTAGAATGGCAGAATTCAAAGGCATAAAACCAGCTACAAAAACCACATTATTTTCATCATTCATTATTATAATTTCTACTTATCTTGAGTCCATTGGTGTGCTTGAAGGAGAAATATCAAATTCAATTTTGCCAATCTGTTCAGTTGTAATAAGCACTTGGTTACTTTTGCAACCAAAACCTGGAACAATTTCAGATATTGCAGCCTCTATTTTTGGATTATTCTATTTAGGATTTTTACCTAGTTACTGGATTAAGTTAAGGGGATTAGATTCAGTAATAATAAGTTCAAATCAGGGTTTTATTTCGTTTGAGAACTTATCAAATACTACAGGTCTTCATTTAACTTTAACTTCTTGTTTTTTAATTGTAGCTAGTGATATTGGTTCTTTTTTCATTGGAAAGTCATTTGGTAAAACATCTCTTTCTCCAATATCTCCAAGCAAAACTATAGAAGGTTTAATTGGAGGAATCTCTTGTTCAATTTTACTAGCAATATTTTTCGCATTTTTAATGAATTGGGAAAATCCATTATTTGTTGGAGTCTTATATGGAATTTTAATTTCTCTCATGGCATTAGTTGGAGATTTAATTGAATCTATGATGAAAAGAGATGCAAAAATAAAAGATTCCGGAACTTTTTTACCTGGACATGGAGGAATTCTTGACAGAATTGATAGTTACATCTTTACTCCATCTGTTTTGTATTACATTTTTATAATTCTCAAGTATCTAAATTAATTAAAAAATCTTTTATACCAAAAAATAATCTTGGATAATTTTACCCGTTAATGATGGTAGATCTACATGTGGAAGATGACCACAATTTTGCAACCCTACAAAATTTAATTTTTCAATTTTACTTATATTATTAATCTCTTTTTTCCCAAGAATTCGATCATTTTCTCCACATAATGTTTTAATTGGGATGTTTTGGATATATTTATGAGTACCAGCAAATCCTCCACTTTTTGCAAATGATGCAAGTGAATTTCTCCATCCTTTGCAACCTAGATGAATTGAAGCAATTTGTTCTTCCATCTCACCAACACATTTATCTGGGTAAGCAAATGCTTGCCTGCAGAGACTTTTTCTAACTTGAGGCAATCCAAGAAATGAGGTGCCAATATGGTTCAGAGGAAAAGGGATACTCTTTGGTTCTCCAAACAATCCGGCAGGAGACAAAAGTATAATTTTTTCAATAGAAGAAATCTCAAAAGCAAGTTTTAAAGCTACTGAGCCTCCCATAGAGGCACCAATAATTTTTAGATTCTTTGTTATCTCTAGGATCTTCAGGAGATCAATTAAATACGAAATTATTTTCGAGGAATTGTATTCATTTGTTGCAGATCTAGGACTAAAACCAAAACCTAGTAGATCAGGGATAATAACTTGGAAATTTCTTTTTAGTGATTTATATATTCTCCTGAACTCTAAAAAACTACTATCAAAGCCATGTAGGAGAAGGATGGGTTGACCTTTTCCTCCTATAACCACAGGGAATTTAAATGAGTTCCAGTTTTGGTTGAATTTTATCCACCTAACTTCATTTGCCAAATAAAGACCTAAAGGGTCTAATAGTGACAATTTGGCACTTTCAAAAAAGTCCACATTTAAATCATTTAATTGTTCAAAATTGTGTTTAGTCAAAAAATGTTTATATTATAATTTTTTGTTGTTCAAAATTTGCAATGACCTCTAGTATGTCTCGTTTATGAATTTCAAAAGGCAAAAAGTGAATCTCAGATTTATCTCGACAAGTAAAATCAGCAATTTTCTCTAAATTATTATTTTCAAAAACATTTATTCCTAGTTGTCCGATAGTAGTTGGCAAATTTAATTCTTTCATAAGCACCAACAATTGCTTAATTGATTGATCAGCTAATTTATTATTATTTTTCATTTCTTCTAATCTTAATTGCAATAATATTCCAACCCCAACAATCTCACCATGTAAGAATTTATTTGGGGTAATTATCTGAGTGATTGCATTGTGAATAGCATGTGCGGCAGCAGTCCTACACTTTTCTCCTCCAATTCCTCCAACTAATCCTGCTGTGAGTCCACACGCCTCTATAGTATTTTCCCAAGAAGGATTATTTTCACATCCACCCTTAAATGCTTTTCGCCCATCTATTAATAGTTGATCCCTTAAAACTCTTGATATCTGAATAGCTTGTTGAACAAGACCATCCTCTATAGTTGAACTTGTTATTGAGGATTCGTACCATTTTGCCAAGGCATCTGCTATTCCACTTGCAAGTGACCTTGATGGAGCTGTTTGAATAAATTTATGATCATAAACTAGTATTTTCGGACAAGATCTTAATGCGACATCCTTTATGAATTGACCATCCTTTGTATATATATTTGATAAGGCTGTCCAACCTGCACATGTAGAAGCGCTAAGGGGAACTGTAATACAAGGAATATTGAGAGACTCCGCTATATATTTTCCAGTATCTAGAACTTTGCCACCACCAGCTGCAATAACAGAATCATTATTATTATTTGAAATGATATTCTTAACTCTTGAAATATCTTCGTAACAACAATCAAATTGTAAATTAGCAGAATCAACATTAAGTTTTTGATTTTTTAAATCATTAAAAATATTATTTCTCAAATTATTCGTTTGAATCCCTCTACCTAGAATTAATGGACTTTTAGTTAATTTAGTAATTTGAGGTAAAGATTCTTCCCAAGCATAATTCCCCCTATATATAGTTTCTGGAGAGATTGACTGCATTTTAAATTTGAATAATTAGAAGTTAGCACCTGCTAGCTCTTGAGAAGATTCTTCAGAAGAAATATTTATTGTGACTTTTTTATTATCATCTATATCAACTAAAGCATTATCTCCATCTTTTATTCTCCCAGAAAGAACTTCTTCAGCCAAACTATCTTCCAGTAAACGCATGACTGCTCTTCTCAATGGTCTTGCTCCGTATGAAGGGTTATAACCTTCTTCAACAAGTCTTTCTTTAAATGCATCGGTGACATTTAATTTAATGCCTTTATCTTCTAATCGGACAAAAACTTCCTGCAGCATTATCTCAGCAATTTCTTTAACTTCATTTTTAGTTAGTTGTCTGAATACAATTATTTCATCAAGTCTATTTAAAAATTCAGGCCTAAAGTATTGCTTAAGTTCTTCATTAACTAATGATTTAATTCTATTGTATTGGCTATCTTCAACTGAATCACCTGAGAATTCGAATCCAAGTCCGCCACCTCCTTTCTCAATTACTTTTGAACCAATATTAGAGGTCATTATTAATAATGTATTTTTAAAATCTACAGTTCTACCCTTGGAGTCAGTTAATCTTCCGTCTTCAAGTAGTTGCAATAATAAGTTAAAAACATCTGGATGAGCTTTTTCAACTTCATCAAATAAAACGACGGTGTAAGGACGTCTTCTAACAGCTTCGGTAAGCTGACCACCTTCATTAAAACCAACATAACCAGGAGGCGAGCCTATAAGTTTACTAACTGTATGTCTTTCCATAAATTCTGACATATCTAATCTGATCATTGCTTCTTCACTACCGAAGAAATATGAAGCCAATGATTTAGTCAATTCAGTTTTACCGACACCGGTAGGACCAGAAAATATAAAACTTGCTATGGGTCTATTAGGATTTTTTAATCCAACTCTTGCTCTTCTTATTGCCCTTGAGACAGCTTTTACAGCTTCATCTTGTCCAATCAGCCTTTGGTGAAGTGTTTCCTCCATATTAAGTAGCTTGACTGATTCAGTTTCTGTTAATTTTTGAACGGGAACACCTGTCCATGAAGCCACAATATGTGCTACATCCTCTTCACTGACAAGGGGACTTTGTAATAGTTTTGAATCACTTTTTACAGAATTATCAGCATCAGATTGATCTCCAGACGTGGATTCTTTTTTATTTTCCAAAACCTCTTTAATTTTTGCAGACAATTCCATCTCTTTTTCACGTAATTGGCCAGCTTGATCAAAATTTTGGTCTCTTACAGATTCTTCCTTCTGTTTTTGGACTTGTCTTAGTTCTCTATCTATTTGTTTTGCCTCAGGCGGTAGTTTAGAGTTTATTAAACGTACTCTGCTTCCAGCCTCGTCGATGAGGTCAATAGCCTTATCAGGTAAAAATCTGTCGGATATATAACGATCACCTAAATGAGCGGCGGCTTCTAACGCATCATCAGTAATTTTTAACCGATGATGTTGTTCGTAACGCTCTCTAAGGCCTTTTAAAATTTCGATTGTGTCTTCTATAGATGGCTCCCCTACCATTACAGGCTGGAATCTTCTTTCTAAAGCAGCATCTCTTTCAATATGTTTTCTGTATTCATCTAGAGTTGTTGCTCCAATACATTGAAGTTCACCTCTAGCTAATGCTGGCTTGAGTATATTTGCTGCATCTATAGCTCCTTCAGCAGCTCCAGCACCAATTAAAGTATGCACTTCATCTATAACAAGGATGACATTCCCAGCTGATTTAATTTCTTCCATTATTTTTTTTAACCTTTCTTCAAATTCACCTCTATACTTTGTTCCTGCCACCAAAAGACCTATATCAAGAGTCAAAACTCTTTTATCTTCAAGTATGTCTGGGATATCACCAGTTTGTATTCTTTGAGCTAAACCTTCTGCGATAGCTGTTTTACCTACACCTGGCTCCCCAATAAGAACAGGATTATTTTTTGTCCTCCTACCTAATATTTGAACTACACGATCTATTTCTGAATGGCGTCCAACGACTGGATCTAATTTAGATTCACTTGCTAATTTTGTTAAATTTGTTCCGAATTCATCAAGAGTAGCAGTTTTTAAGTTGCCCTTAGTTGTACTGGAACCTGTTCCGACTTCGGCTGTTTCACCTAGCATTCTTATGACTTGAGTTCTAACTTTTGTAAGGTCAATATTGAGATTTTCAAGAACTCTGGCAGCCACACCTTCACCTTCTCTTATTAAACCTAACAATAAATGTTCTGTACCAATGTAATTGTGGCCGAGTTGACGAGCCTCTTCTAAAGATAGTTCTAAAACTCTTTTAGCCCTAGGAGTAAAAGGTATTTCTACAGCTACAAACCCTGAACCTCTACCTATTATCTTTTCAACCTCTATCCTTGAATCTTTTAGATTAACTCCAAGTGATTTAAGTACTTTCGCTGCGACCCCAGTCCCTTCTCCAATTAACCCCAAAAGAATTTGTTCAGTTCCAACAAAATTATGCCCTAGTCTTCTGGCTTCCTCTTGAGCAAGCATAATGACCTTTATAGCCTTTTCTGTAAATCTTTCAAACATCAGAAGATTGAATTCCTATTAATAACCTACCAGTAATATGTCAATTTTGTGTTCAGAATGAGCTTTTGTGAATACCCAAAAGTATAATTTATCAAATTAAATTGAACTTTTTTAGTGATATAGCAAGAAATTATAGTAATTTCAAGGATTCTGGTTATCCGAACATTTAAATTTTTACATTATTTTGTTGTTAATTTTTTTTCTTTTAAAAGAGCATGTGAACCATCTTTATAATAATTTTTTCTTTTCCCTACAGTAAAAAAATCAAAGCGACTATAAAATCTTTCAGCAGTAACATTGCTCTGAGAAACCTCTAATAGTAATTTTTTTAAATTTAATTTTTCACATTTTTTTATTAAATAGTTCATAAGATAAGATCCAAACCCCTTTTTTCTAAATTTCTTATTTACAACAAAATAATTTATTTGAGCTTCATCAAGAACAACTTGAAAAACACATATACCAATGACTAAATTCTCAATTAATAACCCAAAGATTTTTGTACCATCTTTTTTGAATTCGTTAGCCCATTGTTCTTTACTCCATAGTGAGATCGTATTCGAATCTAATTGATAACATAAATCAATATCTCTCTTATTTATTTGTTTAATAGATATCATTTATTATGTATTTAAATTGAAAGTTCAAATCTAAAGTCATTATAAAATATGACAGTCTTTGCCAAGCTTTATTAATGTTCTCCCATGGAAGAAAAACAATCTTTTTTAAAACAAAAAATTGACTTGGAAAGTCCTAATAAAAATATTGTGCCAATTACCACATCCATTGAAGGAGACGGGAAATTGTCAGTTGGTGGATGTTCTATTGAAGAACTAGTTAAAAAATATGATTCTCCTCTTTATATTTTAGATGAAATCACTTTAAGAAATTCTTGTAAAGCATACAAAAAAGCATTAGAAAAATATTATCCAGGAAAATCATTGCCCATATATGCTTCTAAGGCAAATAGTTCCATTTTTATGAGTAGTCTTGTTTCCTCGGAAGGTTTAGGACTTGATGCTGTTTCAGAAGGAGAACTATTAACTGCTATTAAAGGTGGGGTTCCAAATGAAAAAATTGTTTTTCATGGTAACAACAAATCAGACAAAGAATTAGAATTCGCAGTTAGAAATAATATTAAGGTTATTGTAGATAATGATTATGACTTAGAAAGATTAGATAAGATCTCAAATTCATTTAATCATGATTTAGAAATAATGATTCGCTTTACTCCTGGGATAGAATGTCATACACATGAATACATTAGAACTGGATCATTTGATAGCAAATTTGGTTTCGGAATAGAATATTTAAATATTTTATTTAATAGGATCAGCAATACAAATCACCTAAAATTAAAGGGTTTACATGCTCATATTGGTTCACAGATTTTTGAACTTGACCCTCATAAGGATCTTGGAGAAATAATGGTGAAGGTTATCTTAGACGCCAAAAAATTTGGTCATAATATTGAGGAGCTTAATGTTGGCGGGGGTTTAGGTATCAGGTATACAGAGAGTGATGATCCCCCTTCAATTGATGAATGGGTAAAAACAATTTCTTCTTCGGTTGTTGAAGCTTGTAAAAAAAACAACCTAAATTTTCCCACATTAATGTGCGAACCTGGTAGATCTATTGTATCTACAGCTGGTATAACCATTTACAAAATTGGGGCTTTTAAAGAAATTCCTGGTATCAGAACATATTTATCTGTTGATGGTGGTATGAGTGATAATCCAAGACCAATTACATATCAATCAAATTATTCTGCATGTTTAGTAAAAAATCCATTTAATATTAATTCCAAAAATAAATATACTATTGCTGGTAAGCACTGCGAATCAGGAGATGTATTGTTTAAAGAAATTGAACTAGCAGAATGTAAAACGGGAGATCTTATATGCGTTTTTGGTACTGGTGCATATAATAATTCAATGAGTTCTAATTACAACAGGATTCCAAGACCTGCTGCTCTTCTAGTTAAAGATGGAGAGGCAGAAATTATTCAAAAGAGAGAAAGTCCTTTGGATCTTTTAAAATATGATGTATTGCCTGATCGCTTTATCAAACAAAGTTAGGTACATTTAAATTAATTTTTTATTTAATGTGAATTTCTGGGGGTTAATAAATTTAAAGCTTTTATTAGATGTATTATTTGCTGTTGGTTTTGGACTTTTATTATTTTCTAGAGTCAAAGAACAAAGAACATTGTGGCTTTTAAGGGGATATTTATTTTTAGTTTCAACCGCATGGTTCATTCAAAGATATGCTTACCTTCCATTAACATCAAAGTTAATTGATGCTGTAGTCTTAGCCTGCTCTCTCTCTTTAGCAATCCTTTGGCAAGGAGAACTCAGAAGATTAATGGAATTATTAGGAACTGGCAGGCTAGCTGTATTACTCGGAAATCCGCCAAAAGAGTTTAGAGCAACATCAACTACTATCACTAAGTTAGTTGATACTGCAGGTAAACTTTCACAGAATAGAAGAGGTGCTTTAATCGTTGTTGATTTAGGGAGTGATTTAAGACCTGAAGACTTTTTATATGCAGGTACAAATATTGAGGCTCAATTGTCAACAGACCTTTTAATAAATCTTTTTGCAACAGATACACCGTTACATGATGGAGCTGTTCTTGTGAAAGGTAATAAAATAATTTCTGCTGGCGTAATACTTCCTCTCTCAAGACAAGGAATAAGTAGATATGGCACAAGACATTTAGCAGCCTTGGGAATTACAGAAAGATTTGACAGATGTATTTGTATTGTTGTTTCTGAAGAAACAGGTACGTTATCATTAGCAAACCAAGGGAAACTCGAAAGGCCAATAACCAGCAGTAGGTTACAAGAACTTCTTGCAAAATTGATTGGGAATCAAAACACTATGGGAGCAAATAATGCATCTTTAAGTAAAAATGTCTTATCCCAAAAAACAGACTCGGGTGATAATATCGTCAATGATATTAATAAAAAAGAGCTAGAAAAATCAGAAGTTTTTATTAACAAAAAGGATTAACTAATGAGTTTAGAAAAAGTAATAGACGATAAAATTAGTGACTTATTAATGAAAATAGATAAGCAAAAATTGCCCAAACATGTAGCAATAATTATGGATGGCAATGGGAGATGGGCGACTAAAAAAGGTTTACCCCGATCATTTGGACACCAACAGGGCGTGAGTGTATTAAAAAAAATTCTCAAAGCTGCCAAAAATTTAGGTTGTAAAGTAATTACTGTCTATGCTTTTTCAACAGAGAATTGGACAAGACCAACAAAAGAAGTTGATTTTCTTATAAATCTTTTTGGTGAAGTTTTAAAAAAAGAAATTAAAGAGATACATGAAGAATCAACAAAAATAAAATTTATTGGAGATTTAACTCCTTTCCCAAAAAATTTAAAAGAAATAATCTCAAGTTCAGAATCACTTACTAAAAACAACAATAAATTTTTATTCAATGTTTGTGTTAATTACGGAGGGAGACAAGAAATAGTTAAAGTTGCCAAAGAACTAGCATTAAAATCTTATGCTGGGGAATTAAAACCAAGTGAAATTAATGAAGAATTATTTAATTCAGAACTATTAACTGGGGGGATTAAGGATCCAGAATTACTAATAAGAACTAGTGGTGAAAAAAGAATAAGTAATTTTTTATTATGGCAATTAGCATATTCAGAAATTTATATATCTGACGTACTTTGGCCAGAGTTTAATGAGCATGAATTTCTTAAAGCAATAATTGATTACCAATCGAGAAATAGACGTTTCGGCGGTATAGAATCATTACCAAATGAATCTTTTGAAGATTCTCAGTATTCTTCATAATAAAAATGGCTAATTCGAAAAATCAGTTATTAAAAGAAATTAGGTTCGATTGGGATAAAGAGGAGATATTGGAAGTCCTTAATATGCCTCTTATTGATTTAATGTGGGAATCACAAACCGTTCACAGGAAATTTAACAAATACGACATTCAATTAGCTTCGTTGTTCAGCGTAAAAACTGGTGGATGTGAGGAAAATTGTTCGTACTGTAGTCAATCAATTTATAGTGCTAGCGAAATCAAAAGTCATCCACAATTTCAAGTTGAAGAGGTTTTAGCAAGAGCTCAAATAGCAAAAAATGAGGGTGCAGATAGGTTTTGTATGGGTTGGGCGTGGAGAGAAATTAGAGATGGGAAATCTTTTAATGCAATGTTAGAGATGGTTAGCGGTGTAAGAGATTTAGGAATGGAAGCATGCGTTACTGCTGGGATGCTTACAGAAGAACAAGCTTCCAGACTGGCTGATGCAGGTTTGACCGCTTATAACCACAATCTTGATACTAGTCCTGAGCATTACAAAAATATTATTACGACTAGAACTTATCAAGACAGACTAGATACTATAAAAAGGGTAAGGAATGCAGGAATAAATGTTTGTTGTGGAGGGATAATAGGCTTGGGAGAAACTAATGGTGATAGAGCATCTCTTTTAGAAGTACTTTCAAACATGAATCCACACCCTGAGAGTGTTCCTATAAATTCATTAGTAGCTATTGAAGGTACTGGTTTAGAAGATAATCAAGAAATTGATTCTATTGAAATGATAAGGATGATAGCTACAGCAAGAATTCTTATGCCTAAAAGTAAAATAAGATTAAGTGCAGGGCGAGAAAAGCTTTCAAAAGAAGCCCAAATTTTATGTTTTCAATGTGGTGCAAATTCAATTTTTTATGGAGATGAGTTACTCACAACTTCAAATCCATCTTTTCAATCAGACAGAAAACTCCTTAAAGAGGTAGGAGTATCATTTAACAAAGATTTTGAAACTAGTAAAAAAACATTATCTTCTTTATGAAAGGCAAAAATTATAAAATAGTTTCTCTTTACTCTTTCTTCCCATTTCAAGAAAACTTAATTCTTGATCTAAAAAATAAATTATTAGAAATCGAAAATGGAAATGATCTTTCAGGTTTGTTAATTTTTGCAAGTGAGGGTATTAATGGAACTATTTGTGCCGAGAAAAATGTAATTGATTTTGTTATCAATTTACTTAATAAATATGCAGGTAATAGAAATTTGAATATTAAAGTAAACTTTTCAAAAGAGAAAGTCTTCAAAAAATTAAAAATAAAAATCAAAAAAGAAATAGTTACCATGGGTGTCCCTGAAATAAACCCTGTAGAAAATAATGGGACCTATATCGACTCAGCTGATTGGAATAAGTTAATTAAAAATCAAAATACAATAGTCATTGATACTAGAAATCATTATGAGGTTTCTTTAGGTACATTTCAGAACTCTATAAACCCAAATACTAAAAACTTTAGAGAATTCCCTAAGTGGGTAGATGATCATTTAGAAACCCATTTAGAAAATAAACAAAATACAAATATAGCAATGTTTTGTACCGGAGGAATAAGATGTGAAAAAGCTACTAGTTTACTGAAAAAAAAAGGTTATAAAAATATTTATCACCTACAAGGGGGTATCCTTCAATACCTTGACGATATTCCAAAAGAAAAAAACTTATTTGAAGGTGAATGTTATGTTTTTGATAAAAGAGTTGCTTTAGATCAAGATTTAGAAAAAGGTTCTTACTCGATTTGTCATGCATGTGGAATGCCAATTTCAATTCTAGATCAAGAAAAAAAAGAATATAGAAAGGGTATCCAATGTCATTTCTGCATAGACCAATTCAGCGATGATGATAGGAAAAGGTTTGAAGAAAGACAAAAACAAATCGATAGATCAAAAGTGGAAAATCATAAAATCTATAGGGACAAATTTCAAAATCATGAAAGTTGAAGAATTAGAAAAATTAGCAGGTTCCATTGGATTATTAATTAAAATTCAAGTTAGAGAAACTATCGGATTATGTTTCTTTAGAATCGTAATTGCAGAACAGAAGGATAACATAATTAAGATTTGGGCCGAAATGAAAGGTTGGACTTATTTAAATAAACAAGGTATTCAGCTTGATACATTAAGAATCCTAAGTAAAGCTCCTGCCTTTGTTTCGGAATTAATATGGGCAACAACTATGGCTTGGGCAATTGAAAAAAAATCAAGCAACAAAGTAAGACTTTTAGCTATTTTTGATAGTGAAGGATATAGTAAAAAACTTGTAAGATATTTCAAGTTAATAGGATTCAAAATTATCAAAGAAGTTGGTTCTCACCCAGTAGATCTTTTATTAAGATTGGTTTGGGGAGGTGCAGGTACACTTATGAACGGGGAATGTATTTCCATATTGAAAAGACTTGAAAAGAAACTCTCTTTAATTGAAGAAAGTTAACCTGCGTGATAACTACTTCTAACTAAAGGGCCAGAAGATACTTTTTTGAATCCTAATTCCTTAGAGAAGAGATATAAATATTCAAACTCTGATGGATCCCAATATTTCTTAACTGCCAAATGATTGAATGAGGGCCTTAAATATTGGCCAATTGTAATTTGATCACAATCTATTTTTTTAAGATCATAAATTGTATTTTTTATTTCATCCAATGTTTCCCCAAGTCCTAACATAAGGCCTGATTTAGTTTGAATATGAGGAGCAATATCCTTTGACTTTTTTAGTAAATTAAGGGATTTTTTGTAATTTGCACCCCTCCTAACTTCTTTTTGCAGTCTTTCAACAGTTTCAAGATTATGATTAAAGCATATTGGATCTTTTTCTAAAATCATCTTCAATCTCTCAGTCTGAAGGTTATTTGTTTCATAAAGATTTTTGCCTCCACCCCATAAATCAGGAGTTAAAACTTCAATTTTAATTGTTGAATCAATTTTTCTAATCTCATCAATTGTAGATATAAATAAATTTGCACCATGATCAGGGAGATCGTCTCTAGCTACAGATGTCAAAACAACATATTTCAAATTTAGTACTTTCACTGCTTCAGCGACTTGAGTACATTCATTAATATTGATAGAACTAGGTCTACCTTTGTTTACCTGACAAAAAGCACATGAACGAGAACATATCGATCCACCCAGTAAGAAGGTGGCTGTTCCTGAGGCATAACATTCTGCTCTATTAGGACATCTTGCTTCTTCACAAATAGTATGAATATTTGATTTTTTGATAAGTGTTTGTATTTTTTCGAATTCTGAAGCTTTACTAATAGGAAATTTAATCCAGGAGGGAAGTCTTAAAATTTTTTCTTTCTTGATTAGATTATTGTATCTCATTGTCTAATTTAGTTTTGTTCTGCCTTCTAAGGCCCTTGCAAGGGTAACTTCATCCACATATTCAAGTTCACTGCCCATTGGGAGCCCATATGCAATCCTCGTAACTTTAGTAAAAGGAGCTAACAATTTTCCAATATAAAGACTTGTTGTATCTCCCTCAACACTTGGGGTCAATGCCAATATGATCTCATCTATTTCAGACTTACTAACTCTTTCTACCAAGCTTCTTATTTCTAAGAGTTCGGGGCCAACAGAATCCATTGGGGATATTAAACCACCAATAACATGGTAAACACCTTTAAATTCTCTGGCGCGCTCCAAAGCAAGCAAATCTTTAGTTTCTGCTACTACACAGATTAGTTTTTGATTTCTTTCAGTATTTCTACAAATTTCGCATTCATCTTCTGAAGTCAAATTGAAACATTTTTTGCAACGACCAACATTACTATGTGCTTCTAACAGAGCCTTTGAAAATTCTCTTATTGTACTTTCAGGTTGTTTTAAAATAAACAAGGCTAATCGTTGAGCTGTTCTTGGACCAATACCTGGGAATTTCTCAAAATGACCAATTAATTTTGAAAGTGGTTTGGTATAAGTAATCAAAATTAAACTATTTCTAGAGATAATTTAGACGCAAAATTCTGAATTGCCATAATTGTTTGCTTTTAATGTCTTATTATGTTTTTAGTTAGTTATTTCAAACAAAATGAAAAATATTAAATTTAACCCTTTCAAATATTTATTTTTGATATTTTTATGCTTAACACTGAATGCTTGTAGTAGCGGACTAAATGCGGGATTAGAAGCTTATCAAAGTCCAGATGGCAGATATGCCTTTTTGTATCCAACAGGATGGACTAGAGTAAAAGTCGATGGAGGACCTGAAATTATTTATCATGATTTAATAAATAGTAATGAGACCTTAAGTTTAGTTATTTCTGATGTCAATAAAGAGGTTCAATTAGAGCAATTAGGGAGCCCAGGAGAAGTAGGTCAAACATTAATTGATAAAGTCATTGCTCCCGAAGGTTCAGGTAGAGAGGTAAAACTTATAAATGCCAATAAGAGGGAGGCATCCAATCATATTTTCTATGATTTAGAGTATGAATTAAATTTAAATGAACAGGCAAGACATGAATTAGCTACTGTCGTAATTGATAGAGGAACACTTTACACTTTTGCTGTTGGAACAAATGAAGAAAGGTGGAATAAAGTAGACGGTATGTTTAGTAACGTAATCGAATCATTTAACTTCATAATATAGTTTAGAAATTCATACTAGATTCCTACTTGAACATTCCACAAATCAGCATATATTTTGTTCTGATCTAATAGTTTTTCATGTTTTCCGCTTTCCACTATTTTACCCTTATCAATAACTACAATATTATCCGCATTTTTTATAGTGCTTAATCTATGAGCTATTACTATAGTTGTTCTTTCTTTTGTGATTTTAGATAACGATTTTTGAATTAAAGCCTCTGTTTCATTATCAACTGAAGCCGTAGCTTCATCTAATATTAATATTGGAGCATCCTTTAAAACAGCTCTCGCTAAGGCAATTCTTTGACGTTGGCCGCCTGAGAGCCTTTGGCCCCTTTCCCCCACTATAGTTTTATAACCATCTGGTAATTGTTCAATAAATTCATGAGCTTCCGCAATCTTTGAAGCTTTAATAATATCTTTAAGATTTGGGTTGATTGAGCCATAAGCAATATTTTCTTGTATACTGCCATGAAATAAATAAGTTTCTTGACTTACTAAAGAGATACACTTTCTTAAATCCCTCAAATTTATTTCTTTAATAGAAAAACCATCCAAGGTTATTGACCCATTATTACAATCATAAATTCTAAGTAGTAGTTTTATTATTGTACTTTTCCCAGAACCTGTTAAACCAACAATTCCTAATGTTGAGTTATTTTCAATTTTGAAATTTATTTTTTTTAAAGTTAAATCTCGTCCAGGATAATTAAAATTTACATTATTAAAAATAATTTCTCCTTTGATATCTTTAGGTTCAATTTTTATTTTTCCATCTTTTATTTTTATAGGCGTATCTATGAGATCAATTACTCTATCTATTGATGCCATTGATCTCTGAAAATCATCTAAAACATGCCCCAAAGTAGTTAAAGGCCATAATAGTCTTTGTGTAATAAACACTAAAAAACTATAAGTACCTACATCAAGTGTCTTATTCCAAGTTTGGAAACCTCCAATTAATAGAATCGCTATAAAAGCAAATAAAATTGCAAATCTTATAAGAGGGATAAAAGCAGAAGATAATTTTATTGCAGCCTTATTACTTCTTTGATAATCGAGACTTTCTTTATTTAATCTATTTAGTTCCCATTTTTCTTTAGTAAAACTTTTTATGGTTAGAATTCCACTTAAATTATTATTAAGCCTTGAAGCCAAGAGTCCTGCTTTATTTCTAACATCTCTGTATTTTGGAGCAAGCTTCCTTTGAAATTTAATTGATCCTAAAAATATAAATGGAATAGGAAAGAAAGCAAATAAAGCAATTTTTGGAGCGACAAAAATCATAGTGCCCCCAATTATTAATACAGTTATAAATAACTGAATAATCTGATTAGCCCCTTGATCTAGAAATCTCTCGAGTTGATTTATATCATCATTCAAAATAGATAATAGCCTTCCAGTATTATCATTTTCAAAAAAATCCATATCTAACTCCTGGATATGCTCATAAGCTTTTATTCTTAACTTATGTTGCGATAGCTGAGCCAAATTTCTCCATAAAATCGAATATAAATATTCAAAGGAGGATTCGCCAGACCAAACTATTCCTGAAGCAAATGCAAGAAAAATCAATTGTGCTGGTACTTCTTTTACCCCAAAACTAGAAATCCATGAATTCTCTTCCTTAACAACGATATCCACTGCAAGACCAATTATTACAGGGGGGGCTAAATCTAATATTTTATTTATTATGGAACTAAGAAAAGCAAAAAATAGTACCCTTCTTTCCTCAATCAGATTTAAATAAAGTCTAATTATTGGATTTTGATTGTTCTTAGACCTCATAAAAATAATAATTAAATTTTTCTATTATGATTTAAATTTTTTTTAGTTTCTAATTTACATTTTGTTTTTGCATCTTGATGACTTGCAGTTTGCATAAATTCTTCGTAGTAACAATCACAAGTTTCATTAGCAATTTCTTCACTATATACCATTTCTGCTTTCATCATTTCGTCTTTGACACTCTGAAGACAAAATAATTTTATGATTGAATTTTGTTTCGTTTGAGCTAAATAATAACTATTAAAGGAGTTGAATAGTATTAATAGATTCACAAAAATAAAGAAATTATATTTGCTAACTTTCATTCTCTATCACTGATTTCTGACTTTAATTTTTTTTAATTTATTTTTAGTTTCTCTATGCAGATCTCTGGGTAAATCTACCAAACTGTAATCATTAAAAATTTGTATCTTACCTATGGATCTACCATTTATATTAGTTGAATTACAGATTGAGGATATAATATTTGCAACTCTAACTCCATCAAATTTACCAAAGTTAAATTTGTAGGTTTCGAAAGAATCATTTTGATAATTATTTCTTCTATTTGAATTTCTCATACGATTATTACTATTTCTATTTGATCTATTTCTATCAGTATTATTTTGTTTATTAATCCAAGAATCATCTTCATTAACAAAAAATGATTTATTACCTATTACTAAATTAATCGCCGCCATTGCAATATTTGAGTCATCCATAGAGTATTTTTCTTTTAAATTATCTAGTACATCAATAATCAAAGCTTTATTTTCTTCATTTTCATCTTTAGCTAAAGAACTCTCATTAACATTATCTATAAGTTTCTCCATCCTTTTTTCATTTATTATTTTATTACTTGGTATATTAATTTCTTCAATCTTGGTTCTTGTTGAGTTTTCTAAGTTTCTTAGAAAATGTTTTTCTCTTTGATTAACAAATAAAATTGCTTCTCCTGATCTGCCTGCCCTTCCAGTTCTTCCAATTCTATGAGTATATGTTTCCTTGTCAAAAGGAAAATCGTAATTAACAACAAGTTTTATCCTCTCAACATCTAATCCTCTAGCTGCGACATCAGTTGCAACAAGGATATTAATAAATCCTTTTTTCAATCTATCTACAGTATTTTCTCTTTGATTTTGAGGTATATCTCCATTAAGTACTGCCACAGTATGACCTGAATTCTCTAAAGCTTCAGCTATTGTAGTAGTAAGTAGTTTTGTCCTAACAAAAATAATTACTCCCTCGTTATTTAGTTCTAGTATTCTTTTTAAAGCATCTAACTTATGATGCCTTTGTACATATAGAAATTTTTGCGAAATTAATTGAGTTTCTTTTTTGACACTTTTGATTAATATTTCGGCGGGATCATTTAGATGTTTTTTTGCTATATTTCTTATCTCACTAGGCATTGTTGCTGAAAATAATACCATCTGCTTATTTTCCGGGAGTTGATCTATTATCCATTCAATATCTTCAAGAAAACCCATATTTAACATTTCATCTGCCTCATCTAAAACAAGACAGTTTATATCTTTAATTTTAAAAGTCCCCTGCCTTATATGATCCATTATTCGCCCTGGGGTCCCAACTACTACGTCAACTTTTCTTTTTAATGCAGAAATTTGATTTCGATAGTCGGTACCTCCATATATTGCAACCGTCTTAAAATTACTAAATTCAGAACTATAACTTTTAAAAGATTCTGCCACTTGAGTTGCTAATTCTCTTGTAGGAGTCATAACTAAAACCTTGGCATTTAATTCTTTATTATCTTTAAGTTTTTCTATTATTGGTAATGCGAAAGCAGCAGTCTTTCCTGTTCCTGTTTGTGCTTGGCCTAGTAAATCCCTGCCTAACATTAGTTGGGGAATTGAAGCTTTTTGGATGGGAGTTGGATTTTTATATCCTTTATTTATTAACGAGTTTAAGATCGATTGATTAAACCCAAAATCGAGAAATCCATTCTCATTATCATCTCCTTTCGATACTTCCAAAAGTTGAGATTCAATTTCTTTTTTGTTCTCTAAGTTCTTGAACTCTAGTAGGGAAGAATCTTTATTCTGAGACTTTTCCTGATCACTACCAAGAGAGTTACTATCTTTTTTTAAAGCCATTTTAAATGCCTAATAATCTTCTGATTAGGCATTCAACAAATATCTAAATTGACTTAAGTTGTTGATTAGCCTTACAGAGCCGAATTATTAATCTAACATCTTGGGGTTAAGATATTACTAATTTCTCAAAAATAAAATTTAATTTAAATAATATATATTTAAAGATTTTTTCGCTCTTGTAACAGCAGTATAAAATAACCTTCTTTCAAAATCATCTCTGCAAAAGATATTTTGATTATCTTTTTTTTCTTTTACAGCATATTGATTTCTACTATAATTTTGGGACCACAAAATGTTTACTTTTTCAGATTCACTTCCTTGAGATTTATGAATAGTAATGGCTATTGCTGGTACAACATTTTCTAAATTAGATGGATCAATTAATGCAACAATTTCTTCGTTATTATCATTAAATTTTCTAAAAAGATATTTTCTTTTATTTTTTAAACCTATAAGTACTCCAATATCCCCATTTGACAATCCAAGTTCATTATTATTTTTTGTACACATGATCGGAACACCCTCTTTAAGAGTTTTAAGGTCATAAGGTTTTTTTTGCCCAAAAACAATTTCATTCAAATATTCAACACTCCATATTCCAGAATTTTTTTCGCACAAAATCAACTGACTTTGTAAATCCATAAATATCTTATCTACTAAATCTTTTTCATTGAGCAATAAATTATCAATACTCTCATCAAATATATATTTCTTTTTACTTAAATTTGAAGTTGAAATATTTAACTGTTTTAGATGACTTGTAATTGAAAATAATAGATCTTTTGGAATATCTTTTTCTCTACTCT
>CABYNZ010000004.1 GCA_902520485.1 uncultured Prochlorococcus sp. | reverse complement strand
TGATTTGAATCATTATTAATGTAATCAAATCTATTAGAAGTATTTAAATTATGATTTAAAGTATCTGAGTTTTCTTTTAAGATTTTTTTTTCTAATGTTCCAAAATTTTCTCCATTTATTTCGGGATTATTGGAAATTAAATACTTTTCTCTATTCTTGAAATTTTTAAATTCAAGCAAAACATCTTCATAGGTAATCTTTGAAACATCATTATTATTGCCAATTGTGTTGAAAGCATAAGGATGATTTGAGTAAACAATTTTTCTCCATTTTTCAAAACATATATTGAATGGATTCTCTTTATCTTTTTTAATGTGATCAATAGAAGATTTTTTTACTTTTTTAAATTCAGTCTCTGAGAGAATTGGCTTATTAATTATTAAGTCTAAAAGAGGAAATAATTTGCTGAAATGTTCATTTAGGGATTTAATACTTAATGAAATACCATCTTCAAATATCTCTTGATTTAATTCTGCTCCATAGGACTCAATATACTGAGCGAGACTGAAATTGTTAAAACCTTCACATCCTCTGGTAAGTAATGAACAAAGGATCTTGTTTATCCCTTTTTTGCCAGTACGATCCATATCGCTTCCACCTTTAATCCAAATTGAAGCAGTTGAAAAATTCCTTTTTTTATTATTTAAATAATATTTTTTTAACATTTACCAGGGGATGCAACTAAAGTGAATTTCTCTCCGCGGATATATTCTGTTATCTCTTTGAAGTTATCAAAGTCATTCCAATATTTGAAATAACTCTCTAAATTATTGATTGAAGATTTTCTCCCCCAAAGAAGTTCATTTCCAAAGAATGAAGAGAGTTGTGAAGATGTCTCTAAATTAAAAATATAATTACTTTTAACAATATTTATTGCTTTTTTTATTTCATCCAAAGACAAGGCTTTACTATTTGAGACATCATCTATTGTTTTATTAATTTGCTTCTCTACTAAATCAATATCTTTAGACTCACAACTTGCTTCCATTATAAATAATCCTCCCAATTCTCCAGCATTTACATCTACATATACCGATTCAACAATATTACTATCTTCTTTTAAAATTTTTACTAA
The DNA here is from genome assembly GCA_902520485.1 of uncultured Prochlorococcus sp. Taxonomy (GTDB): domain Bacteria; phylum Cyanobacteriota; class Cyanobacteriia; order PCC-6307; family Cyanobiaceae; genus Prochlorococcus_A. The sequence goes on along the minus strand of CABYNZ010000004.1, from coordinate 62,155 downwards.
TCTGCTGTTTCTTCCAACAGAGAGTATTGATGCTAATATCTCTAGTCCAATAATATTTTTTTGATCATTTAGGTTTGGGATAAACCAAGCCATAAATATTCTTGAAAACTCTAAATTTTCGAACTTAACTGACTCTCTACCATTCCTAATTTTTAAAGAAGGTTTATTTATTTGATTTATTAAATTTCGACTTTCTTTTATGCCAGATAGATCACTTTTTTCAAAAATTTTATAAATTTCTTCAGAGAGATTCCCGGCAATTGCAATACAAATTTTTTCGGTAGTGTAATGTTTGCTATGAAATTTCACAAGGTCATCTATCTCTAAATTTTTAATACTATTTTCAGTTCCCAGAATCGAATTGGCATAATTCGGACTTAACCAAACCCTTTTCAAAAAATAATTAAATAGTCTTTCTTCAGGCTGATCATTTTGTTGTTTTATTTCATCAATAACTACCCCTTTTTCTTTTATAAATTCATCAGGATTGAAATCTGGAGCAACGACAATATTTGTCAAAAGAGCAAGTGATTCTTTAAAGTTACTTGGTGGAACTAAGACGTGGTAATGTACATCATCATAACCAGTTGAAGCGTTACTTAATCCGCCTAGTGATTCAATTTTATGGTCAAACTCACCTGGCATTATTTTGTTAGATCCTTTAAAAATCATATGTTCTAAAAAATGAGCAGTGCCGTTTTTATCAACATCCTCAAATGAAGAACCTGCTTTGCACCAAATATCAATGCTTATAAGCGGCAATTCTTTATTATCCACAAACACACATCTAGTTTTGCTTGAATGGGTGTAGTAGTTAATGTCTCCTACGTTCATTTAGGTACTCTCTTTAAATTCTATTTTGGTACTTTTTAGCCTTGTTGTCTGAATCTTTAACTAAAACAAAATTAACTGACCCTCTTATTTTGAAGTTATTACAAAATATTAGAGAGCATAGATCAATGCTTGAGGACCTTAAGAGTATAAAAATTGATCCAAAACTAACTAACATAATATCTAAAGAAATAGGCAGGGAACTTTACATTGAAAATGAATTTCATAAAGCAAAAGGTTTTAGAAAGTTACATATTGAAGTAGCAGAATTTTCAAATAATCTTAAAATATTACACTGCGTTTTTTTTCCTGATCCAAAGTTTGATATCCCAATTTTTGGGATGGATTTGGTAAAAATAAATGATATTGTTTCTGCTGCCATTGTTGATTTATCCCCCGCATCTCAAAAACAAGGTTATAAATACGAAAAATTACTTTCTGAAGTTGATAAAAGTTCTTTTACCTCTTTGAGAGAGATTCCTAAATGGGGGGAGATTTTTTCTAATAATGTATTATTTGCTTCCTTAAAAAGCAAATCTGAAAAAAATGATTTTTGTAGAGTTGTGGATCAATACCTTACTATCTTGATCAAATTAAGTAAGAAAGTTAAACCGGAAGTTAATGAGGAAATTATCCAAGAAAGAATAGATTTTCAAAAATATTATTGTGTTCAACAAATGAAAAATGAGAAGACTAGCATGGTTCTTTTAAAATATTTTGATGAAAAATGGGTCAATGACTATATAAAAAAAGTACTCTTCGATTTTTAATGAAATTAAAAATATTAAAAAATTTATTTATTTATTTTTTATTATTTACACCAATATCTCTTGGTGTTATTTCCTGTTCTGGAAATAATAAATCTAGTTCAAAATTTAAAGAGGAAATAATAAGAGATTTCATACCACCTATTAAAGCTGTTGCCGCACTTGGTCAACTTTCTCCTGCGGGAGAGATTAGACAATTGGCAGCTCCAATAAGTCAGTTTGGCTCTTCCCCCCGAATTGTCGAAATTTTAGTAAATGAAGGAGATTTCGTAAAAAAAGGTGATATCCTCGCAATCTTTGAAAATGGAGAAAAATTAATTGCTGATCTTGAAAGAAATGAAAATCTAATTAATACTATCAAAGAAGAAATTTCCCTAAAGAAAGATCAAATTCAAAGGTATGAATTAGCTTTGAGTAAAGATGTATATTCTTTTGTAGAGTTTTCACAGAGAAAAGATGAATTATTAAAATTGCAAAAACAAAAAATAAACCTTATCGGAGATCAAAAAAATATCAAGATAGATCTATTTAATTCAAAACTAAGGAGTCCAATTGATGGTTTTATCCTTGGAATAAACACGAGAGTTGGTGAAAGGCCGCAAAATGAAGGTATTTTGGATATTGGTTCTAGTCAAAAAATGGAAGCTTTGATAGAGGTTTATGAATCTGACATCGATAGAGTCTTTATCTCTCAGAATGTTGAATTGAGCAGTGAGAATGGAGGTTTCCAAAAAAATCTTAAAGGAAAGGTTATTAGGATTAGTCCTCAGGTAAAACAAAGAAAAGTTCTATCGACTGATCCAACAGGGGATGCTGATTCGCGAATTATCGAGGTACTAGTAAAACTAGATCAAGATTCTATAGATATCGTTCAAAACTATGCAGGAATGAAAGTGATTGCAAAATTTATTCCCTGATGAGTTTTTCTTTTTTAAAATTTAGAAAAATACCATTAGCTTGGTTGTTATTAACTAGGCAACCATTAAGGCTAGCAGTTGCCATAGCTGGAATCAGTTTTGCAGGAATTTTGATGTTTATGCAATTAGGTTTTAGAGATGGTTTATTTGACACTAGCGTAACTATTCATAAACTTTTAGATGCCGATCTTGTTTTGATAAGTCCCAGATCAAAAAGTTCTATAAGCATGAGTGGATTTCCAAAAAGAAGATTAATTCAGACTCTCGCAGTGGAAGATGTTGAAAAAACTGCTCCCGTTAATCTGAATTATTTACTTTGGAGAAATCCAGAAAATCTTAAAACCAGATCAATACTTGCATTAGGTTTTAATCCCTCCGATTCACTTCTTTTAGATGAGGGATTCTCAAAGAAAGCTTATAAATTAAGAAATCCATCAAGAGTTCTTTTTGACAAACTATCTAGACCTGAATTTGGACCGATTGAAGAATGGTTTTTATCTGAAAAAAAAGTTGAGACTGAGGTTGCTGGAAAAAGAGTAATTGTTGAGGGCCTTGTAGAGTTGGGACCATCTTTTGGTGCAGATGGTAATTTGATAACTAGTCGAGAAACCTTCTTAAGACTTTTTCCTGCTAATCCCCCTGGCAGTATAGAAATTGGTTTGGTAAAGCTAAAAAAAGGATCTGATCCTGAATTTATTTCAAGGATATTGAATAACTCACTCCCAAATGATGTAAGGGTTCTAACAAAAAAACAATTTATAGAATTTGAAAAGAATTATTGGAAAAATAGTACTGCAATAGGTTTTATATTTAGCTTGGGTGCTTTGATGGGTTTTGTTGTAGGTTGTGTGGTCGTTTATCAAATTCTTTATAGTGACGTTACAGATCACCTCCCAGAGTACGCCACCTTATTGGCAATGGGATATAGACTTAAGTCCCTTCTCTTTGTCGTAGCTAGAGAGGGGTTTTTGTTGGCATTGTTTGGTTATTTACCTGCTTATTTCTCTGGTCAAATACTTTACTCAGTTATAAGAAGTTCTACGAAACTCCCAATAATAATGGACGCAGATAAAACTATTTTAATTTTCGTATTAGTTTTAGTTATGTGTATGGGGTCCGCCGCTGTTGCGATGCGTAAATTAGTTGACGCTGATCCTGCCGAAATTTTTTAACAATTTAAAGATAAATGGTTAAAGCTAATAAATCAAAAAATAATGTTAAAAACCTTAAAACAGTCTCAATAAATAATTTGAGTCACTTTTATGGAAAAAATGAGAATAAAAAACAAGTTCTTAATGATGTTAATTTAAATATTGATAAAGGAGAATTGGTTCTTTTGAAAGGACCTTCTGGATGTGGTAAAACGACTCTTTTAACATTAATTGGTGCTTTGAGAACCTGTCAAAGTGGAGATTTAATGGTATTAAATAATCAGTTAAATGGAGCATCAAGGAAAACTCGTCAGATTCTTAGAAGAAGTATTGGAATGATTTTTCAAGGTCACAATCTTCTTAGATGTTTAACAGCAGAACAAAATGTCCAGATGGGCGCCGATTTAATAAAAGGTCTAACATATTTGCAAAGACGTGAAATAGCGCGGAATTGGTTGTCAGCAGTAGGATTAGAAGAACATCATAAAAAGTTGCCAAATGACTTATCTGGTGGGCAGAAACAGAGAGTAGCAATTGCTCGAGCTTTATCTGCTAACCCAAAACTTTTATTAGCTGATGAGCCCACTTCTGCTTTGGATAGCGTCACAGGAAGAGAAATAGTAACACTTTTAAGAAAGCTAGCAAAAGAGCAAAATTGTTCTGTACTTATGGTGACTCATGATCCAAGAATTTCTGATATGGCTGATAGGATATTAAATATGGAGGATGGTAAAATATATAGTGCTCATAGTGAGCTAATATAAATAAAAGTTAAAAATTTTATGTCTAAGAGAAGGAATCTAAAAAAAGAAAAGCAGGAACGTAATAGAGCCTATGCTAGAAAATTCAAAAAAAGGAAATTAAGAACTGATGGAAGACCTGATGGCGGAAACGTTACAGGTACATCAAATAATGGCGGTGCAGCTGATTAGGCAATATCTTTTATTTTTATCTTTTGGAGTTCAATATATTATGCATATTTAAGACATAATCATGAATGTGAGTATTGTTATACCGACTTACAATAGATTACCTATATTAGAGAAATGTCTCTTTGCGCTTGAGAATCAAAAATTAAATACAAATATCAGTAATTATGAAGTAATAGTAATTGATGATGGATCAACTGATGGGACAACTTCATGGATAAATAAAAACAAAGATAATCTGCCACACGTTATTCTTTTTCAGCAAGAACATGGAGGGCCTGCACTTGGAAGAAATCTGGGAGTAATTAAATCAAAATATGAAATTATTATATTCATTGATAGTGATCTTATTGTTTTAGATAATTTTATAAATTGCCACGTAGAAAAATTACTTGCCTCTTGGAGAAAAAATGATAAAAAATGTTTTACCTATGGCTCGGTAGTCAATACATCTAATTTTTTAAATCCTAAGAGTGAAAAACATAAAATAATGGACACTTCTTTTGCATACTTTGCTACTGGGAATGTAGCGATATCAAAAGAATTGATTTTAAGTGTGGGATTATTTGATACTTCTTTTAGTCTTTACGGTTGGGAGGATTTAGAACTTGGAGAAAGATTAAAAAAAATTGGGACAAAATTAATTAAATGCCCAAATGCAGTAGGTTTCCATTGGCATCCGCCATTTAATTGCGAACAAATAGATTCATTAATAGCTCAAGAAAAAGAGAGAGCAAAAATGGCTTTAGTGTTTTATAAGAAACATCCAAATTTAAGGGTTAGATTTATGATTCAATTAACTCCTCTCCATAATTTACTTTGGCAAATTCTTTGCTTGGGAGGATTAATCAGTGTTGATAGAATCCTTCCTTTATTAAGATTCCTAGTAAATATAAGAAGAAATAGACTTGCACTTGAGATACTTAGGATCCCCCTAAATATGATTTACATTAAACAGTTAACCAAATTAAGATAAAAATCTTTTAGAAATACGCATCACTTGCTAGAATTGATAAAATTAAATCCACACATCTGACAGTTTCGGGTGATTAATTAATTTTAATTCCCCGTCAGATGGAGGCTAACCCGAAACCCTTTTTAAATTATGGCTGTTGTATCACTATCAGAAATGATGGAAGCTGGTGCTCATTTTGGGCATCAAACTAGACGTTGGAATCCCAAGATGTCTAAGTATATATATTGCGCGAGAAATGGAGTTCATATTATTGATCTTGTAAAAACAGCATTGTGTATGAACAATGCATACAAATGGACGAGAAACGCTGCAAAAAGCGGTAAACGCTTCCTCTTTGTAGGGACAAAAAAACAAGCATCAGATGTAGTAGCTCAGGAAGCCACACGCTGTGGAGCTTCATATGTAAATCAAAGATGGCTTGGAGGGATGTTGACTAACTGGACAACAATGAAAGCAAGAATTGAAAGATTAAAGGATCTAGAAAGAATGGAAAGTAGTGGTTCAATAGCAATGAGGCCTAAAAAAGAAGCTGCAGTATTAAGGAGAGAACTTGAAAGATTACAAAAATACTTAGGTGGACTTAAGGGTATGAGAAGATTACCAGATGTAGTTGTATTGGTTGATCAGAGAAGAGAATCTAATGCAGTATTAGAAGCTAGAAAATTAGATATCTCATTAGTATCAATGTTGGATACAAATTGCGATCCTGATTTGTGTGAGGTTCCAATTCCTTGTAACGATGATGCCGTTAGATCTGTGCAACTTATTTTAGGAAGACTTGCAGATGCTATAAATGAGGGTAGAAAGGGCTCTAATGCCGAAAGAAAAAATTAAATTCCAATTTAAAACTTACTATTCACTAATTTTATTACTTCAAATGGGAAACATTACAGCAAAACTTGTAAAAGATCTTAGAGATAAAACTGGCGCAGGAATGATGGACTGCAAAAAAGCACTTAACGAAACTGAAGGAAATATAGATAAAGCTTTGGAATGGTTAAGAAAGAAAGGCATAGCTAGTGCTGAAAAGAAATCGGGAAGAGTAGCGGCTGAAGGTTCAATCGGTAGTTACATACATACTGGATCAAGAGTTGGAGTTTTACTAGAGTTAAATTGTGAAACTGATTTCGTTGCTAGAGGTGATATATTCCAATCTCTGTTGAAGGATGTCTCAATGCAAGTAGCAGCATGCCCAAATGTTGAGTATGTATCAATTGATGAAATACCAGAAGATGTTGTGGAAAAAGAAAAACAGATTGAAATGGGTAGGGATGATTTATCTGGAAAACCAGAACAAATTAAAGAAAAAATAGTTGAAGGGAGAATAGCAAAAAGACTTAATGAGCTTGTTTTGCTTTCACAACCCTACATTAAAGATAGTTCTTTAACAGTTGAGGATCTTGTTAAACAAGCAGCTGCAAAAATTGGGGAAAATATCAAAGTAAGACGATTTACAAGATATACATTGGGTGAAGGTATAGAAAAAAATCAAATGGACTTTGCTGAAGAGGTTGCATCAATGCAAACAAACTAGTCACTTGAATGATTTGAATAATTTCAATAACTATATAAATATAGATAAAATTAATTATCAATTAGAGAGAGCAGAAATACAAAAAAGAATATTAACTAGACATATCTATAGGGAATATGAACTTTATCTTAATCTAATAAGAGATCTACTTTTCATCTCTGTAGAAAAAGGTCTAAATCAAATATATAGAGATCCAGCAATTAATGATAATTTCTTAAATGAAAATGAATCCTATAGTCTTTTGGAAAAAAAAATAAGTAAATTAATATTTAAGAATTTGCCCTTTATAACAGTAGAACAATTAAAGATAAACGAAATTGAAAAAAATATAAATAAGGAAATTAATTTTACTATTTTTGATAGTTCTACAAAAATAAAGGATGATCGAGAAGAAAAATTTCAAAATGAAGATGGTTTTCAATTAAAAGAACTCACTCAGTTCGAGATTACTGAAGGCTTTTCAAATATTTGTGAATATTATCAAGCTCATAATAATGAGAAATTCGTATCACTTGATTTAGATAAAAACGACCATAATAATTATTTAGCTAAAAAAAATATTTTTGAAAATTTAGGAGTTGAAAAAAAATTTATTTCCTCCTTACTTGAATTAATAGGAGAAGAAAAAGTGGAAAAACCTAGACATCTTGAAAAAGAAAATATCAATAAAATGGATAATTTACTAAAAAATCAGATTCTTAATAATTTTGATTTAATAGACAAGTCATTGGAAGATTTACTATTGAATCTTTCATATAATATTAACCAAGAATTATTTAATGCAAATCTAATAAAAAAGATGATATCTAAAGATTCCTTTAATTACTTAGTAGGCAGAAATCTTATGATAAAACATCCATATCCTTTTGTTATTAATTTAGAATTAAACTTAAATCGGTCATCATTAATCGGCAATAATTTTCCAAGCATTATTTTCTTCAATATATCTACTGTTGAGTTAGAGTTTAAAAATTTAAATCTTTCTATTCAAAGGAACAAAATAAATGAGCTAAAAAATCAATTTCAGCGTTTGATTAAAAAAGAGAAATATTGGAGGCAAAAAGAAATAACTTTGAATAAGATACGTTGAAAAAATAATTCTTTTTTCAAATTTGACTATTATCCGGAATAATAATAAATTAATTAAAGATTGGATAAGACCGCTTCAAAAGTCTCTTACTATTGAAACTGAAAACAAATTTATCAATACTTTAGGAAGAGAAAAATTTTTTAATGATTATTTGCATGAATCATTGAAAAAACTAGATAATCTAAATCTTTCAGACGAATATTTAAGGATATTTTATGAATTTTCAAAAAAATATTATGAATATAATAAATTAGATGAAAATCAAAGAAAAAGGTTAATTATAGATACAAGAAAAAATCTTTATAAACTAGGTAAAACTCTAGAAATAGAAAGTTCTAATAATGTTTCTAATAATGTTTTTTTGAATAAAGCTGATTCAAGTTTGTCTTTTGATTCAGATATTTCATCAATAAAAAATGTAGGAAAAGTTTATAAAAATAAGCTTAATGAATTAGGTATATTTCATATAAAAGATCTAATTAATTATTTCCCACGAACATATCTAGACTATACGAATAGAGTCAAGATAATAAATTTAAAACCAGATAATTTATACACTTGCATTGCAAACGTTAAAAGATTTTATATTCATAAGAGTAAAAAAAATAGTAATTTATCAATAATGAATATTCTAGTTTCTGATGAAACGTCTTCAATAAAGGTTACAAAATTTTTTCTAGGAACAAGATTTAGATCTTACTCCTTCTTCACATCTCAAAAATCTTTATATATTCCTGGAACCAAATTAGCAATTTCCGGTAAGGTTAAATTGACGGAGTATGGCAAAACTTTTGTAGATCCGCAGATTGAAATTATTAAGGATAACAATGATAATTTTAATTTCTCAGGCAAAATATTACCCTTGTATTCATTAGGTGAATCTCTATCAAATATGAGTTTTATAAAACTTATAAAAAAGGTACTAATTTATGCAAAGCAATATCCAGAAATTTTAAATAAAAAGCAACTGGATTCATTATCTTTATTATCAAAAGGAGAGTCGTTGATTAATATTCATTTCCCACCAACTCAACAGGCACTTATTGAGTCAAAAAAACGCTTGGTTTTTGATGAGTTATTCCTACTTCAAATAAAGTTCCTTCTTAGAAAAAGAAAGACGAATAAAAATGTAACTTCCCAACAATTACCTCAAAAGAAATCTTTATTAAAAGAATTTTTAAATACTTTTCCTTTTGAATTAACAAAATCTCAAGAAAATGTTTTAAATGAAATTAAGAAAGATATATCTAATCCCGTTCCAATGTCTCGATTGCTTCAGGGAGATGTGGGAAGCGGTAAAACTATAGTTGCAATAGCGTCTCTTTTACTTGTCATTGAAAAAAACCTGCAAGGTGCATTTATGGTCCCAACTGAGGTATTGGCAGAACAGCATTATAAAAATTTATTAAAATATTTGAATCCCCTTTTAGTTTCTGTTGAACTACTTACTGGGAATACTCCTCAAAAAAAGAGAAAAGAAATTTTCTCTAATTTGAACAATGGATTAGTTGATATCCTCGTAGGTACTCATGCATTATTTGAGGATAAAGTCATCTTTAATGCATTAGGCATGGTTGTAATTGATGAACAACATAGATTTGGAGTTACTCAAAGAAATAGATTACTAAATAAAGGAGAAAATACTAACTTGTTATCAATGACAGCTACACCAATTCCAAGAACTCTTGCGCTTTCTATTTATGGTGATTTAGATGTGAGTCAAATTACAGAACTCCCTCCTGGTAGAGTTCCCATAACAACAAAAATAATTTCAGAAGATGATTTAACTAACTTGTTTAAGATTGTTGAAGATGAGATCAATAAGGGAAAGCAAGCTTATGTGATTTTGCCACTTATAGAAGATTCAGAAAAAATGAATTTAAACTCCGCAAAGAAAACATTCAAACATTTATCAGAAGAGGTCTTTTTTAACAAAAAAGTTGGATTATTACATGGCAAATTAAGTTCACATGAAAAGAATGAAGTAATTAATTCTTTTTTAAAGAATGAAATTAATATATTGGTTTCAACCACAGTAATTGAGGTTGGCATTGATGTGCCTAACGCCACAATTATGATTATTTATAATTCGGACAGATTTGGATTGTCCCAGCTACATCAATTAAGGGGGAGAGTTGGTAGGGGATCAACAAAATCTTTTTGTTATCTGGTAACCCCCGATAAAAATGGATTAGAAAATAAACGACTTTGTGTTTTGCAAAAATCTAATGATGGCTTTTATATTGCTGAAAAAGACTTGGAGCTTAGAGGGCCAGGCCAGATTTTAGGATATAGACAATCCGGATTGCCTGATTTTGTACTGGACAATTTACCTAACAATAAATTTCTTATTGATAAGGCTCGTGAAGAGGCTATTAAGATTGTTAGTGATGATCCTGATTTAAAAGAAAATATTGTTTTAAGGAATATACTTATTGATAATTCTGATAATAAATTCATTCATGATTTCTTAAATTGAAAACTATCATTGTAATTTTTGATATATATGTCACCATAAATCAATTGCAAATTTTAATTGAAAATTTGGAATAAAATACCAATTGAAGATAATGGAGATAAGTTAATAGCTATACCTAGCTGCCTAAAGTTTTTAGATCCCCACCCTTACTTTCATTTAGGAGCACCTTACAAAGATAAAACTTCTATTTGGAAATTAAGAGAGGAGGTTGTAAATAGATTAGTAAAAGTAAATGATTATTTGATATCAAAGAGTAGTTTTAACCTTTTAATTTATGACAGTTGGCGACCTTTAGAAGTCCAGGAATTTATGTTTAAAAGAGCATTTTTATTAGAGTGTGAAAAATCTGATATTGATATTTCTTTTGAAAATATAAAATCTTATCCATGCATTTTAAAAAAAGTTGAAAAATTTTGGGCATATCCTTCTCATGACACTAGGTGTCCTCCCCCTCATTCAACTGGTGGAGCATTGGATGTTTGTTTATCAGATAAAGACGGAAATCTTGTTGAAATGGGAAGCATGGTGGATCAAATGGACGAGACCTCAAATCCTTATTTTTATGCAAACATGAAGAATGAAGGGGCAATTATTTGGAATAGTAGAAGAAATTTATTAAGGGAAATTATGACTAAATTCGGATTTGCTCAACATCCTAATGAATGGTGGCATTTTAGTTATGGTGATCAATTATGGGCTTGGAAAAATAAAAAAGCAAATGCCCTCTATGGAAAAATTTAAATTCTATTGATTTTCATTTAGTAAATTTAATATATAGTTTTCATCTTGAATATTTATAAAATCTCCAAAATCTAAATCCAAATTACTCTTCCAATTATTAAATAATGGTTGAAGAGTTTTTTCTAAATCGTTAAGTTCCATTCGTTGTAAAAAAGGTTTAGCAAGCCTTTGTAGATTTTTACTTCCCCCCAACCATAATTGGTATTTGTTTTGCCCACTTCCAACAAGTGCTAATTCGGCCATATAAGGCCTGGTACATCCATTCGGACATCCTGTCATTCTGAATAATATTGTTTTTTGTATTTTTAGATCTAATAGTAAATTTTCAATCCTTTTTAGTACATCAGGTAATATTCTTTCAGCTTCAGTCATTGCAAGACCACAAAGTGGTAAAGCAGGACAAGCTAAAGCGTGTCTTTGTATTTCATTAATGTTTTCTAAATTTTCGTATCCAATTTTTGATAGAGATTTTTGAATTTCACCTTTGTTTTTATTGGGGATATTGCAAAGTAAAATATCTTGATTAGGTGTGAGTCTTAAATCTAAATTATATTTTTTAACAATACTTGTGATGGTATTCTTCGTTTCTCCAGATAATCTTCCTGATAATAATGGTAAACCTACGAAATGGGAGGTTTCATTTTGTTTATGCCAACCTAGGTAATCAATAAGAAGCTTATCAGGTTCTTTTCTAATTTTTTTAATTTCTTTTTTGAAATACTTATCAGAAAGTATCTTTTTGAACCATTTAATACCTTTTCTATGAAGAAGATATTTCATTCTCGAATTTTTTCTTGATTTTCTATCACCATAATCTCTTTGAATAGCCACAATGCTTTGTATTAATTCATAAACATCAGGTTCTTCAACATATCCAAGTGGATCTGCAATTCTGGCAAAGGTCTCCTCATTATTATGTGTTCGACCCATGCCACCTCCAATATAGAAGTTGCATCCTTCTAAGTTCCCATCCTTAGAAGTAAAGGCAACTATTCCTATGTCATTGGTAAGAAGATCAACAGAATTGTCCCCAGGAACTGTAACTGCACATTTGAATTTTCTCGGTAAATAAGTTGAACCATAAAGAGGCTCATCTTTTATTCCACTAAAAACATTATCTTTGAATTGGAGCTTCCTAATTGCTTCAATATCTTTATCAGGCTTTATGGTGTACTCTAAATCTCCATCAGCCCAAAGCTCTAAAAAAGTACCTTGGCCAGCCATTGGGGTAAGAAGATCTGCAACTTTTTTTGCCAATGCTCTTGCAATATTATAGTCTGGCGAATCAAATGGAGCCGCAGGGGCCATAACATTTCTATTAATATCCCCACATGCAGCTAATGTGGAGCCCATTGAATTTACTATTGTTTGAATTACTTCCTTTAAGTTCTCCTTTCTGATTCCATGCATTTGAAAGGCTTGTCTTGTAGTGGCCCTAAGTGTTCCATTACCTAGTTTGTCAGATAATGCATCTAATGCTAAAAATAATTTTCCAGGGACTTCACCGCCTGGATTTCTTAACCTAAGCATCATTTGCCAATCTTTACTTTTGCCCGGCCTTCTATTTTCCCTGTTATCTTGTTGATAACTACCATGAAATTTTAATAATTGAACTGCATCATTAGTAAAATGATCACTTTCATTGACTAATTCTGAAGCAAGTGGTTCCTTAAGAAATTGGCTGCTTTTTTTAAAATTTTCAAATTTAGAGACTTCTAGTCCATTTGCTAAGCAAACAGTCTCTTCCTTTGCAGAACCTTTTTTCTTTTTTACTTTCTCAACCTTGATCAAAGGACCAAAACATATCTCTTTTTATACATTAGCGAAAAGCTTATTTAACTGGTAGTAAATTATAGTAAGTTAAGTCATATTTTTTTCTTGTCTAAATATTTACTTGAGATAGGAACAGAAGAGTTGCCTGCAAAATTTTCTCATTCTGTTCTAGAGCAATTTAAATCTCTAATAGAATTTGAATTGGATAAAAAGTTAATCAAATTCGAACAAATAGTTGTTACCTCCACACCAAGGAGGATAGTTCTACTTCTCGAAGGTTTAGTTGATTATGCAGAAGATAAGATAATAGAAAGAAAAGGGCCTAAAGCTAGTTTAGCTTATTTAAATGGATGTCCTACTAATGCTGCTTTAGGATTTGCTAATAGCTTAGATATAGATGTAGGTGAGTTAGAAATAAAAAACACGGAAAAGGGTGATTTTGTATTTGGAAAGAAAATTGACAAAGGACAATCAACAAAAATTTCTTTGTCTTCGATTATCCCAAAATTAGTAAAGAGTCTTCAAGGCCCTCGATTTATGAAATGGGGGGGTGGGAACATAAAATTTTCAAGACCTATTAGGTGGATTGCATCTATTTATAATGATGAAATTCTTGATTTTGAATTTGATGGATGTGATCCAAAAATCAAAATAAGTAATAAAACAAAAAGTCACAGGTTAATCAATGAAGTTTTAGAAGTTCAGAATCCTGACGATTTTTTTGAATTATTGAAACGAAATAGAGTAATAGTTATTAGAAGAGAAAGAAAAGAAAAAATTGAAACTTTAATAAATCAGGCATCTAAATCTTTAAATCTGAAACCTGACCTTTCAGAAGGATTACTAAATGAACTAACTGATTTAGTTGAATGGCCAGAATTAATTATTGGCAAATTTAGTAATGAATTTCTTGATCTTCCGGTTGAAGTTCTCTCAACAGTCATGAAAATTCATCAGAGATACGTTCCTCTTTTACTTAAAAACGAAAGTTTTTCTAAACTAGATTTAAGCTCTGAAAAAAATATTAGTACAACTTTCTGCGTCATTTCAAATGGTCTTAAAGAATCAAATAATAATATTGCCAAAGGTAATGAGAAAGTATTAAGGGCAAGGTTTTCAGATGCAAAGTTTTTCGTAGAAAGTGACAAAAAAGTTGCTTCAATCGAAAGAAATGAAAAGCTTAAATCTGTATCATATTTAAAAGGACTTGGAAATATATTTCAGAGGGTAGAAAGGATAGAGGAAGTTACTAAAAAAATTCTTAAATTTTTAAATGATAAGTCTTTAGAAGAAAAAAAAATAATAGAAGCTGCTAAATACTGTAAAAACGACTTGTGTAGCGAAATTGTTTTCGAATTCCCTGAGCTGCAAGGAATAATGGGTGGTAAATATCTTAAATATGAAGGATTTAGTGAGGATGTTTGCTTGGCTGTCGCTGAACATTATTTACCTTCTTTTTATAAAGATGCTTTGCCCTCCACAAAATATGGTGCAATAGTTTCCATAGCAGATAAGGTCGAAACTTTAATAAGTATATTTATTTCTGGGAAACGTCCAAGTGGATCATCTGATCCTTATGCTTTAAGAAGAAATTTGAATGGAGTGATTAAAATAATTTGGGATTATGAACTTGATTTACCTTTAGATAAATTATTCAACGAACTTATTGATTTTTGGAAAATCGTACTGCCGAATTTAAACTTCTCAAGAGAAACGGTATTTAACGATTTAAATGAATTTTTAGTTCAAAGAATTGTTAGTCATCTAGATGAAATATCACTAAGTAAAGAATTAATAAAGGCTGTTTGCTCCTCTGATGAAGTATCTCAAAAAAGAGTATTGAATATTGTTGATCTTAAAAATAGGATTAATTCTATTATCAATTTTAACGAAAAAGATAATTTTGTTGAAATCCATAAGGTAATTACTAGGGTAAGTAATTTAGCAAATAAAAGTGATATTTCAAGAGAAGTTCTCTCAACAAGAGATTATGTAAACACAAAACTTTTTGAAAAAGATTGTGAATTCAAAGTTTTTGAATTTATTGGAGAATTAGAAAAACTTTTTTCAGAAGGTTATTGCAATTATTTGAAACTTCTAAATTTGTTTGAGATTAATGTAAACACTATCGAGGATTTATTTGATAATGAAAAGGGAGTCTTAATAATGTCAGAGGATTTAAAAATAAGAAATAATAGACTCAATTTGTTGAGCTTAATTAGAAATTATTCTCTAAAAATTGCCGACTTTACACTTTTGAACCCTTAACTTTAATTCCTCCCTTTATTGAATAATTTTCTAGCATTTTTTCTACCTCTTTATTTTCCCTAACAGCACTATCAACAGGTTTATATTTTAGAGGCGCTAGGGCTTTCCCTCTTAAAATCGAACCAAGTGTTAGCATCGTAATTTTAAGTTGCTGTAATGGTTTCATAGAGACAACTCTTTTGTATAAGTAACTATCAAAAGTAAGTCTTTGAACATCCATGTCATCACACATCTCAACAAAGGCTTCTCTAGCAGAATCATTTCTGTAGAAAATATTTTGAAGGATTTCTAGCACCTTATAAGTTGTGCCATATTTTTTATCCCATTTTTTAAGATAGTTTTTTAAATCTTTTTCTGATGGAATTACTTGACCATTTTTTGATGCTTCAACAATTTCTTCAGCACACATTCTGCCGCTTTTTGCTGCAAAATAAATACCCTCTCCAGAACTTTTTGTAACATAACCAGCTGCATCTCCAACCAATGCCATTCTACCAACTACTCTTCTTGGCCTTGGATGCTCTGGAATAGGATGAGCTTCTACCTTTATTACTTCACCATTAACAAGTCTTTTCTTTGCCCTATTTCTTACACCCTCTTGAAGTCCTTTAATTAATGACTGATTCTTTTGCATGGTTCCTGTGCCCACAGCAACATGATCATATTTAGGAAATACCCACCCATAAAAATCTGGAGAAACATCAGTTCCAACATACATTTCAGCAAGATCTTCGTAGTAACTCATTTCTTCTTTAGGCAATTTAATTCTTTCCTGAAATGCTATAGCAACTTTGTAATCACCTGCATCCATTGCTTTTGCGACTCTGCTATTGGCTCCATCAGCTCCGATCAAAAGGTCAACAGTAAGCTCTTTTAGTTCCCCTTTTTTATCTCCATTCGTAAAATCTGAGTAGGAAAGTTTATATGGCCCTTGATTATTATCGCCAGTATCAATAGAAGTAACTAATCCATTTATTAATGTAGCACCAAGATCTGATGCTCTGTTGCGCATGAAGGCGTCCATAACTTCTCTTCTACACATCCCAATAAACTCATTATCACTTTTCCCATAAACTCTATCTAAACTTATATCTACTTCTCTATTTGATGGAGATATCATTCTCATATGCCTTACTTTTCTATCAATAATTGATTCAGGTAAATCAAATTCTTCGACCATGCAAAGTGGAATTGCTCCTCCACATGGTTTTGCATTATCTAATTTTCTCTCGAAGAGCCAAGTTTGTATTCCAGCTTTAGCAAGTATTTCTGCCGCACATGAACCACTTGGACCTCCACCAATTACAGCTACCCTCAACATATGAAAAAAAAATAATACTGTATATAAAAACTACATCTTTTTTGCTTATAAAAGTGCATTTCTTAAAATAATAGTTAATATCGAAATATCTTTTCCAAATTCACTTCTAAATATTGGAACTAAACAATGATATCGATCAATTTGATATACCACTTGCCAAAAGAACTTACCTAAATAATCCAAATTCAACATTATTAAAAAAACTATTAATAATTTTTCCATTTCTTTTTCTTATTTTTTCTGTCGCTGCATTGCGATTAATTAAAAATATAGAAATAGGATCTCTTGATAATCTTAATTTTCAGGCTCAGATAAATCACGACCATAGAATTTTAGGTCATTTACCCTATGCAGAAATTTCTAAAGAGAAACTAGTTTTAATTGAGCCTAATATTGAAGTTCATATGGATATGCGCGATTCTCTACTAAAGATGAGAGAAGAAGCCAAAAAGGATGGGATATATTTAGTTTTCTTGAGTGGTTATAGATCAATAAATTTGCAAAACGATATCTTTTATTCTTTAAAATCTATTAGAAATCAAGAAGCGGCAGAAAGAGCTAGAGTTTCAGCCCCTCCAGGGTATTCAGAACATAGTACAGGTTTCGCAATCGATATTGGTGATGCCACTCAAAGAGATACAGACTTTGAAACCGACTTCGAAAATACTGACGCCTTTAGATGGTTAATAAAAAATGCAGCTAAGTTTCACTTTAAGTTATCATTCAACAAAGATAATAAATATATAGATTACGAACCCTGGCATTGGAGATATGAAGGGTCAATTGAAGCATTAAAAGTTTTTGAAAGCTCAAATAGAAAATTATAAATCTAATTGATTAATTTAATTATTCAATAAATTATATTTTTCAAAGTCTTAAAGAGAAAATTCTCATAATCAGCATACTTTGAGTTAGCCTTAATAAAGTCAATCTAATATTTATATAAATTCTATAAATGTCATCTTCGATAAAAGAAATTAGAAATGTTGCAATTATTGCTCACGTAGATCATGGGAAGACAACTCTTGTAGATGCATTGTTATCTCAATCAGGAATATTTAGAGACAATGAAGTTATTCCTACATGTGTAATGGATTCAAATGATCTTGAAAGAGAAAGGGGGATAACAATTCTCTCAAAAAATACTGCAGTTAACTACAAAGATACCAGAATTAATATCATAGATACACCTGGACATGCTGATTTTGGAGGAGAAGTTGAAAGGGTTTTGGGAATGGTTGATGGTTGTCTTCTTATTGTTGATGCAAATGAGGGACCTATGCCTCAAACAAGATTTGTTTTAAAAAAAGCATTAGAAAAAGGACTTAGGCCTATAGTCTTTGTTAATAAAATTGATAGACCACGAGTAGTACCAGAAATAGCAATTGATAAGGTCCTTGATTTGTTTTTGGAGTTAGGTGCTGATGATGATCAATGTGATTTCCCTTATCTTTTTGGGAGTGGTTTATCTGGTTTCGCAAAAGAAGAGATGGAATCTAATAGTGACAATATGATGCCTCTTTTTGAAGCTATTATTAGACACGTTCCTCCTCCAGTAGGTGATTCTAATAAGCCTCTTCAGCTACAAATAACTACTTTGGACTATTCTGATTTCTTAGGCAGAATAGTAATTGGGAAGATCCACAATGGGACTATAAAAAATGGACAACAGGCTAGTTTAATTAAAGAAAACGGAAAAACTATTAAAGGTAAGGTTAGTAAGCTTTTAGGATTTGAAGGATTACAAAGAATTGATATAAATGAAGCATTTGCAGGTGATATTGTTGCTGTTTCTGGTTTCGATGACGTCAATATTGGTGAGACCATAGCATGCCCCGATTCTCCTCATCCTCTTCCATTAATCAAAGTTGATGAACCTACCTTAAATATGACTTTTGTTGTCAATGATTCACCATTCGCGGGTAAGGAAGGGAAATTTGTTACTAGTAGACAATTAAAAAATAGATTGGAGAGGGAACTTTTAACAAATGTTGCCCTGAGAGTAGAAGAAACTGATTCTCCTGACAGGTTCTCAGTTTCAGGAAGAGGAGAATTACATCTAGGGATATTGATTGAAACTATGAGAAGAGAGGGTTTTGAGTTTCAAATCTCACAACCTCAAGTAATTTTCAGAGAAATTGATAATGTTGAATGTGAGCCTATAGAGACTTTGGTTTTAGATGTACCTGAAGTATCTGTTGGTTCTTGCATCGAAAAACTTGGATCTAGAAAGGCAGAGATGAAAAACATGCAGACAAGTTCAGATGGTAGAACGCAATTAGAATTTCTAGTACCATCAAGAGGATTAATTGGATTTCGTGGGGAGTTTGTAAGGATAACCAGAGGTGAAGGTATCATGAGCCATTCGTTTTATGAATATAAACCTAAAACAGGAGACTTTGAAACCAGAAGGAATGGAGTTCTTATAGCTTTTGAGGAAGGTGTAGCCTCATTTTATGCTTTAAAGAATGCTGAAGATAGGGGAGTATATTTCATTAAACCTGGAGTTAAAGTTTATAAAGGAATGATAATTGGTGAGAATAATCGTCCTCAAGATCTTGAGTTGAATATATGTAAAACTAAGCAGTTGACTAATATGAGATCTGCAGGGGCAGAAGAACTTGATACTTTGCAGTCACCTGTGGATATTACTCTTGAAAGAGCACTCGAATATATTGGTCCAGATGAAATGCTAGAGGTAACACCGGATTCAATAAGAATGAGAAAAATAAATAAGAAGAAAAAAAATTAATAATTAATTTCATGAACGAAAAGAGTACAAAAAGTTTTCAAGATTCCCTTTTTTCAGCTTTAAATCTTTTTAACAATCATGAATGGTACGAGGCTCATGATGCTTTTGAAGAAATATGGAATTCCGTAGATGGTGACGAAAGACAAGTTATCCAAGGAATTTTACAAGTATCTGTTTCTCAGTTTCACTTAAGTAAAGGTAATTTAAATGGAGCTACTATTTTGCTTGGAGAAGGTTTAGGTAGAATAAAAACGAGAACCAAGATTAATTTAGGGATTGATCTTGAATCCTTCTGCCTATGTTTGGAAGATTTATTGAAGAAATTACAACATAAAGAGCTATTAAATGAGAACGATAAGCCTTTTTTGAAACCTCTTTAATCAATATGTTGTATATATCTTTATGTTCAATAAAATTATTATTTCTATTTCATTTTTTTTATAAAGAAAACTAATCGATCTCAATGAAAATGAACCTAAAAATTAATAATGTATCTCTTTCAATTAAAGGAAGATTAATTGTTAACGATGTATCAATAAGTGTAAATCCAGGGGAAGTTGTAGGTTTGATGGGACCTAATGGCGCAGGAAAAACTACCACTTTCAATCTAGCAGTTGGGAATATAAAACCTGATAAAGGTGAAATTTTAATGAATGGTAAAAATATAACCAACCTTCCTCTCCCAATTAGATCAAGACTTGGGTTGGGTTATTTGACTCAGGAAGCTAGCATTTTTAGAGATCTCACTGTTAAGGATAATTTAGACTTGGCTTTGCAAAATTCATCTCATAGTAAAGCCGCAATTAGAAATAGAAGAGAACAACTAATTAATGCATTTAATTTGAATAATTTTGTAGATAATTATGGTTATCAACTCTCAGGAGGAGAGAGGAGGAGGTGTGAAATAGCCAGAGCTCTGACTGTAGCAAGAAAAGGACCTAAATATTTGTTATTAGACGAACCCTTTGCAGGAATCGATCCTTTAGCTGTTAATGATTTAAAGAAACTAATTCTTAAATTAAGTAGAGACGGAGTAGGGATTCTTATTACAGACCATAATGTAAGGGAAACCCTTTTGATTACTGACAAATCATATGTATTAAGTGAAGGACAAATTTTAGCTAACGGATCATCAAGTGAATTAGCTGGTAATCCAATAGTCAAGAAGTATTATTTAGGAGATAATTTCAAACTTTGAATTTCTTTTGCAAAAATAAATTAAAAATTTATTATTAAAGATTTGCTCATATAGGATTGATTTAAATTATTATTTGTTTGTCATAAAATATTTAATCGGATAAATCTCTTGAATGATATTAGATAATCTTTTTAAAAATTTAATATATGATCCGGTTTCCGTCTTAGGCCTTTTTGTTTTCTATTTTTTATTGGTTAATTTACCATTATCTTTAGGTGCGGTTTTCAAAAAAAAGTCTTCGTTTACTGTGAGATTCCTGACGATTATAGTGAACTTATTAATAGCATTGCAATTACTTTTTAGGTGGTCTATTTCTGGACACTTTCCTATTAGTAATTTGTATGAATCTCTTTATTTCCTTACTTGGGGTATCACATTAGGCCAATTATTTATTGAGAGGGAATATCAATCTCCAATAATTCCCTCAATTGCAATACCTATTGAGTTAATGACTGTGGCTTTTGCTTGTTTCGCGTTGCCTGAAGATTTGAAATTATCATCCAACTTGGTTCCAGCTTTAAGATCTAGTTGGTTAGTAATGCATGTTAGTGTCGTAATGCTTAGTTATGCAGCATTAATAATAGGTTCTTTGCTCTCAGTATCTGTTTTATTCATTAATAAAAATAAGCCTCTTCAAATCAGAAGTAGTTCTACAGGTATTGGAGGGTTTAAAAATTCTAATAACTATCCTTTAAATGATTTAATTGAACCTATTGAATTTTCTCATTCAGAAGAATTAGATACCTTAAGTTATCGTTCTATATTGATAGGTTTTGTTCTTTTAACTCTTGGTTTGATTTCAGGGGCGATCTGGGCTAATGAGGCCTGGGGTACATGGTGGAGTTGGGATCCAAAAGAAACATGGGCATTTATCTCATGGTTGTTTTATGCCGCTTATCTGCATATGAGAATAAGCAAGGGTTGGCAAGGACGCAGACCAGCTTTGTTAGCATCTATAGGTTTTTTAGTTGTTTTAGTCTGTTACTTGGGAGTTAATTTCTTAGGAATAGGATTACATAGTTATGGCTGGATATTTGGGTGATTAGTTAATTACCCAGAATATTTATTTAGGTTCTGAAAGAACGTTCCCTTTTTGTGCTTCTTGCGCAACTTTTCTCAAGTCATCGCATCCCTCTTTTAATGTTGGGTAAGCAAACATTCCACTACCTGCAATAAAACAATTAGCACCAGCATCGGCACATTGTGAAATAGTCCAATTTGCTTTTATCCCCCCATCTACTTCAATGTCTACATCTAAGTTTTTTTCGATAATAAAGTTTCTTATCTCTCTGATTTTATTAAGCATTGTTGGTATATAAGCTTGTCCTCCAAAGCCTGGATTAACTGTCATAACCAAAACATGATCAACCATATCCATAATGTTTTTAATCATTTCAAAAGGAGTATGAGGGTTTAAAGCAACAGAAGGAGATCCTCCTAGATCTCTTATTCTTCCGAGAACTCTATGCAAATGAATATTTGCTTCGGCATGAGCTATTACTACTCCAGGTTCATCATTCGCACCTTTTGTAGCTTTTACATAAGAATCAAGCATGGTTTCACAGTTGTATTGGCTCACCATTAATTGTGTTTCAAAAGGGACATTGCAATATTTCCTGCATGCAGCAATCATTTCAGGACCGAATGTAAGATTTGGGACAAAATTCCCATCCATTACATCAAATTGAATTCTATCTACTCCAGCTTCCTCTAGCTCTTTCACGCATGCCCCCATATTTGCCCAATCTGCTGGTAAGACTGAAGGAATTATTTGAATTGGTCTATTAACACCAGCTAAATTTGTTTGAATTGACTCAGTCATTTAATTTTTAAAATACTTAATAAAGATACTATATTTAGTTGTTTATTCCTAATTTCAAGTCACGGCCTGATAAAGTAACAGCTGTAAAGAGTTAAAAAAAAGCTTAATAGCATAATAATTCTCATAAAAATGACATTTTTTATGAGATCATACTCAAAACCTTTTAGAAAATCCTCAAAATTTAATTGTGAATCAAACTTTAATTCAAGAAATTCTCGAAGTTGTCGAGCAAGCAGCTATTGCCTCAGCAAAACTAACAGGACTTGGTCAAAAAGATGAAGCTGATGCTGCAGCTGTCGAAGCAATGAGATTGCGAATGGGCAAAATTGAAATGAAAGGAAAAATTGTTATTGGGGAAGGTGAAAGAGATGAAGCACCTATGCTTTATATAGGTGAAGAGGTTGGTAGTGGAAGTGGACCAGGAGTTGACTTCGCAGTAGATCCTTGTGAAGGAACTAATCTTTGTGCGAATAATCAAAGAGGTTCTATGGCAGTTTTGGCTGCCTCTGATACGGGTGGTCTTTTCAATGCTCCTGATTTTTACATGAACAAATTAGCAGCGCCACCTGCGGCTAAAGGTAAAGTAGATATTAGAAATTCGGCTACTGAAAACTTGAAGATACTAAGTGATTGCTTAAACCTTTCTATTGATGAGCTTACTGTTGTTGTAATGGATAGAGCTAGGCATAAAGATTTAATTAAAGAAATTCGAGGATGTGGGGCAAAAGTACAACCAATTTCTGATGGTGATGTTCAAGCTGCGATTGCATGTGGTTTTGCAGGAACTGGAACTCATTGCTTGATGGGTATAGGTGCAGCTCCAGAGGGTGTTATTTCAGCTGCTGCAATGAGAGCTTTAGGCGGTCACTTTCAAGGACAACTAGTTTATGATCCAGCAATCGCTCAAACATCTGAATGGGCTGATTACACAAAAGAAGGAAATATAAAACGTCTTAATGAAATGGGCATAACAGATATAGATAAAATCTATGAAGCTAACGAATTAGCATCGGGAGAAAATGTTGTTTTCGCTGGAAGTGGAATAACTGATGGATTATTATTTGACGGAGTTAAATTTGAAAGGGATTGTGTTAGAACGAGCAGTCTAGTTATTAGCACATTAGATAGTACTGCAAGGTTCACAAATACAGTCCACATAAAAGATGGTGCTAAAAGTATCAGCCTTTAAATATTCACTTTTGGTTTTATGCATATTGTTGTCGTCGGACTGAGTCATCGCACGGCACCTGTTGAAGTGCGTGAGAAGTTAAGTATTCCTGACCAATCCATAACAGAATCATTGAGAGCATTAAAAGCTTTTTCTGATGTATTAGAGGTTTCAATTTTAAGTACTTGTAATAGGCTTGAAATCTATGCGCTAGTAAAGGATAAAAATACTGGAATCTCATCTATTAAAGAATTTATATCAGAATATTCTGGAATTATTTTTGAAGATTTAAATCCACATCTTTTTTGCTTTAGACAGGAAGAAGCAGTTTTGCATTTGATGAAAGTCTCTGCAGGACTCGATAGCCTCGTTTTAGGGGAAGGACAAATCCTTTCGCAGGTAAAAAAAATGATGAGATTAGGTCAAGAGAATCAATCTACTGGACCAATTCTTAATAGATTATTATCTCAATCAGTTAGTACAGGTAAAAAAGTAAGGTCCGAAACAAATTTAGGAAAGGGGGCGGTATCAATAAGTTCAGCAGCGGTAGAACTTGCCCAATTAAAAATTGGACAAGAAAAAGGTTTTGATACTCTTGTAAGTTTGGAATCAGAGAACGTACTTGTGGTTGGCGCTGGACGAATGAGTAGGCTTTTAGTAACTCATTTAAAATCAAAAGGGTGTCATAAACTTATTCTTATAAATAGAAATATTGATAGAGCATTTAATCTTGCTATGGACTTCCCCGACTTGGAGATTATTTGTAGAGGGTTAAACGAATTAGATGAAAACATATCAAGATCTTCTCTAGTTTTCACAAGTACAGCTTCTGAAGAGCCAATAATTGATCTTGCTAAAATTGAAAAATTAAATTTGAGTAATAAACTTAAGTTTATTGATATTGGTGTGCCAAGAAATATATCCAATGATGTCAAACAACATGAATTTGTAAAATCATTCGACGTGGATGATTTACAAGAGGTCGTTTCAAGAAATCAAGAATTTAGACAGAAAATAGCAAAGGAAGCTGAATCTTTAGTAGAAGAAGAAAGGATCATTTTTCTAGAATGGTGGGCAAGTTTAGAGGCGGTTCCTGTAATTAATAAACTTAGATCAGATTTGGAGTTGATTAGAAAAGAGGAATTGCAAAAAGCACTTAGCAGGATGGGACCAGATTTTTCGGCTCGAGAAAGGAAAGTTGTGGAAGCTCTGACTAAAGGAATTATCAATAAAATACTTCACACCCCTGTTACCAAGTTGAGAAGTCCTCAATCAAGAGAAGAAAGACAAGCATCTTTGAAAATCGTTGAAAAATTATTTTCTTTGGTAGAAGACGATAAAAATAACTAATTTTCCTCAATTTATATTAAGTTTTTCTAGTGATTTATCGGAATACCTTTGTAAACTGGCCATTTGTATTTCTAAATACGCCCATAATCAGTTACTTTAAATAGTTGTATATCTACCTCTATTAGATTGAATGAAGCGCGTCTTGGCAATAATCCTCGGAGGAGGAAAAGGTTCTAGACTTTACCCTTTAACAAAAATGAGGGCTAAACCTGCTGTTCCATTGGCGGGTAAGTATCGTTTAATAGATATTCCTATTAGTAATTGCATTAATTCAGGTATTGAAAAAATGTACGTATTGACACAGTTCAATAGTGCATCTCTTAATCGACATATAGGAAGAACCTATAATTTAAATGGTCCCTTTGGCCAAGGTTTTGTTGAAGTTTTAGCCGCCCAACAGACTCCTGATAGTCCAAAGTGGTTTGAAGGTACTGCTGATGCTGTAAGAAAATACCAATGGTTATTTCAAGAATGGGATGTTGATGAATATTTAATATTGTCAGGTGATCAACTGTACAGAATGGACTACAGTTTATTTGTTCAACATCATAGAGATAATGGTGCTGATTTAACTGTTGCAGCTTTGCCTGTTGATGAAGCTCAAGCAGAAGGTTTTGGCCTCATGAGAACTGACGATCTTGGGAATATAAAAGAATTTAGTGAAAAGCCAACTGGAGAGAAGTTGAAGGCAATGGCAGTAGATACTTCAAAATTTGGATTAAGTAAAGAGTCAGCTGCCGAAAAACCTTATCTAGCCTCTATGGGTATTTATGTTTTTAGTAGAAATACCCTTTTCGATCTTTTAAATAAATTTCCTAATTATACGGATTTTGGTAAGGACATAATTCCAGAAGCCCTCAAAAGAGGCGATACTCTTAAAAGTTATGTATTCGATGATTATTGGGAAGATATTGGAACCATTGGGGCATTCTTTGAGTCCAACCTTGCATTGACTGAGCAACCAAAACCTCCATTTAGTTTTTATGATGAAAAATTTCCAATTTATACAAGACCAAGATTTCTCCCCCCTTCTAAACTTGTAGATGCTCAAATTACTGATTCAATAGTCTGTGAAGGTACAATCTTGAAGTCATGCAGTATTTTACATTGTGTTTTAGGGGTAAGAAGCAGGATTGAAAGTGATTCGGTTCTTGAGGATACTCTTGTTATGGGGGCAGATTTCTTTGAATCGCCTGAAGAGAGGATTGAATTAAGAAAAGGAGGCGGAACACCTCTTGGAGTAGGTGAAGGAACTACTGTAAAAAGAGCAATTCTCGATAAGAATACAAGGATTGGGGATAATGTTGTGATAATTAATAAAGATCGAGTAGAAGAAGCAGATAAGCCAGAATTAGGCTTCTACATAAGAAATGGAATTGTTGTAGTTGTTAAAAATGCAACTATTGCAAAAGGAACTGTTATTTAAATTTTTTCGATCATTTTTCGCTGACATAAGTATTTTTTTTGAGCAATTTTGTTTAGTTGCATGCACACTATATTTATTGAGTTTTTTAATTTTTTATGTCCAAGGCACATTTTGGTTTAGTAGGTCTTGGTGTTATGGGCGAAAATTTAGTTCTTAACGCAGAGAGAAATGGATTTTCTAGTGTAGTTTTTAATAGAACTTACTCAAAAACTGAAGAATTCTTACAGGGTCGAGGACTTGGGAAGAATATAGAAGGAGCTGAAACTCTTCAGGAATTTGTAAATAAGTTAGAGAGACCTAGAAGAATTCTTATGATGGTTAAAGCTGGGCCAGCAACAGATGCTGTCATTGATAATATTTCTGGATATCTCGAGGAAGGAGATTTATTAATAGATGGCGGTAACTCTCAATTTAAAGATACAGAAAGAAGGGTGAATACTCTTGAAAGTAAAAGTTTTGGATACATCGGAATGGGAGTCTCTGGGGGCGCCAAAGGAGCTCTAGAGGGTCCAAGCATGATGCCCGGTGGTACTAAGGCTTCATATGATGCAATAGAGAGCTTACTAACAAAAATGGCTGCCAAAGTTGAAGACGGACCATGTGTTGCATATGTTGGCCCAGGCGGCTCAGGTCATTTTGTAAAAACTGTTCATAACGGAATTGAATATGGAATTGAACAAATACTTGCAGAAGCTTATGACCTTATGAAGAGAGTCAAAGGTATGAATGGAGAGCAGATGTCAGAGGTATTTGGTATTTGGAATAATACTGATGAATTAGCTTCTTATCTTGTTGAGATAACAGAGATTTGTCTAAATACAAAAGATGACATAACTGGAGATGATGTCGTGGAAAAAATATTAGATAAAGCTGGCCAGAAAGGTACAGGTTTATGGACCGTTGTGAGTGCTCTAGAACTGGGGGTATCAGTCCCAACTATTTATGCATCTCTAAATGCAAGAGTAATGAGTTCTTTAAAAGAGCAACGTAGTGAGATTGAAAAAACTATTCCATCTAAAGAGATAGAGGATTTTGATTTAGGAAATGTATCAGATGGAATGAAACCTTTATTTGATGCTGTAGTCCTTGCCACAATTGCTAGCTATGCCCAAGGTATGGATATTTTAAGAGAAGCATCTTCAGTATATAACTATGGTTTGAATATGCCGTCAATTGCTCAAATATGGAAAGGTGGTTGCATAATTAGATCAAAATTATTAAGTAAAATTCAAGATGCTTATAACAAAGATCCTGATCTAAAAAATTTAATTTTTGATGATTGGTTTAATAATGAAATTGCGACAAGATTAGATAACTTAGCTAAGGTAGTTTCTCTTTCCACAAAGGCAGGTATACCAGTCCCATGTTTATCCAGTACTTTAGATTATTTGAATAGTTATAGAACTAATAGACTTCCTCAGAATCTTGTGCAGGCAATGAGAGACTGTTTTGGCTCTCATACATATGAAAGAATTGATAGGGAAGGTAGTTTTCATACTGAATGGATGAAATGATTGAAAAGGTCAAAAATGGATACACCTTAAATATATACAAAGACAAGTTTGAACTATCAACAGCGGTTTTTAAGTTTATTCAAAGCCATATTATTCATACTTTAAAAAAGAAAGATAGATTCAAATTTTGTGTAAGTGGAGGTTCAACTCCTAAATCTGTCTATCATCTCTTATCTAATAATGATCTTCAATGGGATATGGTTGATGTCTTTTTAGGAGATGAAAGATGTGTTGATCCAAATTCAGAATTAAGTAACTCGTTAATGTTGAGAAATTCTTTGCTAACTAATTTTGGATCTAAAGCTTATTTTTATGAAATTTTCAATGATTTAAACGCTGATGATGAAACTACTAAAAATCAATTTATTTCTAAATTATTTGAAAAATGCGGATCAAACCCTCCAACTTTCGATTTAACATTATTAGGTCTTGGAGATGATGGTCATACAGCCTCACTATTTCCTTATCAAAAAAATAATAATGTAGATGATTTTGTTATTTTTAATGAAGGTAAAGGTTTAAAAAGAATTTCATTAACTCCAAAGGTTCTTTCAGCTTCTTCAAAGATAGTATTTTTAGTTAGTGGAGCTTCTAAAAGAATTGCTCTTGAGAGGTTATTAGATGCAAAAGAGCTACCAGATAGAACACCATCAAAATTAATAAAATCTATTAATCAAATTTCAATATTTTGTGATCAGGAATCAGCAAAAGAATTAGAAATTTAGTTAAAGTCTATTAATAATTTAAATTATTTAATGAGTAAGAAAAAATTTTTATTCCAGAAAAAGGAGTTCGATGGTTGGAAAACATTAAATGATACTGTTATGGGCGGATCAAGTTCAGCTTTTTGTGAAACTTCAAATTCGGGTTTGATATTAAAGGGTAATATTGTCGAGAAAGCAGGAGGATTTGTTAGTTGTAGATCTTCTATATATAAACCTTCTTTAAATGTATCTGAGTATTCATCCTTTGAATTAAATATTGATGGACAAGGAAGAACTTTTAAATTTGCTGTCGCTTGTGAAGATGATCTACTAGGACTAACCGAATTTATTCCTGGTGGACTTAGATGGATTAAATCATTCCCAACAAAAAAATTCGGGACAACAAATGTTCAAATTCCTTTTAGTGAGTTAAAACCTTCAGTAAGAGCTAATAAAGTACGTTTTCCATTTAAATTCAAGCCATCTAAAATTAAAAGATTGCAACTACTTCACTCTAAGTTCGGTGATGATGGATTACTTAATAATGAGTTTAAACAGGGTTCAATAAAAGTTTTAATTAAATCAATAAGTGTTATTTGAAAATCCACCTAAAAATATAGAGAGCTTAATCGCTAAGTCAGCAGATTTAACAAATAAACCTTTTGTTCATTCTGTAGTAAAAATAAATGGTGAATACGAATTCGAAGATGAAGATATTGATTTAACAGTTAATATCTTATGTAGAGATAAAGAAGGTAAAAGATTAGAAATTTATGATCTTGAATTAGAACTTTTTAAATCAAATAAAGAGTTGGTTTTAGTTATCTCTAAGCTTAACTTCCCTGATGAACCAATATTATGGTGTGGAGTTAAAACATTATGGATGGATAGCAATAATGGGAAAAAATGCAATTCACCAAAATACAGTACTAGATTGGAAAATTTAGCAAATAGGATAAAAAGTTTTATTGATTAAGAAAAAAAATTTTGAGCTGATTTATAAATCAGTAACAGCTCCTAAACTTGATGTGCTTACGATTCTCGAATATTTTGAAAGAATTCCTCTTTTGTATTTTTGAATAGGTTTTACCCAATCTTTTTTTCTTTTTTCTAATTCTTCGTCAGATAAATCAACTTCAATTAGTTGTTTTACAGCATCTACTGTAATTAAATCACCTTGTTTTATTAGAGCAATATTTCCCCCTACAGCAGCCTCTGGAGCTATGTGACCCACAACAAGACCATAGGTACCGCCGCTAAATCTGCCATCGGTAATTAAAGCTACCTTCTCTCCTAGCCCTTGACCAACAATAGCAGATGTTGGAGCTAACATCTCTCTCATACCTGGTCCTCCTACAGGACCTTCGTTTCTAATAACAACAACATCACCAGCTTTGATATCGTTATTTAATATCGATTTTAAACAATCCTCTTCACTTTCAAAAATCTTTGCAGGACCTGTTAATACAGGGTTTTTTACTCCGCTAATTTTGGCTACAGAACCTTCGCTCGCTAAGTTACCTTTTAATATCGCTAGATGTCCTTTTTTATAAAGAGGGTCATCTATGTCTCTTATGACATTTTGATTTGTTGGAGGCTTATCTGGAATATTTTGTAAGTATTCTGAGATGGTTTTTCCTTCAATGTTTTTGCAATCGCCATGAATTAATCCTGCATTCAAAAGTATTTTCATTACTTGTGGAATCCCACCTGCCTTATGAAGATCCACCGTCACATATTTACCACTCGGTTTAAGGTCACAAATAACGGGTACTTTTTGTCTGATTCTCTCAAAATCATTAATGTTGATATCTATTCCTGCAGTATTCGCGATAGCTAAGATGTGCAATACCGCATTTGTTGATCCGCCAATTGCCATGATTACTGATATTGCATTTTCAAATGCTTTCTTAGTCATTAGGTCTAGAGGTCTTATATCTTTTTCTATTGCAGAGACTAATATCTCAGCACTTTTATCTGCACTTAGTTCTTTTTCAAGATCTTCAGCAGCCATAGTGGAACTGTGAGGAAGACTTAACCCTAATACTTCAATAACCGCAGACATTGTATTAGCTGTAAACATTCCTCCACAGCTACCAGCACCAGGAATACAATTTTTCTCAACTTGGATTAGCCTTTCTTCATTAATTTTGCCTGATGTTAATTGTCCAACAGCTTCAAATGCACTAACAACAGTAAGATCTTCTCCATGCAATTTCCCAGGCTTTATTGTCCCTCCATAAATGAAAATTGAAGGAATATTCATTCTTGCAATCGCAATCATGGCACCCGGCATGTTTTTATCACATCCACCTATAGCAAGTACTCCATCCATACTCTGAGCATTGCATGCTGTTTCAATTGAATCAGCAATAACTTCTCTTGAAACTAAGGAATATTTCATGCCCTCTGTTCCCATAGAAATCCCATCACTTACTGTTATAGTCCCAAACATCTGAGGCATCCCACCTGATCTTTTTATAGACTCTTCAGCTTTTAGAGCTAACTTATTTAAACCCATATTGCATGGTGTTATGGTGCTGTATCCATTTGCAACTCCAATAATAGGTTTATTAAAATCTTCATCATTAAATCCAACAGCTCTTAACATCGATCTGTTAGGTGATCTTTGCACACCTTGGGTTATTGCAGATGATCTGAGTTTATTCATATTATTTGAGAACCTTTTTTATTCTATTGCCCCAACTCTTCAAGTTGCTTCCTCACATCAGCAATTGCAGAATTAAGTTGCTCTACTTTCTTCTCCAGATTCTCTCCTTCAACTTCATTTATATTTTCATTTGAATCAATCGCTTCTGAGCCGTCTTGAATTCTGGAGGAATACATCATTGCTTTTTGTTTTTTTTCCTCCTTTCTTTTGTCTGCTTCGGATATTAACCACCATGCTAGACCTGCTGCTCCAATAAAAGCACCACTTATTAATGATAAAAGATTATTTGAAGACGAATCTCTGTATTCAGACATTGGTAAAATATTTACTCCTATATTCTATATTAGTTCTTATCTTGAAATATAGTACTTAAACGCGATAAAGGATTCCCAATACCGGGTACCAATAATGGTGTTTTTTCGTCTTCCTCATCTATGCAAGAAGTGTAAATTACCTGATTCGGGAATAATTTCGCAATTTCATTTAACCCTTTATTTGAGCAAATAGCAGTTATTAAAAGAATCCTATTTGAATCAACACCTAATTCCTTTAATTTAATTAAGGTTTCTAATGTGGTTGATTTTGTCGTTATTTGTTCTGAATAAAATATAACTCCTTCATTTGATTCAATAGTTTTAGGAAGTTCTCCTAATGAGAGGGTTGAATTAGGAATTACCTCTTTAGATCCAAACCAAAGAGATAACCCTTCGGGCAACATTGCTAGTACTTTTATTGGATAATCAGTATTAATAAAGAATCCATCTGTGTCCCCATTATCAGTATTTACTATTTCTTTTTTATATGGCAGCCAATTACGTAATGCTTCATATGTAAGCCATTTCCCTAGTTGTTCATATCCTGTTGAGTATAAAATATCTGGAGTATTTTTTTCTCGCAATATTGAAAGCCAATGTTTTATTAATGGATGAGGAGGAACAATAACCTTTAGTGACATTGCCATATATTTTCCTTTAAGATACTCTTACAAGCTTTAAATACTTAAGTTCTAAAATACAGTCTTATTATGATTAAATCAATTGTTTTCCCCTCACTAAAGAATGCATTAATTACTTTGTTGTTCGTTGGGATTTTATTTTTTAATTCTGTAAATTCTGCATGGGCTAAACGACCTCCTGAGATTAGAAACCAGCAAGACCTTAATTTAGAGCCAGATATGCATGGTCAAGATTTAAGCGGTAACGAATATGTTAAGTTTGATTTGAATGGATTTAATTTCAGTGAAAGTAATTTAGAAGGCGCGGTGTTCAATAATAGTAAATTGCAAAATTCAAAGTTTAATGGAGCCAATTTAAGAGATGCACTAGCTTATGCAACAGATTTTACAGATGCAGATCTTTCGGATGTTAATTTTACAAATGCTTTATTAATGGAGAGTAATTTTGAAGGAGCAAAAATAGATGGTGCAGATTTTACTGATGCAGTTCTTAGTCGTACACAACAAAAACAATTATGTGCGATTGCTAATGGCACAAATAGTTCTACAGGAGAGAGTACAGAATATAGCTTAGGTTGTTAATCATAAAAAATGAAAAAGAAAATACCAGTTATAGTTGTTTCAGGTTTTCTTGGTTCAGGTAAAACAACTTTTCTAAGATATTTATTAAAAGAGAGTAATAAAAAATTTGGTTTAATAATTAATGAATTTGGTGATGTTGGAATTGACGGTGATTTGATTAAAAGTTGTGATAAATGTTATGAATCTGAAGACGACTGTGTAATCGAATTAAACAATGGATGTTTATGTTGTACTGTTCAAGATGATTTTGTTCCATCAATAAAAGCTCTCCTAGAATTTAATCCTCCTATCGAATCAATAATTATCGAAACAAGTGGCTTGGCACTACCAATTCCCTTAATTCAAGCACTTAACTGGCCTGAGATTAGGTCTTCCATCTACCTTGAGGTTGTTGTTGGTATCGTTAATGGAGAATCAATGCTTAATGGTTCACCAATTAATGATTTAAATAAAATAACAAAACAATATAATGAAACAGATAAAATTGATCACAACGCCACTATAGATGAACTTTATGAGGAGCAACTAGAAGTCTCTGATATCGTTTTAGTCTCTAGATCAGATATCTTAAATGATGATCAGTTTGACTTTGTAAAACATAAAATTCAAGGAAGTCTAAACTCATCTACACCAGTCCTTAAATCTAATAATGGCAAAATTGATTTGAACTATCTATTTGATTTTAATTTTAAAAAAGAGACTTATAAAGAATTTTTAACTGAAGAACATGACCATAATCATGTTGAACTTGTATCAGATTCAATTAAATTAAATTATTTCCTTGAAAAAAATGACTTTGAAAAGGAGATGTCAAAAATCTTGGATGAATTAAATATTCTT
Organism: uncultured Prochlorococcus sp.; assembly: GCA_902520485.1. Lineage (GTDB taxonomy): Bacteria > Cyanobacteriota > Cyanobacteriia > PCC-6307 > Cyanobiaceae > Prochlorococcus_A. The sequence goes on along the minus strand of CABYNZ010000004.1, from coordinate 28,396 downwards.
CGAATAAAAGGACGTATTTGGATACCAAACAAATCATTACCTTTACAAATACAAATTGTTGGAAAGAAAATTAATACTTGGTTTGAAGAAGCTCCAGACAATTGTTGGAGACCAAATGATAATGCTGGGCTTGAATTAGTAATAATCTCCTTTGATGAAAAATCTATAAAAACTTTCAATAAAAAAATTAAAGAGAAATTTAAGATTTTAAGTGAACCAAAAATAGCAATTTGACATTATAGTTGACTGCCGGGATACTTAAATAGTAGACAGCCCAAGATGGAAAATCCAAAAATTGCTTTAAAACAAATAATCTCTGACGAAGTCACATCAATTGATAAAATAAAATGTTCAAAATGTGGAGGGGCAGGAAATTTTAAAACACATGAAAATTCAAGAAGAACTTGCTTAGTATGTTTTGGTAGAGGCTACATAAACATCTAATAACTCAGAAAGCCTTAAGGTAAAAATATTTGTTTATTAATCAATAGTACTTTTTATTAAAATTTAAACTAATCTTCTAGTAGAAATTAATTTTTAATTGGACCAATTTGCTGTAAAAGTTTTTGTAAGACTAAGACCCTCAGTTTTAGATCCGGCAGGGGAAGCTACCAAATCTGCCTCTATAAAACTTGGAGCCGAGGGAATAAAATCATTACGTATAGGAAAAATGATTGAGGTGAAAATAGAAGGTAATGGTGAAAACGAAGTAAGAGGAAAAATTGATTTATTGTGTCAAAGGTTATTCGCAAATACTGTTATTGAAGATTATGAGTATTCACTAGAAAAATTATAAGATGGATAATTTTACTGTAGGAGTTGTTGTCTTCCCTGGTTCTAATTGTGATCGTGATGTTTCATGGGCATTGGAAGGTTGTTTAGACATAAGAACAAAATACTTGTGGCATGAGTCTTCAGATTTAAGTGATGTAGATGCAATAGTTTTACCCGGAGGATTTAGCTATGGTGATTATTTAAGATGCGGAGCAATTGCGAGATTCTCTCCATTAATTAATGCCTTGGATGAGTTTGTTAAAAGCGGGAAAAGAGTTTTAGGAATTTGTAATGGGTTTCAAATTTTGACAGAATCAGGATTTTTGCCTGGTGCTCTTGTTGCAAATAAAAATCTTAATTTTATCTGTGATGACGTTGAACTGGACATCGTTTCTTCAAAAGGAGGTTGGTTTAATAATGTAGATGAAAAACAAACAATTAAATTGCCAATAGCGCATGGGGAAGGAAGATATCATTGTGATTCTGATACTTTAAAAAAACTTGTAGATAATGAATTGATCGCTTTGAGATATAAAAATAATCCCAATGGATCCTCATTCGATATCGCAGGCATAACTAATGAGAAGGGAAATGTTCTAGGTTTAATGCCTCATCCAGAGCGAGCATGCGACGAGACAATTGGTGGGACTGATGGTCTCTTTACATTAAAATCATTAATATTGAAATAAAAAAAGACCCCCAATTTTGGAGGCCTTTTTTTATTTAATTTGGGAAGAAATTAAACAGTAGCTTTTACTTTTGGATCCAAATCACCTTTTGCGTAAAGATCAGCAAAATAATTAGTGCTGTTTTGTTTGATCTTACTTGCTTGACCTTCGCACCAGAACTGCTTGTATCTATCAAGACAAACTTGCTTCATGTATTTTCTAGCAGGCTTGTTGAAATGTCTTGGGTCGAAGTTTGCCTTATCAGCAAATGCTGCCTCTCTAACCGCGGCAGTGAAAGCTAGTCTGTTATCAGTATCAATGTTGACTTTCCTAACTCCATTTCTTATTCCCTCTTGAATTTCTTCAACAGGAACACCATAAGTTTGAGGAATTTCACCACCATATTTGTTAATGATATCCAACCATTCCTGAGGAACTGAACTAGATCCATGCATTACAAGATGGGTATTTGGAAGTGCTTTATGAATTTCAGCAATTCTGCTTATTGCAAGAACTTCTCCTGTAGGTTTTCTTGTGAATTTATAAGCACCATGACTTGTACCTATAGCAATAGCTAATGCATCAACTTTTGTTTTAGCAACAAAATCTGCAGCTTCTTCAGGATCAGTCAAAAGCATATCTGTAGAAAGTTCACCTTCAAAACCATGACCATCTTCAGCTTCTCCTTTCCCTGTTTCTAATGAACCTAAGCAACCTAATTCTCCTTCAACACTAACCCCAACTGAATGAGCAAAATCTACAACCTTTTTAGTAACTGCAACATTATATTCGTAACTTGCGGGTGTTTTTGCATCTGCCTCTAGAGAACCATCCATCATTACTGATGTGAAACCATTTATTGCTGCTGAATAGCATGTTGATGGCTCATTACCATGGTCTTGGTGCATTACAACTGGAATATTTGGATATGTTTCTGTAGCGGCAAGGATTAGATGACGTAAGAAAATTTCTCCTGCATAATTTCTTGCCCCTCTTGAAGCTTGGAGGATAACTGGACTATCAGTTTCATATGCTGCTTCCATGATTGCTTGAACTTGCTCAAGATTATTAACATTGAAAGCTGGAATACCGTAACCATTCTCAGCAGCGTGATCTAAAAGTAGTCTTAGTGGAACGAGGGCCATAATTAAAATAAGTTAGATGCTATACAAAGCACTTGTTTCCGCGAGTTTAGTACAAAGAGGGATCAAATGTCACGTAATTAGATATACAAAATCTATATTTTTATATTTAACCCGCTCTTCGACGATTCTCTTATAGCTTCGCAAACTTTATGACTTGCAAGTCCCTCGCATAAGCCTGGAATGATAGGTGTTTTATTAAAAATACTCTCAGCCCATAAATTTTGAATTCTTAAAACTGGAGCTATTCTCCCATCAGTCCATGTTTTTTCAAAATTAAAACTTGAATCTGCAGTTAGATTTTGTATTTTATTTTCGCTGTTTGAATATTTTAAATTAAAACCATGGACATAATCTTTTTGGTTTTCGCTTTTAAGAATAAGTGAACCTTCGCTTCCATATATTTCTAAACTAAATCCTCTACCATTTTTAGAAATTGATGATAAAGATACCTGACATGGAATAAGATTCGAACTGTAGTTTGATACTTCTATATTGGCTAAACATACATCTTCACTCGTAACATCATTTAAATCAGATGAATTAGGTAAAGGTCTTTTTTTTATTGATGTTGCTAACTTGCCAGACACGTTTATTGCTTCTCCAAAAAACCAATTCAACATATCGAATGCATGAGTACCTAAAGCGCCAATAACTCCTCCACCTTTTTCTTCCAATGAATACCAATTCCAGGATCTTTTGGGGTCGGATCTACTGCCCATTAACCAATCTAATTTGACTAAATATATATCTCCTAAGATATTTTCATCAATAAGTTTTTTTGTCTGAAGGAAAAGAGGTACTGCTCTATATTCAAAATCAACACATACGCTTAAATTATTAATTAAAGATATTCTCTGAAGCTCTTCAATTTCTGAGGAGGATATTGAAACGGGTTTTTCTAGGAGCAAATTTTTATTATTCTCCAGAGCTTGTTTTGCTAACTTAAATCTTGATTCAGGAGGAGTGGCAATAATAATTCCATCAATTTTTGGAGATTTAACTAAGTCTTCCCAATTATGAAAAAAATCTAAGCCCGTTTCTTTTTCTATCATCGATTTTTGCTTTTTCTCGTAATGATAAATTGCTACAGGAGTTAAGTGATCAGACTCTTTTAATGCCTCTAAATGAACTTTTTTCCCAAATCCTAGTCCAGCGATTGCTATTTTTAATTTTTTATTTTTAGTATTCATTCTTATTCATTAGTAAACTCTCAACAGCTATTTTCAATAACAACATCTATAAGTTCATCATTATTAGAAGTTTGCCATTTTGAATTGAATTGTGGAATTCCATTTATTGATGTATCTTTGAACTTTTTTTCATTGCAATTAATTCTCATTACATAAAGTGATAACTCTCCATCATCATCATCAGAATTAGTTGGATTCTTAAAGAACTTTGTTAATACACTTATTTCACCATTTGGGAGCGACTTAATACTCCCTTTATCAAGCCATTCTTTCCCATCATCATTCTCTTTTAGTAGGACCCAGTCAACATTTCCTATCGCATATGAATAGGAGGCAAAGTTAAAAATAAAGAGTAGAAGGCTTAAAGAAAAATAAAATAAATTAGAAATTATTCTCATTTTATATATTTGCTTCTGCAAGTTCTTTTACGCCATGAATTTTTAAAATTTTAGTCAGAGTATCCTTGAGATCTTTCCTTTTTACTATTACATCAACAAAACCATGCTCAAGTAGATATTCAGCTGTTTGAAAATTATCGGGTAATTTTTCTCTTAATGTTTGTTCTATAACCCTTCTTCCAGCAAATCCAATAAGTGCTTTAGGTTCCGCCAAAATTAAATCACCTAACATCGCAAAGCTGGCTGTTACCCCCCCAGTAGTTGGATGAGTTAACAAGGGCATATATAGGAGATTTTTCTCTTTATGTTTTTTTAGTGCTCCAGATATTTTTGCCATTTGCATGAGACTTAACATACCTTCTTGCATCCTTGCTCCTCCTGATGCGCAAACAATAAGAATTGGAAAATTTTCCAAAGTTGCTCTTTCAATTATCCTTGTAATTTTTTCACCAACTACTGAACCCATGGATCCTCCCATAAATCTAAAATCCATAACAGCTAATGCTAAAGGCATTGAATTCACAGAACAGATACCTGTTACGACTCCATCTCTTAAACCTGTACCTGCTTGACTTTCTTTAATTCGATCAGCATAAGCTCTTCTATCTTTAAAACCCAAAGGATCTGTAGGACTTAGTGAACTATCAAATTCTTTGAATGAATTTTTATCAGCAATTATATTTATCCTTTCATCGCTATTAATCCTATTGTGGTGTCCACAATTACTACAAACATTGAAATTTGAAATTAGGTCTTTTCTATAGGCTACTTGCGAACACTCTGAACATTTAACCCACAAACCATCTCCTTCGTCAGTATCTTGGGAAACTTTCCCAACAAATTGATCTTTACGCCTTGCGGCAAACCAGTCGATTAATGACACAACTTTCTCTGTTTTTTTCTATTTAAATCTAAGTAAGGTACTTTTATCAAGAAAGATATATAAAAATTTGAGATTTTCTGAATTAGAAACTTCTCAAAGTTAAAAAATAATGATCTGAGTTGATAATCGAAAATTAATTATTATTTATTTTTCTCCTCAATCATTTTATGAATTATTGGAGTAAGAATTAGTTCCATTGCGAATCCCATTTTTCCACCATTTACAACGATACTTGTTGGACTTGACATGAATGAATCGTTAATCATTCCAAGCAAGTATTGAAAATCAATACCCCATTTCTCTCTTGCCCCTTTTCTGAAATGTATGATCACAAAGCTCTCATCAGGAGTTGGGATATTTCTGCATATGAAAGGATTTGAAGTGTCAATTGTGGGAATTCTTTGGAAATTAATATCAGTTTTGCTGAATTGTGGGCAAATGTGATTTATATAATCAGGCATTCTTCTCAATATCGTATCCACAATGGTTTCCGCTGAGTAACCTCTTTCTGCGTTATCTCTATGGATTTTTTGAATCCACTCTAAATTTGTTATCGGAACAACGCCAACAAGTAAATCAGCATAGGATGCCACATTGTATCCATCACCTTCTACCCCGCCATGCAAACCTTCATAAAAAAGTACGTCTGTTCCCTCAGGAATATCTTCCCATGGAGTAAATTGCCCAGGTTCTAGGGATGTCCCAAGTCTTGTATTATGTTCTTCTGCTTCTTCAAGACTATGTAGATAATATCTTTTTTTTCCTCCTCCAGTTTCACCATAGATCTTAAAAAGTTCTTCTAATTTGTCAAAAAGATTAGCCTCGGGACCAAAATGAGAGAAATTTTCACCTTTTGAAAGAGCGTCTGCCATCGCTTTTTTCATAGGCATTCTTTCAAATCTGTGGTAACTATCACCTTCTACAACTGCGGGAACAATATCTTCTCTGGCAAAAATATGCTCAAAGGCTCTTTTTACTGTACTTGTTCCTGCTCCTGAAGATCCTGTTACAGCGACTACTGGATGACGTTTTGACATTTTTTAAAAACAATATCTAATGATTCTGACAGGTCATATGCCAACTTTATGTTTTACTTAAAAATATTTTTTTATTTATTAATTTTTTTTTAAATTTCATCCATTATTTTATCTCCGATTTCACTGCAAGATAATACTTCGGAAGACCGATCAGCTAAATCGGCTGTTCTAAATCCTTTTGATAAAACTTTATCAATGGCAGTTTCTAAATTTTCTGCAGCTTCTTCTTCATTTAATCCAATTTTTAACATCATGGAAGCAGATAAAAGCATTGCAATAGGATTCGCTATGTTTTTACCAGCTATATCAGGAGCCGAACCATGAACCGGTTCAAAAACTCCTGGACCATCATTGTTTAGAGAAGCAGAAGGAAGCATACCAATAGAACCAGTTAACATTGCGGCTAAGTCGCTTAAAATATCTCCAAATAAATTACTTGTTAAAATTACATCAAATTGACCAGGATCTCTTACTAATTGCATTGCTGCATTATCAACGTACATATTGCTTAGAGATATATTTTTATCTTTTGAGGTGATATTTAAAACTGTATCTCTCCATAATTGACTAACCTCAAGAACGTTTGATTTATCAACAGAACATATTTTTTTATTTCTTTGGTTAGCAATTTTTATTGCTATTTCTGTTATTCTCTCTATCTCGGCCGAATCATAAACCATCGTATTGAAAGCTTTTGGGATTTTTGTATCTGTTATATGTCCTCTTGGTTTTCCAAAATAAATTCCCCCTATTAATTCTCTTACAACAATAAGATCTACATGCTCAACGATTTCTTTTTTTAATGTACTTGCATCTAGTAGAGATTTTCTTATTTTGACAGGCCTGATATTTGCGAAGAGGTTTAGGGCGGATCTTAACTTTAGTAATCCACTTTCTGGCCTTAATTCTCTTGCAAGAGAGTCATATTTAATATCTCCTACACATGCTAAAAGTACAGCATCACTTTTTTTGCATTGATCAAGTGTCTTATCTGGAGCAGGACTCCCATATTTTTCATAAGCTATCCCTCCAAATAATTCTTCAATAATCTCAATATCGAAATTATGATTTTTTGAAAGCTTTTTTATAACTTTTTTTGAAACTTCTGAAATCTCTGGTCCAATTCCGTCCCCTGACAATAAAACTATCTTATATTTCTTCATTTAAATTTTTGTTTAATAAGAACAATAAATTATTGCTTGTCTAGTTGTCTAAGTTTTTTGGCTAATTCTGGTAATTTTTTAAAAATACTTGAACTCCTTAGCCATGATTTATTTTCCATCGCGGGGAAACCACTAATTACCTTGCCATCTTCTATATCACAATGGATTCCGCATTTTGAACTTGCAATGACATTATTCCCAACTTTTACTCTATTATTGACTCCTACTTGCCCTGCCAAAATAACACCATCTCCAATATTTGCTCCTCCAGCTATACCAACTTGAGCTGCAAATGCACAATTCTTTCCAATTTTAACTCCATGACCTATTTGTATTAAATTATCTAATTTTGTTCCCTCATCAATAAAAGTAAATCCAACTGCGGGCCTATCAATACAACAATTCGTTCCAATTTCAACAAAACTCATTATTTTTACACCACCCTTTTGAGGCATCTTTACCCATTTGCCATTTTTAGGAATAAAACCAAATCCCTCTGATCCAATAACAGAATTTGAATTAATTACACAATTATTTTTTAGAGTGGTATTTTCATAAATAACACAATTTGGATGAATTATATTATTGCTTCCTATTAGAACATTGCCTAAAATTGATGCTCCAGAAAGAATACGATTATTGTCACCAATTACAGTATTTTCTCCTATATAGACATTAGGTCCAATATGGCAATCTGCTCCAATTATTGCTGTTTTATCTATAACCGCTGAAGCGTGAATTCCTGGTTTGAAATTAATAGTTTTATATAAAAAATCCAATACTTCTGCAAATGCAATTCTTGGGTTTTTAACTATTATGTTTGATATATTGAGTTTCTTTAGGGCACTAACGATTTCATCGTTATTAGTAGTTATTATTGCTGATGCTTTAGTTTGATCTAATTTTTCTTTAAGGATATTATTTTCTTCTAAAAAAGATATTTGATGTTTAACTGCAGCATCTAATGAGGCAGCATCATCTATATTTAAATCTTCAAAAATATTGTCACTAATAAAATTTGAATTTCCTTTTTTTATTAGATCAACTAAATCACTTAAAAGCATTTTTCAGTTTTAATTTTTTTCTAAGAGAGAGCAAGAACATCTCTGTGTACGACAATTATCGAGGAGTTGTTATTTTCTTTATTATTTAAGATACTTCTTAATTTGTCGCTACTTATTGATACTAAACCTTTTGCAACCTCTTTATCATTTGTATTTACGATTTTAACTGCCTGATTAATCGTAAAGTTTCCTTCTACATTCTTAACACCAACCGCTAAAAGTGAGGCACCTTTTTTTTTGATTGCAAATGAAGCGCCATCATCTAAAGTGATTTTCCCTACTGTTTGAATTGCATGTGAAAGCCAACTTTTTTTGTTTCCTATAGGTTTTTCTAATGGATAAAATAAAGTTCCAATTTTATTATCATTAAAAATTTCAATTAAGTTTTTTTTATTAGTTCCATCAACTAGTTGGACTTCGACTCCTCCTTTTGTTGCTATTTCTGCAGAAATTAATTTTGTAGAAATTCCTCCTGTTCCCCATTCATTATTTGAGTTTTGATTATTTTTATCTTTAATATCCTTTAATTCACTATTATGAACTTCTTTAATAGGTTGCGCATCTTGATTATTACGTGGATCTTTTGAGTATAGATTTTCAATATCGGTTAATAAAATAAGCTTGTTAGCATTTATAGCCAAGGCAACTAAAGCAGAGAGGGTATCATTATCTCCATATTTAAGCTCTTCATTTGCTACGGTATCATTTTCATTTACTATTGGAATAACATTTAAATCGATTAATTTTTTTAAAGTTTTAGAAGCGTTATTAAAGGATTCTCGTGAATTGAAATCAGCTTTAGTTATTAAAATTTGAGCAATATTATGACCTAATTTATTAAATACTCTATCGTATAAGGACATTAAATTAACTTGACCTACTGCAGCAGTAGCTTGAAGGGTACTTAAATCATTTGGTCTCGTTTTAATATTTAATTTTTGGCAACCTAATCCGACAGCTCCACTAGTTACTAAAATTAATTTGTTTCCTTTTGAAAGAAAATTTGTAAAGGATCTAGAAAGGTTTTCAATAACTTCTTCTGTAGATGTTTCCTCTGTTCCTCTTAAAATACTAGTACCAATTTTTATAACCCAAGTTTTCATTTTATAAAATGAGAAATTAATTTTTCTATTATCAAAGTTAAATTAAATTTTATAGGCAAGCCATCTCTATTTAATCGCTTAACTAATATTGTTTTTATATCACATCTATTCCCAACAATAATATCTGTAAAAATCCTGTCGCCAATAATGGCTATATTTTTTGGCTCTCTGCCAATTTCTTTGATAGCAGACAAAGTTGCTTTTTTTCTTGGTTTTGATGCATTGTATTTATAACTTAAATTTAATTCTTTCGCTATTTTTGCGATTCTTTTTTTTGATGGATTATTACTTATTAGATACAAGGAGAAAAGTTTTTTAGATTCTATGATCCAATTTTTTACAGCTTTTGGGATAATATTAGATTTTCTATTCACTAGAGTTCCATCCACATCTAGCAATAAAGAATTAATTCCTTTTTTTTGCAATTCAGATTGAGAAATATTATATATTGGTAAGTCTGAATCCCAATTGACTTTTAGGATAGATCTCATTGATTTTAAGAACTACTTTTTTCAAGCTCAGTTTCAATCAAAGGTTGAATTCTATCGAACTCATCATCTTCAACTAATAAGGCACCTTTGTCTTTTAATTTACCCACAATAAAAAAAGGATCTAGTGGTATATATAAACCATATTCTTGATCAAAAAGATTAAAGTTAACGAGCAATTCATAACTCTCACTATCATCATCGACGTAATCTTCTTCTAATTCATCGTAAATTGGTTCTTCAAGTTCTCCTGATACTGTTAATGTAACTGCTGATCTGATAAGTCTTAAATCATGTTCTTGAAGAACTGCTTCAGCATTTTTTAGTATTTGTTCATTTTTATCTATTTTCTCAATTAATTCAGGTTCATCTTTTTCATTTATCTTAAAAAGACTTACTGGAGTATCAACTGGCGTTAATAAAGCATATTCTTGGCCCTCAATACTTACTAATTGTTCAAGATAACAAAATAGCTCGTTTCCATTTGAGTCATTTAATAAAAGAGTCTGTGCATCATAATTATCATTTGAGTTGGCTTCTTTCATTTAAAAATTATCTATCCTTTTTAATACTAATATTTTATCTGACGTTTACCAGCTATTTCTTCTAATTCAGGACCCTCTTCGATCCATTGTTCAAGTATTATTTTTGCTGAAAAACTATCAATCAATCCGGATTTATCTTTTTTTATTCCAAATCTTTCTGAAGATTCCCAAGTTGAACTATGTTCATTGACATAAGAAAATGGAAGATTTAATTCATTTGAAAGTAATTGACCGTAATTTTTACAGTCAATAGCTTGAGTGGTCATTTTACCTTCCTCATCTAGCGGAATACCCACAATAAACCCAGTCAAATTAAATTCATATATATAATCTCTAATGATTTTAATCTCTTGATTATTTTTAAATCTTTTTACTGCTGGAAGTATATTTGATGTTATGCAGAGGGGATCACAATAAGCTAATCCTATTCTTTTGGTACCTATATCCAAACTTAAAATTGACTTGGGTTTGGGTTTGCAAAATTTCACTTTGTTTTTAATGGAAAAGGAGATGGATATGGATTACCTTGTGGACTTAATTTTTCAAAGATTGATTCCAAAGATTGGTTTATTATATTTACTTGTTTGGCTTCATTCTTAATTATTGTGTTCCTAATAAGAATTATTTCTTGATTTTTTTCTTTAATATTACACTCTTCGAGAAAAACATTTAATTGAGAATTTTCTTTATAGGTTTTTAAATATGAAACAGGTGATTTTTCAAAAAATCTTTTTATAAATTCTTTTAAAATAGAATTGAATCTATTATCCCAATATCTACTTATTGTTAAAGTATAAATTCCCTCATTTTGATAATTAATATCTTTTAAAATTGTACATAAAACTGAATTTTCATATATTAAGGCACCACTATTAGAGTTATTTCTTTTAAGAATGTCGTCTTGATCAAAATCTAAAATATTTCTTATTAAGGGTGATTGATTTGATCTTATGAAATTAACTATTTTTAATACATTTTGTTTATTAATTTTTTGGAATTCATTAATTAATGTATAGGCATTGGTATTTTGATTTGTAGGTTTATTTTGATCAGAACCATCCCAAAGGATTATCTCTCCTAACGGTTGAAAGCCTAATTCTCTTGCGTTTGATATAAGGTCAACATTATTTATATCTGAATTAATTATCCAACTTGAAGTTTTGTTTTCTTTTATTGAGATAGATTTTTTTAACAATCCTAAAGTTAATTGTTTATCTGTTAGAGAACACTTGCTATTAATCAACTTGGGCTTAGATATTTTTAAGCAAGTCTCTTTTTTGTTTAAAGGAAAAATATTAAAATAACCAATAATTTCGTTTCCATATATAGCAATTATGCATTTATTTTTATTTTTCTTAAGATTATTCAAGAAGATTTTTAAGTCATCAAAGGTATTTATAATTGCCATCTTTAAAAACCAATTATTCAATTCCTTATTTTTAATATCTATTAAAAGATTAATATGCCGTATATGGAGTTCTTCAAAAGTTACTTCCATTCCTTTTTTAGATTGAAAAGAATAAGAGGTATCTTTTTTCATTTACTTATTTTCTCTTATTAATACTATAGGGGTTTTTTCATCTCCATTGCCAGCTGGATTAGATATTAAGTTTCTTTTGAGTATTTTATTTACTTTTTTATTTGAACTAGCTAAGATTTTTACACCTCCAAGATCATTAACATCGACTACAGCAACATCTATATTTAGATAGTTCGAGACCTCCTTACAAAATAAATCCGCATTGAGAGGTCCCATAACTATACTCTTGTCGTAAGGTGTAACTGTGCCGCTTATATCATCAATGAGTGATGATTCTGAACCAGTTAACCTATAAAAAATACCTTTAATCCCCACTAATTTGAAGAGACATCCAACAAATAGTGCAAAAGTTATTCTTGTGACTCCGATTCTATTTATTAATAATTGCATGCCGCAAGCTGTTGCGAGACTACTTGTAGGGTGAAAAAAATAACATAAAGCTTTCGAAAATAAACTAAATTCTAAATTTTGAGGGGAAATATATCTATTTTGCATAATCGCTAGCGGACTCTCTCCGATAGTTAAAATATCATTTTTTTCTACAATTTCTTTGCAGTATTCAATCACAGTATTTACTGGGTTATCAAAGCAACCAAGTAAATCAGTTTTAATAGCTAAAGCTTTATATTTATTATTTATTGGAATTTCAAAAACTTCTTTCGGCCTTTGTTTTTGACGATCTAAATTAATTAAGAAACAATCCTTATTATTTGAAATACCAAAATGTCCATAGTTCTCCCAATATATTTTTAACCATAAATATTTGATTTTTTTTCTAAAATTATTATTGCTAAATTTATATATGATTCTTACAAATAATTCTGAATTTGACTTGATAATTTTTGTTGGCCAGTAATTATTTAAATTCTTAATTTTATTATTTTCATATATGTAAATATCTTCTTGATAATTAAAATTTTGGCAATATTGGCTACCTTTACTTTTAAAAAAATCTAATTCAAAATTAATATTAGAAACCATCGTCTCTTTTGTTTTACTTTTATTAGTTATTTTTAAATCAATAATTAATTCATTTAAACCATCCTTCTTTTTGATTTTGTAATTTATAGGTACCAGATTTAACTTTGATTTGGGTGAGTTTTGAATATATAAATCTGAAATAATTAAAAAAATTAAAATAACTAGGAGGATATTTATCAATATCATTTTTTTAATTAATTTTTGTTTTTATTTTTTTTTTCAGAAATGATACTGTTGTATTCATTAAAACTTTCTACAGAAAATGTCGTGTCTTCTATATCAATTCCCTTTAGTTCTCCTATAACTTTGTTTAATTCATCAATATTAATCATTCCATTTTTATCAAATTTAACATCACCATCACTACTTAAAATAATGGTTTGTGGAATTAATCCGTTCCAATAAAAATTAGGTTCAATTCTAAGATCAGACTTTTCTTTATCCTGTAATTCATCAGTAGTCAGAGCAATGATATCTATATTATTTCTCCATATCAAATCTAAACCAGATATTATCGGAGCCATAGCTTTACTATCCGAGCTATCGTCAAGATAAAAAAATAAAACTGCAACTCTTTTATTTTTAAATGATTCCTGAAGACTTGTCTGGGGAGGAACTATAGCCCCATTACCTGCGTATATTGGAAAGATGTTGCCATCGTAACTATCAGAATCTCTAGAGGCATTTGCTTTATATGGGCTTAAGAAAATTAATGCTATCAAGATCCATTGAATTATTTTCATTAAAGGTTAATAACTTACTTTGAACTTGATCTTCCTAATCCTTGAAGGATTCCTTTCCCCACTAAACCAATAGCTTTGCCAACGACCTTTGTAAGGAAAGTTACGAAAAGATTACCGATATATTTTACAGCAACTTCTAACTGCGGTGCTACGGCATCTCTTATCTCAACTAACAATGTAACTTGTTTTTGTAGCCATTCTAGTTTCTCTAATTCTTTCTCCCTATTTTCATTCTTAAAGTAACGTGTAAATTTTTTATCGATAATATCAATATATTCTCGTTTACTCTCATACAAGTAAATAGGCATATAAATATAGTCATGCCAGCGATTGTAGTTATTAATATTATTTCTAAATCTTTCAAAATTTCTTGTGGATTGTAATTCGGGATTTATAAGTACAGTTCTTAATTCAGGCCAAGAAGAACAAATATTAAAGATTTCAGAAGCTAATAAATTACAGTTCCTTATTGTCCAGTTTGAAATTATATTTTCAAGAATCAAAAACGATTCTGTTTCATATAGAGGGAGTAATTTTCCATCATAGTCAAGAGCTTCATTTTTAATAATTGGCTCAATAAACATTATTGATTCATGTGATTCTCTATCTATCTCTTCGCAAATTACTTCACTATAAATAAAATCATTTATTGAAATAGATTCGCCTCCTTTTTTTAATCGAAAATAACTGTCTGTGATATTTGAAATTGTATTAACTTTAAGTTCTTTTATAAGAGAATTTAAATCATCTTTAAAATCTTTCTCCTTATAGTTTTCCTTAATATTTTTTACTAAATTATCTAACTCATCTAACATTTTGCAAATTAGTCGCGAAATGAATTCTTTCTTTATTCCAGAGAGAATTATTGATGAATTATTAAATTCAACCTGTAAGTTAGTTGAGCTATACCTTTCTTTTAGTCTATCTAAAATCAAATTCCATATTTCTGCGGTGTTTTTATCTTTAATGAAAACAGTGTTCTTATTTTCAAGATTAATTTTATTTTCAGTGTAAACTGCCTCTGTATAAAGTTCTAGTGAATTACCCCATAAGAAAATTAGAAAAGATTTTGCAGTAATAAGTTCTCTTAATCTTCCTTTTAAAATGAATTTATAAAATTCTGGTGTTGAATCAGAGTTGACATATTTGAATATATAATTAATTTCAGAATCTATTTGTTTAAGACCTGAAGTAAGAATTTTTTGACTAAAAGAGAGAGGCTTGTTTTTGTTTAATTGAACTCGAGAATTATTTTCAATATCAAATACCCTTCCTCCATTGAAAATGGTATCAATAGATTCAAGAACTTTTTCTGCGCTGGGATTTAAAAGAAAACCTTCAGCATTTAACGATGATGGAGTATTTGCTTCATAAACAAGTTCGCCAGAGAGAATTATAAGAAACTTTGACTCATCATATCTTTCTCTTAATTTTAATAATTCTAATCTTATAAGATCTTCTGATTGGAAATTAAGAACATTCCATATAACTAAATCTGGAGTTTTATCACCTGTTCCATTATTAAAATTAATTTCTAAATTTTGGTCTAGTGATGTTAACTTAAGCGATAAAGATTCTGCTATTAAGCTTGGAGCAATAATCAATATCGATTTTTTTGAAATTAATTCCAAGACTAGATTTCTTATCTCTTATACAAAATTAACTAACAATTACTGCAAACACCAGCCTTAAATCAATTTTTATACTCTTTTAAGCGTAGTAATTTGTGTTTAAATCAAAGTCATTTAGTCTCTCTGCTGACAATACATTATTCGCTTCGTTGATGGTGAATTTATTTTCATATAGAGCTTTACCTACTATTACTCCAAAGAGTCCAGAGTTTTCAAATTTTACTAACGATAATAAATCAGAAATTGAACCAATACCTCCTGAGGCTATTACTGGAATATCTGTAATTTCAAGTATGCTTTTTATGAATTCTTCATTTGTCCCTTCTAAAGTCCCATCTGTATTTATATCTGTAACAATAAAACTAGCGATTTTAAATGAAGAAAACTCCTTTACTAGATCTTTGGCAAAAATATTAGATTGCTCAAGCCAACCCCTTGTACTAACTTTTCCATCTTTGGCATCTATCCCAACAATTATCCTTCCAGGAAATTTATTTGATAAGTCTTTAACTAGTTCTTTATTTTCTATTGCAGAGGTTCCCATGATAACTTTCTCAATACCATAAGAAAATAATTGTTCTATCCTTTCTTGAGACCTTATACCCCCACCTATTTGAATTGGTATGTTAACTGTTTTTGCAATTTTTTTTATTGATTTATCGTTTGTTGGGGATCCAGTTTTTGCAGCATCCAAATCAACTATATGTATATATTTGGCTCCTTCGCTTTCCCAAAATTTAGCTTGTTCATGAGGTTCTTTTGTGAAGTCTTTTCTTTTATTAAAGTCGCCTTTAAAAAGCCTTACACACTTACCATTCATTAAATCAATTGCTGGTATTAGGTCCATAGAATCATCCTTTTCATTAATTACTTATTAGTAGTACTATTCAATATGTAATTCTATTTAAGATTACTACTTCAGTTAAATATTTTTTGAATATGAAAATTCTTGTAATGGGTGGCACTAGATTTGTTGGCAAGTCTTTGGTTGGAAAATTATTAAGTAAAAATTATGATATTGATATTTTCACGAGAGGTAATAAAAGTAATCCTGAAAAAACAAATTTAATTAAGGGTGATAGAAATAATTCAGAAGATATCGTAAAGCTAAGAAATGAAAAGTATGATGTTGTTTTTGATATTTCTGGACGAGAGTTAGAACAAACCAAACTTCTTTTAGAAAATTTAGATAACTCTTTCCAAAGATATATATATGTAAGCTCTGCAGGTGTTTATAAAGATAATTGTGAATTACCCTTATCCGAAGTTGATCCAATTGATCCAGAAAGTAGGCACAAAGGAAAGTTTGAAACAGAAAATTGGTTAAAAAACCAAAAAATTCCTTTTACAAGTTTTAGACCTACTTATATTTATGGACCAGGAAATTATAATAAAATTGAAAATTGGTTTTTTGAAAGGTTATTTACTAAAAAATCTATACCAATCCCTGGTGACGGTTCTTTAATTACTCAGCTAGGCCATGTTTCGGATCTTACTGATGTAATGATTAGGTGCATAAATTTTGAAAATTCAAAAAATAATATTTACAATTGTTCAGGTGAAAAAGGAGTTACAATCAAGGGTTTAATTTATTTCTGTGCGAATGTTCTTGGATTAAACCAAAATGAGATTTCTTTAAGAACATTTGATTATCAAAAATTAGATCCTAAGTCTAGAAAGGGATTTCCAATTAGATTAAATCATTATCAGACTGATATCTCTAAAATAAAACGTGATTTAGAGTGGACGCCAACTTTTGATTTACTTAATGGTCTAAAGGATAGTTTCGTGAATGATTTTAACAATAAAAAGAGTGAGGAGTTTGATGAAAATTCAGATAATATTCTTTTTAATTCTTAAATAGCCTAATAAGGTCATAAAAGTTAGGATGAATCCTAACCAATAAAAAATTAAAGCCACATTATTCAAAAAGCTAATTTTTAATGGTGTAAAGAAGGTAATTACTGAAATAAAAAAGAAAAATGTTTTATATTTTCCTAACATTGATGCTGGTAAACCGTCTTTTGTGGAGTTCCTTAGGCCAGAGATAATTAATTCTCTAAATAAAATTAATGACAAAGACCAGAAGGGTATAAAATTATTTTTACAAAGGAATGTCAAAGGAATTAAATAGAATACTTTATCGCTTAAGGGATCAAGGATAGCTCCTAATCTAGTTTTAAGATTAAATTTCCTTGCAATTAACCCGTCAAAATAATCAGTTAAACCTCCAATAATAATCAATATAAAGACATAAAAAGGTCTGTTAATTTCTAAAAAAAGTATTATTGGAAATACAAGGATAAGGCGAGATATCGATAATAAATTGGGAATATTCAATGCCAAATTTTTAAGATTTTTTCTTAATAACAAATTAGTTTTTGTATATAAAAAATATATTACACTCTCAACATGCTTAAATTTTTAGTAAAAATTCTAAATGGTTTTTGATGCTAGATTCTATAATTTAATTTGAATCTGAATCCTAAGTATTATAAACTCAACTTCTCTTTATGGATGATGATGTTTTATATTACAAAACTATTCTTTATATCTAATATCTAATGCAACCTCATAGCCTAAAGCTATCTCCAGAATCTGATTTGATAAATTCAATTAAAGAATATTCTTTATCGAATAATTTATACGGGTATGTTTCTGGAGTGGTTGGTAATCTTAGAACAGTTTGTATTCAATGCCCAGGTAATCAAAAGATAAATAAATTTGAGGGAAATCTAGAGATTGTTTCTTTAAACGGACATTTTAATAAAGGAGATGTTCATTTACATTTGAGTTTTGCAGATGAGGGATGTAATGTCTTTGGCGGTCATCTTGAGGAGGGTTGTATTGTAAAAAAAGGTACTGATATATTATTACTTTCTTTTGAACATAAAATTATTAATATCTCAAGTAATGATTTATTAAAAAATGAATCACGTGTAAAAGCATATATTTTAAAGGATTGTCCTTGGTCTAAAAGAGCAATTAGGTTGCTTAATTCTTTATCTATCCCTCATGAAGTCACTTTAATAGAAAATGATGAGAGCTTTCAAAAAGTAATGGCTCAAAGTAGCCATAATACTTTCCCTCAAATATTTTTGGATAATAAATTTTTTGGAGGATATGATGAACTTTCTGAACAAGCAAAATTAGATAACTTAAGTTCATTTAAGTAATCTAATTTTTTTAACGATCTCGGTTAGTAAGTTTTTCAGCAATTAATTCGTCCTCTAACTGCTTTATTAATCTTGAAACAAGACTTTGAAATTCTGGTTGACAACCTTTGAATGCAGCTTTATGCCTTATTGGCTCATTTCTAGTTCTTAAATCAGTAAGCATTAATTGTAATGCGTCAATTTTGGGATTTATTTTCATAGTTTTAATTTATATATTTACATCTTTTAAATCATTTGCATAGCTTTTTTAAAAGATATTTTTTTATTATCATTAGAACTTGTAACTTCTATTAATTTATTTATGGATTCTTTGTTTTTTAAAGACTCTATACAACATTGCGCAACTAATCTTCTTGGAATTGATCCATTAATTTGAGTATCCTCCTTTGAATAATTTATATTTTCTGATTTAATATCTTCATTTTCCTTTAATCCTCCAGGTCTAATAATAGTCCATTCGAAATTTGAATTTCGTAGAAAGTTTTCACCTAATTTCTTCCAAACAAGAATTAAACCAAATAAGTTTAATGGGTGAAATAATTTACCAGTACAAAGGGAACTAACTAAAATAACTCTTTTAATACCAACTCTTTTGCAACTCTCTAATTGCCTGTATATCCCTAATGCATCAACCTTTGCAGGACCAGTTAAATCTAATGATGCTCTCGCTCCAGTCGCAATTATCAAAGCATCAATATCTTTTAAAGCTTTATCAAGTTGTTTTCTATTGTCTAATGAAACCCGAATTGTTTCCAAATTCTCAAGTCCTGCTGCGACTTTTGAATTCTTTCTGATGATTTGCCTTACTTTATATCCTTTCTTAACTGCTTCTTCGGAAATTCTATAACCTGTTTTTCCCGATGCACCAGTAATTGCTATTTTCATGATAAATAAATTAATTTTATTATTATATAAATTTCTTAAGGCTTTTTACATATAAATTTCTTTTTTCTTTTGGGATAAAGAGTGCGACATAAAGAACATTTTGTTCCATCACAGCCTCTTGCTGTGCAGTATTCTCTGCCATAAAAAATTATTTGTAAATGTAAGGTATTCCAATCATTAATAGGAAATATTTTTTTTAGGTCTTTTTCTGTTTGAACTACATTATCTCCATTTGATAACCCCCATCTTTGTGCCAACCTGTGTATGTGAGTATCTACTGGGAATGAGGGTATTTTAAACACTTGAGACATTACAACTGATGCTGTTTTATGGCCTACCCCTGGAAGAGATTCAAGCTTCTCAAAAGAATCTGGGACTGCGCCATTATGCTTCTCAATCAATAATTTAGATAAGTTATAAATGTTCTTTGATTTTTGATTAGATAGACCTAAAAATTTTATGTATTCGTAAATGCCATTTATACCTAGCTGCACCATCTTTTCTGGATTATCTGCAACTTTAAATAGGCTTTTTGTTAATTCATTAACTTTCTTGTCTGTTGATTGAGCACTTAAAACTACAGCGACGAGAAGTGTATATGCATTTGTATGATCAAGAGGTATTGGAGGCGATGGATATAGCTTTTTGAGTTCCTTACGGATTATTTCTGCTCTTTCGGACTTTCTCATTAAATTTGAAAATTAAACGGTGTATAAAATTATACAAGGGATATTTTAGGTGAATATTTTCTGCTAACTTAAAATATTTGGATAAGAAGAACTTAGTGAAAAACGATGCGTTAATAATTGATGATTTGCATCATAAATATGATAAGCGAGGATGTTCAAATTGGATATTAAACGCAATCAACCTGAAAATTGAAAATGGCGAATTGTTAGGGTTGCTTGGCCCTTCTGGTTGCGGAAAAACTACTCTTTTAAGATTAATTGCGGGGTTCGAGTATCCCTCTAGAGGTAGGATTTCTCTAAATGATAAGGAAATTTCAAGTGGAAAAAAAATTCTTAGTCCTGAGAAAAGAAATATTGGTATGGTTTTCCAAGACTATGCACTTTTCCCTCACTTAACTGTTTTGGAAAATGTAATTTTTGGTTTAAAAAATAAAAAAGATAGATCTAGAGTTGATTATTTATTAAATGTGGTAGGTCTTGATAATTTTATTGGAAGATACCCACATGAATTATCTGGAGGCCAAAAACAAAGATTAGCAATTGCGAGAGCTCTCGCTCCTGGGACTAATTTTATTTTATTAGATGAACCATTTTGTAGTCTTGATATGCATGTCAAACTAAAATTGAGAAGTGAACTCCCAAATATCCTAAAAGGTTGTAATGCAAGTGGATTGATGGTTACTCATGATCCGGAAGAAGCAATGTCAATTTGCGATAAAGTTGCCGTCATGAATGAAGGGAAAATACATCAAATTGATAAACCAATTAACCTTCTAAACAATCCCAAGACCCTATTTGTTAGTAGTTTTATTTTGGGTAATAATATTATTAATCTTCAAAAAAATGGTAATTCATATATGTCTTGTTTAGGTGAAATAAATAGTTCAGGAGTTTTAAAAAATGCAAATATTAAAAGTATGTCAATTTCGCCTAAATTTATTTCAATTAAAAGATCAGAATCTGGAAATGCGAATGTAATATCTAAAGAATTTCTTGGAGAATTTCTTATATATAAAGTAACTATTAATGGAAACATATTGAGGGTTAGAACTGATATTAATAATCTCCTAAATAATGGTGATAAATGTTCTATTTCTATAAATAAAAATAGTTATTGTTTTTTATATCCTGGAGCACATAAGGTATATATATAGAATTTATTTATAGGCAATTACACTTCCCTCCCTTCCAATTAGAGCATTTTTTCTTTTTACATTTCTTTTTTTTATCTTTATATATTTTATTAGTTAAAAGCAGTTCAAAAAAACTGTACTCTAAATTCATTTATAGTATTGCGAGTGATTTTCATTATCATATTATTTAATTTAATTTAAAGGATTTATTAATTACTAATTTATACAAAATGTTGTATTATTTTCTTAGATACTTATTTGAAAATGAATGAAAATAACTTAAAAACAAAAAAATTAGTTAATTTTGGACCATCTGGAAGAGCCGTTGCTCAACCGATAGACAAAAGTTTGTTAGATAACATTTTTGAACATCTAACAATGGAAAGATATGCTAATGTTCAATATTTTTCTATGTATCTATGGTTTCAAGAACGTGATTTAAATGGATTTGCCTCTCATTTTCTAAGTGAATCACAAGGCGAAATGGAACATGCTCAGAAATTTGCAGATTACTTAATCGCAAGAGGACAAAGCGTAAAATTAAATGAAATTCCTGCGCCCGTTCAAAAATGGGATTCTATAGAGGAGCTGATTTCTTATTCTTTTAATATGGAGGCTGATTTAACTTCATCTCTACAACAACTTTATTCCATATCAGAAAGAATTTCAGATACAAGAACTAACGTATTTTTAGATCCTATTATAGAGGCTCAAACACAATCAGAAGATGAATTTGCGAACATACTGGGGAAGGTTAAGTTTGCTTCTAATCAACCTTCGGCAATCTTATTAATAGATAGTGATTTAAAGAAAAAATAAATTATTTTCAAATTTATTTTCATTCAATGTCCTTTTGGTTATTTCAAAAAGTAAATTCGCAAAGTTGATTTTCCCATTATTTTTATTTAAGAGTTCAGCTATTTTATAAATTTCCTTAACTCTTTTAAATATATTTTTGTTTTCACTAAATAACCTTCCCTTCAATGCTTTATTTTCTGTAGTTTTATAGGATTGCTTGATATTTCTGAGTCTATTTGATAAAAAATCAACTTCCATTAACAAGTTGCTTGTAAGTGATTGTGATTCCTTCATGTTTCTATAGCGGCGAAGTTTCAATAAAAGAAGGGGCAACACTGACTGTTTGGGTTCCAATTGGAGCTATTAATAACTCAGATGATCTTAATTTAGAAATTAATCTTGTTGATGTTACGCGTGTTGATCCGATTAATTCTCCAATCCTTTCGTGCGTTAATCTAAAGGGTAACTCGCACCATTGACCACATCTTCTACCTAGACGATTTACTAGTATTGAAAACAAGGCTTGTAATCGCTGTTCTGCATTTCCTAAGTGTCTTATCCTAAGGAGTTGCAAAGTCCATTCATTTACTGCATCAAAACCAATATTCTGATCAATATTTACATTGCTATGAAAAGACAAATCTGTTAATGCTTCAACACAGACACCTTCGCTACATAAAAGGTCCGTTCTTAGTTGATCACCTGATTGTAAAAATGCAAGTGTCATTCCTTCAGTTTCTTCACAAGGGCAATAAACCCTAGCAATTCCACTTTCAACTTCTAGGCATGTCCCTTTTGGTCTTGATGAAAGATCTATTAATACAGACTGTCCAGTTATTATCCTTACTAATTTTGAAGGAGATTCTCCATAACAATGGAAATTCATAAATTAAAATATGATAATGAGAATTATTATCAATTATGCACTATAAATTTACTTATTGCAATAGATTCTCATTATCATCATGATTCTGAAGTTTTTCTTTACATAGAATTTAGCAATATAATTAAGATAGAATTGCTAAAAATTTTATTTTAGATGGGCGTAAATAGAGTTTGCTTTAATTGTGGAAGTTCTTCATTTGTCTCAGATCGATCTTTAGGAGGTAAGATTGTATGTTCTAAATGTGGATCTTCTTCATTTAAAAATAAATCCTCTTCATTTTTAAAAAGTAAATATTTAGTATTTCTAGCTATTGCGATAGCTATTTTCATAATCGTTATTTAATTAATCTTTTTATATTCCAAAGCCCATTATTATTAGTTACATCTACTTGAATACCATATAAATTATTGAGATTTTCTCTATTTATAACCTTATTTTGATCTCCATCGGCGATTATTTTGCCATCTTTTAGCATTATCACCCGGTCATAAATTTTTGTAATCATTGAAATATCATGAGTGACGCATAAAATTTTAGTATTTAATTTTGATAATTCATTAACCTTATCAATTACAAAAAACTTTGATTTATAATCTAAATTTGCAACTGGTTCATCTAGGATTAAGATTCTCGGTTTTTTGATTAATGCCCTTGCAATGAGAGAAATTTGTTTCTCTCCATCTGATAAATAGGAAAAATTCTTTTTAGATAAATTAGTTATATTCATTTTCTTCATGATTTTTTCCACCTTACTAGAATCTTTTTCAGATTTATTTTGTATATAACAATATCTTCCATATAGTCCACTTAAAATTAAATCAAAAACTTGTAAATTTGGATTTATTCTATTTTTTATATCATTATTTACGGTACTTATTTTTTTTCTTAGTTCCCATAAATTTATAAGTTCTTTGTCAAATATCTTCAGTTTCGATTCATTTGCTTCTACTGGGTAGATGTTTCTATTAATTATTTCAATTAAGGATGATTTACCTGAACCATTTGGCCCAATTAAGATTACATTCTCTGAATACGCTATTTTTAAATTTAAATCTTTAATTACTCTAAAGCCATTTTTAAAACAATTTATATTTTTTGCTTCAAACCAAAATTTATTCAAGACTAAAACTTATTACTCCAAAATATAATCAATTGAATTGAGCTTAAAATAAAAATAAAAAGATATAGCCAATTCAACCATGAAGGTCTATCTACTTTCTTCATAAATTATATTATTAACATAAAAAATATAATCGGAGCAGCAAATCGTACAAATGTTTTTCTAATGATATCTATATTATTTGCGATTTCTAATTTCTTTATCTCAGGAGGATATTTCAATATCACTTTGTCATATACATCAAGATTTTGAGACTTTATATTATTTTTCCATGGTTCATCTTTATCTTCAGACTTTTTGTACCATTTCCAAAAATAATTTATTATTCTGTCTTCTCCCAATAATTTTATTTCATCCTTACTTATAAATCCCATATTGTGGTTATATGTTTGTGTTTTTAAAATCATATAATCCTCATCGAATATCTTATAAAAAATCTTTCTTTGATTCTCTTTAAACAATATAAGGTTATTAAGTAGTTTATTTTTTAAAAATTTTCTGTAATGTCTCACTATTACTCTTGCATTGTTATTTCCTAGTGGAATATGATCTAAGACTTGTAAATATCTTGCTTCAGAGGGATCACCTTTATAAATTAATATTCTTCCTGGTGGTATATATTTTATCCGGATAAATTCTTTTGAAGGCTCATTCTTGTAGTAATAAATACTTTCAATGTATTGAGGAGTAACATTAATTTTTTGGTTAAAACTAACTAGAACGTTTTTATTAACATCTTTATCAGGGATTGTATCCCCATGAACCCAAAAAAGATGAAGGATATCTAAGTGATTTTCAATTATTCTTGACCAATCACATTTGAAGTCAACTAATACCTCTTCATATACATAATTCTTATACGTAAACCCATTTTCATATAATTCGTAATTACTTATTGGTGCATCTTCAATTATATTGTTTAAATCAGTGTCTGATTTTTTAGATAAATGTACAAAAATATATCCATTCTTTTCTAAAGCTTTGTATTGAGACAAGTGAATTCTTTTGGCGTAGTTATCGTAGTTATTATCTACTATATGACTGCATGTTATTCTATCGAGATTTTGGCAACTTCCACCAGATGAGAATTTAGCTCCATGATAGGGACAGGTTATTACTCCATCTGATAATGTTCCTTCAAAAAAAGAGGCCCCCCTATGTGGACAAATATTTTTAATACACCTTACATTTTTATTTTCATCTCTATAAAGAACAAGAGGCTCATCATAGAGTGAAAAATAAAATAGCTTATTCTTTTTTAGTTCTTTCGAAGGACATATAGCATACCAACCAAATAAACCTATTTTTAATTCATTTTGATTTTCTCTAATATCAAACGAGTCAATTTTTACTACCGTTCCTTTTTTAAATGGTTTAAGAACGGTATTTAAGTCTTTTGATTTAAAAAAATTAATTTGTCTGTTATCCATAAATTAATTTCTTTTTTAATTGACTGGTTATCTTTCGGAACTATAACCCAAGTAAATAATCAATTACTTATAAAAAGAAAATTCTCTATTATTTGTAGCAATAATTATGTAGTTCTTGAAAAATATTGAGTCCCTATCGTATTTATGAATCTTTATTTCATATTTGTTGTATTTTTTGTGATTCTTTCAAATTTTTTATGTAATCAATAGCATCATCAATATTTTTGTGGAAATTGCATTGACCCAAATAACAACCTATAAATCTTAAGAATTTTCTCTTGCCACCACTAATTTCATATCTATGTATTGTTCCGCCATCTAAAGGCGCATAAATAAGTTCTGGTAGTGCCATATTAATTCTGTATTTAGTACTTAATTAAACAATAATTCATGTTCAAATACATTTCCATAGCTCAATCCATATATTTAATAATTAATTTACTTATTTTTAGATAATTATTTATTGAATACCTAGGTATTATTTGTTATCTATTTTTTATTAGAATTATTTTTTTATGCCAAAAGTATTTAGGCGTTTTTTAAAAAACTACCAAAAAAAATTAAAACTATAAAAAACTCATTTAGAGAGTTTCTATCTTCCAAAATATGAAATAGGTTTTGTGTTTAGTAAATTTTTAGTTTCTATATTTTTAATAAAACATAGTCGTCAGAGTTAAATTCTAAACTATATTAAATTTGCATTTTATGAAATATTATGATCAAAAGAGTTTTTACGATATTCACTTTAACTTTGCTTCTTCTTTTTAGTAGCCCAGTTTACTCATTGGATGCTTCTTCTAGAACTCTAGAAAAGTATACTAAAAAGATTTCTAATAAGTTCACAAGAACTTACTGTAACACTTCCAAATTCGGTATATCTTATGAGGGAGCTTTGGCATTTGCTATTGGAGAGACTAATAAGGAATTTAAAAATAATAAACTCAATCAGTTTATAGATTATTCTCTACTAAAAAATTCAATAGTTAATGATTTAGAAAATAATTGCCAAGTTTATGATTTTGAGATTACTAAATTAGAAAATTTAAAATTTAGCTAGCAAAAGTTAAATTGTTAAAGTCTTATTTTTTACCTATCCAATCACTAGGTTTTTCCATCATCCATTCGAAAACCCCTTTAGCATCAAGGTTTTTAGATGCATAAACAAATAAAACTGGAAATATTAAAATTACTGCACTAATAACTGCTAACTCTATCTTGCCGATCCCCATCTCAGTTACTGTTAAAGCAAAATAATTAATCATTATCCTTATTGAATTAAATTTATATCTACATAATCTACAAAAAAATTTATTTCTTTCACTTTTCTATGAGAAATCTTAACTTTTATAGTGAAAGATATTTGTATAAAGTACCTATTTTATTGGGGCAGATTTTTTAATAATTTTAGTATTATACTTCTGTTTGATGTTTATGGATCATGGAATTATTATTATCACACCTATTTTTGCAGTATTGATTGGATTTACAGTATTTAGATTTTTAAAGAAAAGAAAGAGATCAGCTAAAAGTATTTATAAATTGATAAATGATTTAGAAAAAAAATACATTTATTAATCTCTTTTATAGGAAAAATTAATCAAATTCTATACCAACTTCTTCTTTTAAATCTCTCTCCAAATCTGGAAGATGTGGTTCAACCCAATGATCTTTGTTATCAATTCCTGCTGCATTTACATAATTCATGATGTGTTGATCCACTTGCTTGTATAGATCATGCAAATTTAAATCCATACGAATATCATGAGCAATTTCAGAGACTTGTTTTTCTGTTAAACAATGATCTGGATGAAGTAAATCACAACATGGTATTCTCTTCTCGATCAATTCATTTAGATTGATTTTTATTTCGTAATCTTGATGGACAGTCATTGAATTTATAACTTTATTAATTTAATTCTAATTATGTTTAAGGTTTTGTATATCTTTAGTCAAGAAACAAAGTTCTTTAATATCTCCTTAATATCTATGCAGCTATTTTAAATAAATAGATCTTCCAAATCTTTATATAAATCATCATTCTCTTTTTTGTTTTCCATAAGGTCATGGTGATCTAGTGAAAGTTCTCTTTTTGAGGTGTAGAAAAGATATCCAAGGGCTCCTAAGAGTAAGGTCGTTGGCAAAATCATTAGAATTTTATTGACTTATAATGAATATAGTGCAACACTTATGACAGTCAAGTGCTGAACTTTAATTAATTTTTAAATGCCTACAAAGAAAAAAAGAGTTGGTTTTATTCCTAGAGAAGATGTTATGAGCATAATTGAAAAATTGAGCACAGAGAACAATTTAAGTAATTCAAAAATAATAAGTATTTTAGTCGAAGAAGCACTTTCTATAAGAGGTATATTTAATAAAAAAAAAGGAAAAGTAACTCAATCATATCAATCAAATGAGGATAATTCAAAAAACTTATTTGGCAATTCTGGTGACTTTACAGATAATGCAAAACTCTCAATTAATACTAACTTAGGAAATCATTTTATTCCTATTAAATCAACCCATTTAAATGAAGAGAATAATGAGACTTTTGACTTGCAAACTTATAAAAAATTTTTATCATTCCTAAAATTTCAGGAAATGATGGATAAATATAACACTTAAAAAGGTGTTGCAAAGTGATGCACTGTGCGTTAAATTTAATTTGCATATATAGGAGATTTGCATATTAAGTTTATTTTTCATCATTTCAAAAACCTAAATTCAATTAATCTATAAAATATTTATTCCTATGAATTCATCTCTCCCAGGTTTATCTGTAAATCTCCTACCTCCAGAAAAGTTATATTGTAATTTTAGTTATTGGAGTTCTTTGTTCTCTCAGGATATGCAAATTTTATGGGATAGAGCGCATGGAGTACCTTTAGAAAAACTGCCAAAAGGGGTTTCTGATATGATTTTTCCTTAT